>JBMYRX010000004.1:0-66817 GCA_049602715.1 Paracoccaceae bacterium | reverse complement strand
GATTGCCAGCCGATCGATTTCAGTAAGGTTTATCCGCTCTGTCGTGAATATAGCGTTATTGACAATATTGAAATGAGATAGGGTCGCTCCTTTGGGTTGGCCCGTTGTTCCAGAAGTGAATTGGATATTAATCGCGTCATGCGGTGTTAAGTTCTTTTCTATTTCACTAAGTTTTAATTTTTCGTTTGGGCCACCAAGGGTTTTGATTTCATCAAATAACCATATGCCATTTGAGCCGTCGGTATCACCCATTACAATCACATGCTTTAGTTTAGGTAGATTTTTAGCTTGTAATTCGCCTCGATTGCATCTGTTTATTTCTGGAGCTAATGTTTGGATCATTTTAAGGTACTCAGAACTCTTAAATTTTTCAGCTAAGACCAGAGCTTTACAGCCTACTTTATTTAAGGAATATTCTAACTCTGAAATTCGGTAAGCTGGATTTATATTAACTAATATTACCCCAATTCGAGCCGTTGCAAACTGCGTTAATACCCATTCTAAACGATTGGGAGACCAAATACCCAATCTATCACCTTTGTTTAATCCAAGAGCCAAAAAACCAATTGCTAATGCATCAATGGCCTGATCGAAATCAAAATAAGTTAATCTCTGATCCGGAAAAATAAGTGCTTCCCTTAATCCATATTTAGAAACAGACTCTTTTAAAAACTGAGGTATTGTAGTATTCAAAAGCGTTGAATCAGTAGATCCTGTGACATGAGATAGGCCATTTTTAGGACTAAGATTTTCATAATTTATATTTTTAGGCCCTGACATGTTCATACTGGGTATAGTCATCTTGGTCACTCCTTAAGTGCTTTATTATCATCTGAAGGCTAAGTAAAATCGTATTTATTATAGTCACTTCACAATATTTTAAGTCGATTACCAAACCTTTTTAAATTCAATCACATGTTGATGCAAATATTGCAAAATATACTATGTCGATTATAGTGGTTATATTAAATTAACTTTATCGTAACCTATTATAATAAGGATTAAATACCATAACGCCTACTAAATTTAATTTTAAACAGTTCTACAAGGAAGATAGGTTGTGTCTGAATATATATTAAAAAAAGAAGTAAATGGGTTGCGCGATGATTACAAAGAAAACGGGGTCGTAGTTGTCAAAAATGTTTTAAATGCTCATTGGCTGGAAGTTCTGCGTGAAGCCATAGAAATACAAGTTAAAAAGAATAAAAGATACTTTGATAATCGTAATATGCGTTTAGAAGCAGGTGGTTTTCGAGATTTTTGTCTTAATTCAGGAATTGGAAAAATTGTAGCTGATTTAGTAAATTCAAAAACTACTTCTCTTGTTTTTGATCAAATGTTTGTAAAAGAAGTGGGAACTAAAACTCGAACTGGATGGCATACTGATCAACCTTACTGGCCGATTAATGGTCCCATCATGACAACCTGGATAGCGCTTGATCATGTTGATGACAAAAATGGTTCTCTTGAGTTTATACCTGGATCTCACAATTGGGGGAAAAAATACCACCCCTTTATTACTGATCAGTTGGGAGCTTTTGTTAAGTATTTAAAGCCAGACGATCCCCAATATGATGATATGCCGGATTTTGAAAAGGATCGTGATAAATATGATATTAAATCATGGGCCTTGAGCCCAGGTGATATGTTGGTTTTTGATGGGTACATAGTTCATTCGGCAAAAGGAAACCAAACGGCAACTCGCCGTCGACGAGGTTACGCAGTACGTTTTGCGACTGATGGCTCTAGATATGAGCCATCCCAAGGGGTAGCGGATTGGTTGTCAGATGATACTCTAAAAGCTGGAGATCCCTTTTATAGTAAGAAATTCCCTCTGATATATAACAAATCTTAAATGAATAATTTGTATGACGGTTAGTAAGATCTTGTGTGAGAGCTCAACCCTGATCAAAATGACTTTGATCTTTTGAAGAGTACGAGGAAGGAAGTAAAAATAATTGCTAAGATTAAATGTTGTAACTCTGCGGAAACAAGTAACAACGTGGACCCCGTAATGACTGGCCCAAGAGCGGCTCCTAAATCTCTCCAAGTTTGCATTCGTGCTAGATTACCTAATATATTTTCTTTGCTGACCTCACTTTGGGCAATAATAGCTGGCCCTAAAGCAGCAAGAGCACCACGAAAGATTAAAAGTATTATAGCGCCGATTATTATGTAGTCTTGGGAAATTAAGAGCAACCCGCTGACCGTCAAGAGTGCACTAATTAAAAATATCTTTTTTGCTCCAATAATATCAGCGATGTAACCAAAAATCGGTGCCGCGATGGCTTCGCCAAAATGACGTAGAGCCAATAAAGTACCACCTCCTAAAATGGCAATGTTAAAGTCATTAGTTTTAGCGAGCATTAATGTTACAGTCACAGCAAAAAGTCCATCAACGCCATATCCTTGCAAGAAAAACAAAATATCTAAAAGAGTTGGTTTTGCGATTTTATGCTTAGTCTTTTCAACTTTTTTGTTAGGAGTTTCATATTTAGGTAAATAGAGACCGATAATTATGCCAAGCGAAGTTGGAATGGCCAATAATAAAAAAACTTTACTGGGTCCCACTTGAGTTACAAGCCAAGTTCCAAGAAGTAGTGACAAAATAGGGCCAAGGCGTTGAATGGCTTGACTTGTACCAACCCGTGTACCAGCCTTAGCCCTATATTGAATGGCGTAGGCTAAGGTAGATAAAACAAGTATAGCATAGGCTATTCCCCATACTATACGCGCAAGAAATAATGGTAAGAAACCATTGCTTAAGCCGTAAATGGCTGTGCTGCTGGTTGCCATTAAAGCAGCAACAATACACATTGAGCGCATTCCATATGTGTTAACTAGGTTACTTATTATCCCATAGGTGAATACGCGTACGAACCTATTAATCGATAGGAGTATACCCACCATTGGCATGGTAACTCCAAAATCTTCAGCATAAATTGGTAAAACTGCATAAATTAACGCATCGCCTAGAAGAGCAAAAGACATAATTAACGAAGAACCTATTAATGTCTGCCATCCTACTCGTTGTGTCAATTTAACTCCTAAAGTTAATTAGAACTGGTCTCGCTATTTTATTAGAGAATTTTTTTGATAACACAGAACCGTTTGTATTATAAGTTAAATATAGTTTTATATTTCCCTGAAGAGTTAGAATGAATTTCTTATAAATATAATTAGAAATCCTTAATAATTTAATTTTGAGTAATAGCGACAGAAAACGTCGGGAAAGTTAAACTATTTGAAGAGGAAAGTGATAGTAAAATATTATCGTTTGTTTTTTTAGGAGCTGTTTATGGGATCGGACTTACCTCATTTAAAGGCCGGTGAAAGCAAAGAGTGGAATTGGCATCCAGATTATCCTGTTGCCGTCAGTCCGATTTTCTCGTGGCCACTAAAGCCTATTGCCACGTTAAAATGGTTTACACTTTATTGGTTGCCTATAACAGAGTCTTTGATTTATGCATTGCTAGCAGTGGGTGTTTGGTTTTTTCTAGTTCCTTCGTTAGAGCAGATGAGAGTGCTTGAATGGGGTTGGGTGCTTCAGCTCTGGGCACGTAATATTATTCTTATGACTATTTTTGCTCAAGGTCTTCATCTTTGGTTGTATGGCTGGAAAAAACAAAAAGATGAATTTAAATATGATCGCCGTAGTTTGGCAAAAAAAAATAGGGTATTTTTATGGCATGACCAATATTGGGATAATGTAACTTATACTCTACTTTCTGGTGTAACAATATGGACATTTTATGATGTTATTGTTTGGTTCGGCTTCGCTAATGGGTGGGCGCCGCTAATAACTTTCTCGAACCACCCAATTTGGTTTTTCATGCTTTTCTTGATTATGCCGGCAATTCAATCTTTTCATTTTTACTGGGTTCATAGAACGCTACATATTCCCTGGATTTATAAGCGTGTCCATTCCGTTCATCATCGTAGTATTTCGATTGGACCTTGGTCAGGATTCTCTATGCATCCAATTGAAGTTTTGGCTTATATGAGTTTATTGTTAATATTTTTAATTATTCCTTCGCATCCAATTCATTTTTTATTTATGGGTTATTGGCTCGCTTTAGCAACCGCGACGTCACACTCTGGATACGAGAATTTAGTCTTGGGTGATAAAACACACCTTAAAATTGGGACCTTTCATCATCAGCTTCACCATCGGTACTTCGAGTGTAACTATGGAAACACCGAAATGCCGTGGGATAATTGGTTTGGATCGTATCATGATGGCAGTCCTGAAGCTACAGAGCGCGTTAAAAAAATACGAAAAAGTATGTATAGCCAATAAATTTGACTTTTTTACTTTAATAGTTGACCGACCGGACGGTTTATTATATTTTTTGTGATAATTTATTTTTAAAATTTTTTTCCTTAAGTTAGGATATACATACATGTACGCACAAAATATCAGTTCAACTGGCAAAAAACCTAAGCTTCTGGATGAAATGGGTGCAAAAGAGCGTGAATTTCAAGAGCGAATTGACAGAGGTGAAAAGATTGAACCCAAGGATTGGATGCCGGATGAATACCGCAAAACACTAATCAGGCAAATGGGTCAACATGCTCATTCCGAAATTGTAGGTCAGCTACCTGAAGGGAATTGGATCAGTAGAGCGCCTACGTTGGAACGAAAGGCGATCTTATTAGCTAAGGTGCAGGATGAAGCAGGCCACGGGTTATACTTATATTCAGCCGCTGAAACTCTTGGAAAATCTCGTGACGAAATGACTATGGAGCTATTGACGGGTAGAGCTAAGTACTCGTCAATTTTTAATTATCCAACTTTAAATTGGGCAGATATGGGAGCAATCGGTTGGCTGGTAGATGGCGCGGCAATTATGAACCAAGTCCCATTACAAAAAACATCTTTTGGACCTTACGCGCGTGCGATGGTTCGTATTTGTAAAGAGGAGAGTTTTCATCAAAGACAGGGTTACCATTTGATGATGAAGATGGCTTTTGGGTCTAAGGACCAAAAACAAATGGCTCAAGATTCACTTAACCGATTTTGGTATCCATCACTTATGATGTTTGGTCCCTCAGATAATAAAAGTGTTCACTCTGCCCAATCTATGGCCTGGAAGATCAAGATTAATTATAATGATGAGTTAAGGCAAAAATTTGTCGATCAGACTGTGCCTCAAGCTGATTATCTTGGATTGAAAATTCCAGATAAGGGCCTCAAATTTAATTCAAAGACGAAGCAATATGAATTTTCTCAACCAAATTGGGACGAATTTTTCGAGGTAATAAGTGGTAATGGGCCCTGTAACGCAGAAAGATTAAATGCCCGAAATAAAGCCTGGGATGATGGAGAGTGGTTTCGTAATGGATTAACTGCGAACTCCAAAAGAATTATATCTGAAAAAATAGCAGCTGAATGAGGTATTTCAATGAATGAAGAGTGGCCTCTTTGGGAGGTTTTTATAAGAGGCCAACACGGGACCGCACACAGACATGTCGGTTCATTGCATGCAACCGATTCTGAGACTGCTATGAATAATGCTAGGGACGTTTACACCAGGCGTAATGAAGGTCTAAGCATTTGGGTGGTCCAGTCGAGTCAAATAACAGCATCCATTCCTTCAAAAAAGGGGCCTCTCTTTGAGGCATCCAAGGATAAAGTTTATCGTCACCCAAGCTTTTATCAAATTCCAGATGAGGTCGAAAAAATATGATAGACCCTCGCCGATCTTTAGCGCTGAAAATGGGTGATAATGCTTTGATATTAGCACAACAAAACTCAAAGTGGTGCGGGCATACCCCAACACTAGAGGAAGATATAGCATTTGCGAACGTATCTTTAGATTTGATGGGGCATGCTCAAATGTGGTTAAATTTTGTGGCAAGTCTAGACGGAAACGGTCAGACGGCTGATAAACTCGCTTTTTTGCGTGATGCCATTGATTTTCGTAATTCATTACTATGTGAGCGACCAAATTCAGACTTTGCAGTAACTTTAGTTAGGCAATATTTTTTCGATGTTTGGCATCTCGAGCAGCTCAATCATTTAAAAGTAGGAACTGATTCAACGATAGTTGAAATTTCATCAAAGGCTTTGGTAGAAGTTGAATACCATCGGGAAAGATCTCGTAATTTAATTATTAAATTAGGATACGGCACTGAAGAAAGTCACACTAAAATCCAGTCAGCGATAGATTCTCTCTGGCCTTACTTTGGAAATTTATTTGAAGATTCTGATTTGGACAAAAAACTTTTTGATCTTGGGATTTCTCCGCTACCATCCTCATTAAGAGAAACTATTCTGGGAACCATATCGGGTGACTGTAAATTGGCCTCATTGAACGTTCCTGATAATAGGTTTTTCCATAAAGGGGCAAACATAGGGCACCACACAGAGGAATTAGGGTTCATCTTGGCTGAAATGCAATACCTCCAGCGCTCTTTTCCAAATTGTGAGTGGTGATATATGGATATTGTTTCGATTAGATCAATTGTTGAAGCTGTACCAGATCCAGAGATTCCCGTACTAACTCTTGGAGATTTAGGTGTTATTCGTGATATACGGCTCGGAGCTTTTGGTTTTGAAATTGATGTAACCCCAACCTACTCAGGTTGCCCCGCTACTAGCATTATTAAAGAAATGATATCGGACGCTTTAAAAAATGCAGAGGTAGAAAAGTTTAATATTCAAAATGTTCTCACGCCCAATTGGACGACCGATTGGATGAGTGATGAAGGGAGAAAAAAGCTACTCGAATATGGTATTGCACCGCCCAGCACTAGCTCATCTGGCCCAAAAGAATGCCCACAATGTAAAAGTAAAAATATATCTCAAATTAGTCAGTTTGGTTCTACGCCTTGTCAATCCTTATGGCGTTGCGAAGATTGCCTCGAGCCTTTTAATTACTTTAAATGTCTTTAGGGTTATAATTATGAAGAAATTGCATTCATTGCCGGTGAAACATATCGAACGAGGAACTTCCAAGTCAGTTATTGTGACGTTAGGGCTAAAGGATGAATTGAAGAGTCTATTTCAATTCCGGGCCGGGCAGTACGTTACAATTCAACATGAGTTTGATGGAGAAAGCCTTCGTAGATGTTATTCAATATGTACGCCTGAAGGCTCTGAAGACTTAAAAATAGGGGTGAAAGAAGTCGATGGCGGTGCATTTTCGGCATTTGCTAATCAAAATTTAAAAGTTGGGGATGTGTTAGATGTACTTCCGCCTTCTGGAAATTTTACTCTTCCATTAAAAGATAACTCTTCACATATGCTAGGAGTTGCAGCTGGAAGTGGAATTACACCCGTGATTAGTCATGTAGAAACATTCTTATCAAAAGATTTAAATTCTAAAGTAACCCTTATTTATGGTAATAAAACGCCCGCCAGCATTATGTTTAGGGAACGAATTGAAGATCTTAAAAATACCTTTCTGGAGAGATTAACTGTTGTTCATGTGCTATCGTCAACTCAACAAGAAATTGATCTATTTTCCGGTAGAATTACCAGTGAAAAACTTGAAGGTATACTGAATATATGGGGCGCAGGCCATAAAATAGATTGTGCATTTCTATGTGGTCCTGAAATGATGGTCAGAGATATAAAAAGTAAGCTGGAAGTAATGGGGGTAAGTAAACAGAAAATATTTTACGAACTCTTTACCGCCACTAAACGTAAAAAACAAAATACAGTTAAAACAATAAAACCTAATCTGAAACAAACTACTGCAATAGTGATTTTAGATGGGGTTGCACACAAAGTTTCCTTGAATTCTAACCAATCACTTTTAGACGCGGCGAGAAAGTCCAATCTAGATGCTCCATATTCCTGTTTGGGTGGAATATGTTCTTCATGTCGTTGTAAAATTGTTGAGGGGAGTGGCGAGATGGAAGTAAATCATTCTTTAGAAGATTATGAAGTCCAAGCAGGATTTGCTTTAAGTTGTCAACTACGACCCACTTCAGAGACGATCACAATAACGTATGATGAAATTCACTAGTCAAAATGGAAAATAATATGAGTAATTCTGGTACAATTATAAAAAAGTTAGATAGTAAGTTACTCGAAATTTACTTAAATCGACCTGAGAAATTAAATGCGTTTAATATTGAAATGCACAAAAACCTATATGACTGTTTAGAGATTGCTCGAGATGACGATAAAGTCCGTGCAATAATGATTTCGGGCTCTGGCAGGGCTTTTTGTGCAGGCCAAGATTTAGGAGATCGCCATCCCGATAAGCTTACTGAGGAACCTGATTTAGAGAAAACATTAACCAACTTCTATAATCCTCTCGTCACTCTTATACGTGCTATCAATAAGCCTGTTATTTGCGCAGTAAATGGAGTAGCGGCAGGAGCTGGAGCAAACCTAGCCTTGGCTTGTGATATAGTTATAGCTAATGAAACCGCTAGATTTATCCAAAGTTTTTCAAAAGTGGGACTTGTTCCGGATGCAGGTGGCAGTTGGCTTTTACCTCGTCTAGTTGGTGAAGCTCGTGCAAAGGCCTTGACTATGACGGCCTGTCCGGTGAGTGCCAAACAGGCAGAGGAATGGGGATTAATTTGGAAAACATATCCAGAAAACGAGTTTCTTAAAGAGGCAAAAAAAATAGGCGTTGAATTGGCAAGTGGTGCTAGTGTTGGATTGGGACTTACTAAAGAGAACATCCAATCTGCGGCAAATCAAGATTTTAATGATCACCTTATTCAAGAAGCGAAATCACAAGGAATTTGTGGTCGAACTAATGATTATAAAGAGGGGATTCGGGCATTTTCGGAGAAACGAGTTCCAAATTTTGGAGGGAATTAGTATGGATCCACAGGAAATTGCTGAAAAATCATCAAAGGTTATGTGGGAAAATGATGCCGCTTCTAAATGGTTTGGTATGCGTATAGAAAATATTGGACCAGGTTATGCTGAACTAATTTTAAGTATAGAAAGACATCATTGTAATGGGCATGGAAATTGCCATGGAGCCGTGAGTTTTGGGCTAGCAGATAGCGCCTTTGCGTTTGCTTGTAATAGTTATAATGAATTGTGTGTCGCTCAACATAACATGATTAGTTATATAAGGCCTGTTTCTTTTGGGGATACATTAAGAGCGCAAGCGCGAGAAGTTAGTCGTGGACGAAGTTCTGGAATTTATGATGTCTCTGTTAACAATCAAGAGGGCAAAACATGTGTTGAAATGCGAGGTTTCTCTCGCAGAATTGAGGGCACTTTATTTTAAGAAAGATTTTTATGAGGAAAAAATGAAAGACTTAACAGCTAATTCCAAAACACTTGATCCTATCGAAGTTGCCTCTTTAGATGAAATTATTTCACTTCAACTAGATAGAATGAAGTGGTCACTTAGGCATGCCTATAACAATGTCCCATTTTATAAAAAAAAGTTCGACTCAGTTGAGGCTCACCCAGATCATTTGAAATATTTGGAGGATATAAAGAAATTTCCCTTCACCACGAAGCAAGATTTAAGAGATAATTACCCCTTCGGTATGTTTGCGGTGCCCCAGAATAAAATTTCGCGTATTCATGCTAGTTCAGGAACAACTGGAAAGCCAACAGTTGTTGGATACACAAAAAACGATATTCAGGTTTGGTCTCAAGTAATGGCTAGGTCAATGCGCGCTTCCGGTACAAAACAGGGTGATATGGTTCATATCGCGTATGGGTACGGTCTTTTTACTGGCGGGTTGGGAGCTCATTACGGAGCCGAAGAGCTTGGCTGCACTGTTGTTCCAGTATCTGGGGGGATGACTGCACGGCAAGTAACTCTAATTAATGATTTTCGTCCGAGTACAATCATGGTTACACCATCCTATATTTTAAATATATTAGATGAGTTTAAGAAAAGTGGTTTTGATCCAAGAGAGTGTTCATTGGAGGTTGGTATTTTTGGAGCTGAACCTTGGACAAATGCGATGCGAAAAGAAATTGAAAGTGCGTTTGATATGCATGCTGTCGATATCTACGGGTTGTCTGAAGTAATGGGCCCTGGCGTAGCTAATGAGTGCGTTGAGTCAAAAGATGGACTTCATATTTGGGAGGATCATTTTTATCCGGAAATTATTGAGCCTAAAACAGGGGATAGTTTGCCCGACGGCTCGTATGGAGAATTACTGTTTACATCATTAACAAAAGAAGCTTTTCCATTAATACGGTATAGAACACGTGATTTGACTACGTTAAGACCGGGAACAGCCCGCTCTATGCGTCGAATGGATAAAGTAACGGGCCGTTCCGATGATATGATTATTCTCCGAGGTGTTAACGTCTTTCCAACTCAAATTGAAGAGCAAATATTATCAACAAACGGTTTAGCTCCTCACTTTCAGATAGAGTTGGCAAG
The DNA here is from genome assembly GCA_049602715.1 of Paracoccaceae bacterium. Lineage (GTDB taxonomy): Bacteria > Pseudomonadota > Alphaproteobacteria > Rhodobacterales > Rhodobacteraceae. The sequence continues at coordinate 56,486 of JBMYRX010000004.1, read as the reverse complement.
GGTTGAGCGATTAGACCAAATGATAGTTCATGTGGAAGCTCTCGATGAAAGTAAGGCTAACGAGCTATCCACGGTATTATCGTCAAAAATCAAAGATGTTATTGGGGTCTCCACAGCAATAAGTATCAGAAAGCCTGGGGAAATTCCAAGATCTGAGGGTAAGGCAGTACGCATTATTGATCATCGGGTAAAGACTTAGTAATGGCTAGAACGGTTTCGAAAAACCATCAACAGAAACGTGACTCAATATTAGCAATATCCAGTAAGGTTTTTGCTGAAGTTGGCTTTGATAGGGCCTCAATGGCGCAGGTTGCAGAGGAGTGTGGCTACTCAAAAGCTACGCTCTATCATTATTTCCCAAGTAAAAATGGTATTTTGTTCGCCATTCTTGATCAGCATTTGTCTCAACTATCTTGTCATGTTCTTAACCTTACGAGGGGAAACCTATCAGCGGAAGATTACTTGGCGTACATCGTCGAGGAAATTTTAGTACAGTATCAAGGTAATGACGCCGTTCATGAATTACAAATCAATGCTATAGGGCAATTGGAGATTGCAGATCAGGAAATATTAATAGCCCACATGCGTAAGCTCGTTTCTTACGTGTCAAAGATTATTAGTGAAGTGCGTCCAACAAAATTTTCTAATGACGATAAAGGTTTGAGAATGGCAACAATGTCATTATTTGGTATGTTGAACTGGTATTATACATGGAACGGTGGGAGAGGAATTAAAGGTAGAAAAGAGTATGCAAACTTTGCAGTAACTCTTTTCTTAAAAGGAGTTTAAATACATTAAGTATGGTATTTAATTAATTGATAATTAATCATTTTAATATTAAATCTACTTTTATTGTAAAGTAAATTTTTTTAAAAGAATATAAACGACCTTTTTTTGTCGCATTTAATATAGCACCTTACCTTGGAGTTAATACTGTTCCCTGATGACATACAGTAATGAGTATATACAACCAACTCCAAGACGCCTGTATGCGATGATATTGATGATAATCAGTTCAACAGTAATAAGCTTTGGTGGATTAATTATCCGTAATATTGAAACAGCTGATACCTGGCAAATAAATTTTTACAGATCTATCGCTTTCGCTATGGCGATAGGGCTTGTTTTAGTTTTTAGGTATAGAAAGTCTACGCTCCGTCAGTTTTCTGGTATCGGTTGGTTTGGTATAATTGCTGGATTTTTACTTGCTTTCGCTGGGATTGCTTTCTTGCAAGCTATTACCAATACGACTGTTGCTGCTACACTTTTCACACTAAGTTCAATCCCTTTCATCACAGCAGCTTTTGCTTGGTTCTTTTTAAGAGAAAAAATAAAGCAATCCACATTCATTGCTATGGTTTTTGCGGCGATTGGCATATTTATAATGATTTTAGAGGGATTTTCGTTCGGAACCGTCTTTGGAAATCTCATGGCTTTCCTTTGTGCTCTAGGTTTTTCTGGCTACGCAACGATTATTCGCCGTAATAGATCGGTTGATATGTTGCCGACTTTTGTAGTTTCCAGTTTAATAGTTATTTTGATTGTCTTGTTTGTTAAGTCAGGTAACGTAAGTGTCCCAATTTATGATTTAATTCTATGTTTTACTTTAGGAGGTATTGTCGCGGGTTTTAGTAACGCTTTATTCATTATTTCATCAAGACATCTTTTAGCAGCAGAGTTAACCTTTTTTATGCTATTAGAATTTACATTGGGTCCTATTTGGGTTTGGCTTTTTATAAACGAAGTTCCAACCCAGTGGACTATTATTGGCGGATTGATTGTTATTTTATCAGTGATTTTTAATACTCTGTCAGAATTGCATCAGTCAAAAAAGTGATTGGTTATTTGTTATATATTTTTTTTCAATTTGAGTAAAAAAATTAATCGTTAACCTTAAGTGCAAAATAAATTTCTTCATTAGGCTTTAAGTTAATAAGTTCGTTAGGTATATAATATATATATTTCAACTTGACCTTACTCAACCATACGGTAATTTAATTTTGTATCATGATAATGTGTCATGAAAATGGTTTTACGTATTAGCGGACTTCGTAGGAGAAACACATGGCAAGAGTTCGAGGCGTCGGTATCGAGGAAGTTCCATCTGATATTCAGCCTGTCTATCAGCGTTACGTCGAGGAGTATGGGCCATTTGCAAACCAAGCCAAAGTATTTGCGCACCGTCCGATAGCGTTAAAGCATATTATGGGTATGCTGTTAGAAATGGCGGACAATCCAATTCTTGAGAGACGCCATCTCGAAATCGCGATTGTTGCGGTGTCAGCAGTTAACAGTTGTGATTATTGCGTGGCACATCACGGGCCGAAATTAGAGGCCTCAGGTCTGCCCCGAGACACAGTGGACAATATTTTAAATTTGAATTGTCCAGGTTTAACTCCGTTGGAGCTTTTAATACGCGACTACGCTGTTCAGGTTACCCAAGATCATAACAGGGTCTCCGACAGCCAATTTGATGGGTTAAGAGAGCACTTCACCGAAGAGCAGATGGTTGAGTTAACCTTCCGGATAACTTTGTGTACGTTTTTTAATAAATTTAATGATGTAATGCAGCTCGAGATGGAGGAGGAGGCGTCGCTCTATCATTCAGGTGTTTAACCTTTTAACTTTTACCAATAATTAGAAAAACTAACTGACATTAAGGAATTTATTATGCGAATTTTTATGGCTTCATTTGGAACAGAAACAAACGTATTTGCGCCTATGCCGACGGGTTGGGAGGACTTTGAGGAATGCTACTTCTACAGGCATGACACACTATCCCAACCGGCAAAGCTATTCAATTCGCCAATGCATCTTTGGAATAAGCGTGCCCAAGAAGATGGACACGAAGTTATTTGTTCCTTGTCAACCTTTGCAATGCCAGCCGGTATCACTGTGAGACATGTTTACGAGAAATTAAGAGGTATGGTCCTCGATGATTTAAAAGCCGCAGGCCCTGTCGATATCGTGTTGTTATCTCAACATGGTGCCATGATTGCACAAGGCTACGATGATTGTGAGGGTGACCTTATGTCTGAAATAAGAAAAATAGTTGGTAAGGACACAATTATTGGAACAGAGCTAGACCTCCACGGTCACTTAACAGATAAAATGATGGACAGTGCTAATTTATTAGTATTCTTCAAGCATTATCCACACGATGATATCGATGAGAGAGCAGATGAGCTCTACGATTTAGCGATTGCGTCGGCGGAAAAGAAAATTACACCCGTAATGCGTTTCTGGGATTGTAAGATGATTGCATTTTACAGAACACCAATTGAGCCCATGGCGGGTTTTGTAGCTGAAATGAAAGAAAAAGAAAAGGAAAAGGGCGTCCTCTCTTTATCTTTATGTCATGGCTTTCCTACAGGGGATATGCCTGACGTCGGGACAAGAATGTTGGCGATAACCGATAATGATCCAGACTTGGCAAGTGATTTAGCAAACGAGTTTGGTCAAAAAATTTGGAATTTACGGGAGGATTTTCGGGTGGACTTCCCATCTATTGACACAGCACTTTCTTATGCTCACGAGAGTAACAAACATCCAATAGTCCTGGCCGATATATCTGATAATTCTGGTGGTGGTGCACCCTCTGACTCTACCTTCATGTTGAGAGCCGCCTTAGAAAAAAATATGAACGATGTAGCTATCGGTATTTTCTGGGACCCAGGAGTTGTAAGAATTTGTAAAGCAGCGGGGAAGGGTGCCGTACTTGATTTATGTTTAGGCGGTAAGCACGGAGCCGTATCTGGGTTACCTTTGAATATTACTGCTGAAATTATGAATGTAACGAGCAATCAACATCACGCAATGGGAGATGGAGATGTTATGATGCCACTCGGAAATTTGGTATGGTTGAAGATGGAGAATAATATTAATATTCTAGTTAACGACCTTCGAAATCAAGCCCTCAGTCGCCTTCCATTTCTTGAAATTGGAATTGAACTAGAGAAAATGGGGACTATTATTGTGAAATCCTCTAATCATTTCTTTAATAGCTTTGATGTTGTGGCAGAGGAAATCATTCACGTCTCTGGCCCCGGTGCAATGAGTTTTGATAGCTCATCTATTCCATACACAAAACGTGATAGTAACTTTTGGCCTAAGGTAGATAATCCCCACAAATAATTTATTACTATTTACATTATATATGATACATATATTTATACCTGAAAAATTATGTATAATAATCTCTTAAGAGGAATAATTTAATGAGCTCATACGACTTAATTTTAAAAGGTGGCCACGTAGTGGATCCATCACAGGGGATTGATAAACGTCAAGATATAGCCTTTGCAAATGGGAAAGTTGCCAAGGTAGATGATGATTTATCGTCAAGTGAAGCAAAAGAGATTAAGGATGTTAGTAAATCATTCGTTGTACCAGGTCTAATTGATTTACACACACACGTTTACTGGGGCGGAACATCTCTGGGAATTGATGCAGATGACTTTTGTCGACACAATGGCGTCACAACAGCAGTGGATACTGGGTCAGCTGGACCAGGTAATTTTGCTGGATTTCGTAAACATGTCATAGAAAAGTCAGATGTTCGTATTTTGGCTTATCTCCACGTCTCTCATGCAGGTGTGTACGCATTTTCAGACAGGGTTATGGTCGGTGAGAGTAAAAATTTAAACTTAATGGATCCCATTACGGCAGTCGAGGTTGTGAATGAAAATAGAGACGTAATCGTCGGTATAAAAGTAAGGTTAGGCCGTATTGCCTCCGGGGTCCACGGAACTATTCCTTATGAATATGCATTACAAGTTGCAGAAGAGACTGGATTACCAATTATGGTCCACATTGATGAGCCGCCACCGTCATACGCACATATTGTGTCGAGACTTAGAAAGGGAGACGTTCTCACGCATTGTTTCAGGCCATTCCCAAATACACCCATAATGGCGAATGGAAAAGTATTACCGGAAGTACTTGAGGCTCGAGAAAGAGGTGTAATATTTGACATTGGCCACGGTAAGGGTTCATTTTCCTTTAAGGTTGCAAAGCTTATGCTTGAAAATAATTTTCAACCAGATGTGATTTCATCTGACGTCCACAAACTTTGTATTAACGGCCCAGCATTTGACCAATTAACTACTTTATCCAAGTTTTTAGTTTTGGGGGTACCATTTTACGACGTTATCGAACAGTCGACGGTAAATGCGGCCAAAGCACTTAACAGGCCTGAGCTGGGAACCTTTAAAGTTGGATCTGTTGGTGATGTATCTTTGTTACGAATTGATACTGGCTCATATGATTACATTGATGTTTTGGGTGAGACACTCAAGGGAGACCGGAAAATAGAACTTGATGGTGTTGTAATTAATGGTCAGTGGTGGCACACAGCTTAGGTTAATCTTGAGAGGCTATTTTTTTTAAATTTTCAACCTGGACTTTACCCATCGCGTTTCTAGGAAGTTTATCCAAAAAGAAGACTTCTTTTGGATGTTTAAATTTTGCAACTTTCCCATCCAAAATATTTAAGGTATCTAGAGCTTTAGTTTTAATGTCGGAAGGTACTATAAAGGCTATTGGAACTTCGCCCCATTTAATATCTTTCTTGCCCACCACGGAGCATTCTTCGACCTCAGGAGAACTATTTAATACACGCTCAATTTCGGCTGGATAAATATTTTCACCACCGGAAATTATAACGTGCTTTAACCTTTCTGTGAACCAGTAAAGACCGTTATTATCTTGGAGGGCTAAGTCTCCCGTTTTAAACCATCCCTTGGTTAACGCATTTTCAGTTTCTTTAGGATTGTTCCAGTAATAAGAAAAAATATTTGGCGCCTTCACCCAAATTTCACCGGGAGTTCCCAATGGAACTTCGACACCTTCTTCAGACATTAATTTTATATTTATATTTTTCCCAGCCCGACCTATTGACCCCTCCGTGGAAGTGGCTTCGTGGGGATGTTGATATATTGTTACCGGGCCGGTCTCAGTAGCGCCGTATACCTGTATCATAGGCACTCCACGCCTATGGCTGTCTTGAATAATCTCTAAAGGGACATCGGTAGATCCAATAGCAAGGACCCTGAGGCTTGGAAATAATTTAGAGTTCCAGTTAATTCGTTGTGAAATAGCTGTTATAACAGTTGGTACGCATACCATAGTAGAAATCTTTGATCCTTTTAATTTTTCAACGGTAGTCTCGGGATCAAAAACAGCTGTAAGGGTTACTCTGGCACCAATAAAAAAAGCGGGCAGCATTTGGATATTAATGCCACCAACATGAAATAACGGGAGAACATTCAAAATATGATCATCAGACGTAAAGTTATGAGCGTCCACGCTTATAATCGCATTATCCTGCACTGCGTTTTGGGTTAGCACCGCCCCCTTAGGTATCCCTGTTGTACCAGAGGTATAAACTATAAATAATGGATCTGTTGCGTCGGTCTCGAATGGTATATTAATTTCTTTATGGTGTTCTATCTCTAATTTTTTTTGAAATTGTGCAGCGTCAATTGTTTGGCAATTTAATTCAGCAGTTACCGTTGGTAACTCTGACTTAAACGAATTTTGAAAAAATATAATGCTTGGGTTACAGTCGACCATGATCTCATTTAATTCATGAGAGCTTAACCTCCAATTTAAGGGTACAATTATTAATCCAAGTTTTGCACAAGCGAAGAAAAGGACTACTTCGGTGTTACTATTGGTTCCAAAATATGCAATTCTGTCACCATGTGTTACACTAAATTCTTTAATTAACAGGTGAGCTGCATTAATTACGTAATTGTTAAAGTCTTCGTAACTCCAAACTTCATTATTAAATTCCAACGCAACCGTATCAGGTTTTTGCCTAGCATGTTTCGTAAGCCAAGCGTCAATTGTTTTTAACTTATTTGGCAAAACTCATTCATCCCTTTCACCGGACTCATAAAGAGTAGCCTTACCAAGCATGTCGAGGCAGAGCTCGCTGGTCCAAGGCAACATAAGAGATCCGCATCTACTATCTCTATATATGCGTTCTAGTTGCAGCGTTTTTAACATTGACTGGCCCCCACAAGTTCGAATAGCTAATTGTGCAATTTTATTTGAGTTCTCCATTACGGTGTATTGTGCAGCCCAAGCTCTCAGTAAGCTGTCTCGCGTGGGGTAGGGGCCCGCTTCAGTAATTGCCTGAAACCAAATACCTTTTGTCTGCTCTAACATTATACGCATCTCTGCTACAGCAATTTGCTTTGTTGGGTGCATCCTACGTTTTATCGGTGGAGTTCCTGGCATTTCTCCACGCAGATATGTCACGGTGAAGTCATACGCGGCCTGTGCGAGCCCCATATATGCCGGTGTCAAAGTCATAAACATGTGTGGCCATCTTTTTGCAGCTTTGTGGTAAACTCCTGATGGCATAAGCTTTGCGTTATCAGGAACGAAAACATCATTAAAAATTAAATTTCTTGAGACAGTTCCCCTCATTCCCAAGGGATCCCATTCGCCCTCTACAGATACACCCTTAGAATTAGCAGGAATAGCTAGATAAGTTGTATTAACGCGATCTTGTGGACCTTCTTCATCTGTTATCTCTGTACATAATGTACCATAATAGTTTGCGTGTCCTGATAGGGATGCAAAAATCTTCTTACCATTTACTATCCAACCATTTTCTACTCTTAGAGCAGTCGTCTGAAATGAGGTCGCACCAGCAGCTGCAGAACCACCCTCTGAGAAAGGTTGGGCGTATATAGCTCCATCATCAAGGATACGTCGGTAGTGAACCTCTCTGTTTATATTATGTTCCGCTCTGTCATTATCATCTATGTCTAGATTATCAATTAAATGACCACTCCAGAGGCATGAAGATACATGCATATTAAATGTTAAAGCAGTCGCACCACAGTACCTGCCAATTTCAGCAGCAGTGAGCATATATGTTTTAAAGTCTGCGCCATGACCACCGCTAGGTTCTGGAATGCAAATTCCAATCAGTCCACTATCAAAAAAATCTTTGTAATTTTCAGTTGGAAAGGTGGCGGTACGATCATAATGAGCTGCCCTCGTAGAAAACTTTTCCTGACCCAATTTCCTAGCAAGACGAGTTAACTCAATCTGCTTTATATTCAAATTCCAAGTTTTCTCATCAAAAATTGGTAAATCTTCTTTCATTATGTCAAACCCCGATAAAAATTAAATAAAATTTCATTAGTCCTTTTACTCTCCTCTAGATTAGTAAGGTGGCCGGCCCCAACTATATTATGGTATTCGGAATTTGGTATTGTATCAGCCATTTTTTCCATTGTGCGTGCAGGGGCATTAGTATCCTCATCTCCTGATATTAAGCAACACGGCACATCCAGATCTTTTATTTGATCTCTTCGGTTGAAAGTAACTAAGCAACGTATAATATCACGGTAAGTTTCACTAGAGACTTTAGACATTGAGTCAATTGCCTGGTCTTTCACAAATTTAGTTGCCCTAGATCCAACAATTTCGGGAATAAATTTCTTTGCAAGATCTTGAATAGCTAAGCCTTCGTCCAAAGGTTTTAAACGAGCGGATATAAACCTTTCTTTGAAAGTTTCATCTTTTCCTCCAAAAGCTGAAGTGGTTGCAATGAGTGCTAACGATTTTACAAATTTTGGAAACAAAAATGCGATCTCTAAGGAAATCATTCCCCCTATGGATTGCCCGCACAAATGAGCTTGATTAAGACCTAAGGTGGTCATGAAATCACATATTTTGGTTGATAGATTTTTAAAAGTCGTATCGGACAATCTTTGAGAACCGCCATAACCTGGTAAATTTAAAGAAATTACTCGAAATTTTTCACTTAAACTTTCTAACTGAGGCCTGAAGCTATTACTGTCTCCACCTATACCGTGCAGGCACAGGACAGGTGTTTCTGATTGACCGTAATCTTGATATGTGAGGCCATTAGCTTCTTTCATTCTACTAAATTACCAGACTTTACGACATCTTGACCGTCAATATTTATAGTGCAGTTCATCATTGGTAAATCGAAGTGACCTTCCGTAAATCGATTGGCAAACTCGTTTGCACCGGTTGAATATAAAAAATTTCCTGCAAGCGAACGCAACTCAGTTCCATTTAAATCATTCCGGTCGTACATTGCTAGTGCTTCATAGCGGGCTGACTGACTTAAACCCCATCCAACGTGGCTGGTCGCGTAACACTCTCTGTCTCCAAATGCCTCCAGGTACCTTTTGATAAGTAACGCATCACTACCAGTTCCCTCGATCTTAGTTATGTAGTCATTGCTTACAGTACAGATTACCTCTGACTCAAAATATTTTTTAAAAGTTAAGTTAATATCTCCGGGTTGAAAAATGAGCGTTCCGTTCACACTATTTGGCTTTGGAAAAGATACAACTAGACCCCCAGGCCAGTGAGCCAAAGTTCCAGGTTTATCTGTGTAACCCCAAACTCCAACAGTATTATTACCCTCCATATTAATGGATAGATTTGTACCCTTATCGCTGCTGACTGTCATCTTTCGACTATTTCGACATAACCTGCTGGCAGAGAGTGCTCTATCTTTTGTTTGTGGTTCTGGCATACACCTCTCTAATATCTCAGGATGTTCGTTGGAAATAGTCATAATTCGTGCACCTTTTCCTAGAATTTCTTTTGTTTGGGGCGCGTGCATAAGTCCTTCTAAGGTAAGGTCGACTACAAAATCAGCGTTACTTAAGGCAACGACTGCTTTGTTTTGGCCATTAAGGGCTAAAGATGCTCCACTTGATCGAATTATGGCGGACGATTGGGGCTTTGGGCTCGGTACTTTTAAATGATAAAAACTTATACCCATTTTCTCAAGAGCTAACTCAGATAAGGTGACATTACTTAATCTACTTTGCGTTTCGGATAAAATTACAGCAGTTTCATTTCTGTTTAGTTTGCAGGATTGGAAGATGCTTTCAAACATATCAATCCATTTAGCTTCAATTTTATCATTTAGCATTTTGATTTTCCCACATAGATTTTTTGTTAGATTGAGGCATCCTTACTAACAAATGTATATCTCATTATTAATAAAGGGTGTAGGTTATTACTAGGGTTATTTCTACTATACTAAAAACTATCCGGTAATTCAGTTTAAGTATCTAACCCACGTTGCTTTAAAAGAGCATTAACCGACGGAAGCGAACCTCTGAAGTTAATATACAACTCTTCAGGTGGTTTGGACCCCCCCGCAGAATATATGCATGAATGAAGTCGTTCAGCTGTTTTAGGGTCAAAGGGATCATTGACTTCCAAAAAAGCTTGAAATGCATCTGCGTCCATCACTTCTGACCACATATAGGAGTAGTAGCCAGCGGAATATCCATCACCGGAGAAAATATGTGAAAAATTAGGAGTGGAATGCCTCATTCTAATTGCAGACGGCATTTCCAAGTCGTTTAACAAACGTTTTTCTTCAATAGTAGGATCAATATCGTTTGTATTCTCATGAAAACTTAAATCGACTAAGGCTGACGAAACATACTCAACAGTAGCAAACCCTTGATCGAGTTTTCGTGTTCTTAGTATCTTTTTTATTAAAGATTCTGGAATCGGTTTCCCTGTCTGATAATGCACTGCAAATTTATTAAGTACCTCTGGAATTTCAAGCCAGTGCTCATATAATTGACTTGGTAGTTCAACGAAATCACGAGGAACAGATGTACCTGATATAAAGGGATATGTTACGTCCGAGAGCATCACATGTAAGGCGTGACCAAACTCATGAAAGAGAGTTAATGCATCCTGGAAACTTAGAAGAGATGGTTCATTTTCTGTTGGCTTTGTGAAATTGCATACATTGATAGCGATAGGTGTTTGTTTGCCTGCCAGTTTGGACTGTCCTCTAAACGAAGAACACCAAGCGCCAGATCTCTTGGACTTTCGAGCGTAATAATCGCCTACAAACAGGGCAATATGTTTACCATTTTTTGTTACTTCCCACACTTTTGCGTCAGGGTGATAGAGATCAAGCGAAATCTTTTCAAACTTCAATCCAAATAGTTTCCCCGCACAATAAAAGGCTGCGTCAATCATCAATTCTAATTGAAAGTAAGGTTTTATTTGAACCTCACTAAGTTGATATTCATTTTGGCGGTACTTTTCTGCATAAAAGTGCCAATCTGAAGGGAGAAGGGGACCTGAGTGGCCATCATTTTCTAGAAGTGTTTCTAAGATTTTTGTATCTTTTTCAGCTTTTTGTTTTGCTGGCTCCCAAACTGCCATTAATAGGTCCCTAACATTACTTGGTTTCCTTGCCATTTGATTTTCAAGTTTAAACTCAGCAAACGATTTATACCCTAAAATTTGTGCCCTTTCAGTTCTGAGCTTCAACATTTCTTTTGCGAGATTACCATTATTAACATCGTCTTCACCTGATCCACGTTCTTGCCATGCCAGTAATACCTGTCGTCTTAAGTCTCTTCGACTCGAAAACTGAAGAAATGGTTCTAATATGGATCGACTTAGTGTTAATGCATATCCGTTTAACCCACGATCTGACGCTGCCTGAGACATTGAGGTTTTTAAAAAATTTGGTAACTCTTCTACGTCTGACTCTTTAAGTGATAAAGTCCAATTACCTTCGGCTGCTAGTAGATTTTGTGAAAACTCTGTTCCAATTTCCGCCAATCTAGACATTATTTCAGTATACCGAGTTTTATTTTTACTATTCAGTTTTGCCCCTGAACGTTTGAACATTTGATAATAAAGTTCCGTTACACGAACCTGTTCTTCATTAAGGTTTGTGAGTAAACGGTTTTTATATACATGGCTTATTCGCATCCATAAGCTGTTATTTGTTAATATTCTTGAATTAAACTGGGCTAATACTGGAGATAGTTTTGATTGGAGAGATTTCCGGACATCATTACTGTCTGTTCCAACAAGATTATAAAAGACACTTGAGACACGATCCAGTAGATAGTCAGCTTTTTCCATTTCCTCTATCGTATTTTCAAATGTAGCAGGGCTCTGATTTTTTGAAATTTTGTCAAACTTATCCTCAGCCTCTTTTATAGCGTGATTGAAAGCTTCATCGAAGTGATTATCGTTAATTAATGAAAATGGCGGGAACTCAAATGGAGTTGTCCATTTGGTTAAAAGTGGGTTTGTCAACACATTACTCCATTAAACTACAGTATGTTCTACCAGGTTACTCTGTTTTCAGAGAGCAATAAGTTTATTTTTAAGAAAAGTAAATTTGGTTTTAACCATTAATATCAAGTACAACATTTCCAATGACAGATTTCTTTTCAACAAGAGAATGAGCAAGCGCAATATTATTCAAGGTTAAGCGTTTTCCAATAGAAATAAAAAAATTATCTGAGTTAGTTAAAATTTCTAAATGATCTTGGCTTAATTTTTCGGCACCATTGGGTAAATTAAAACTCTGAATAAGATTGATTTGGCCGCCCTTAGCTGCAAGATTATAATACGGAAAAGTTGGTTTTGGTATTTCCGTAGAAGAGTAAGCGGCTATAATACCATTAGGCTTTAGTAACTCGATGTCTGTTTCTAAATTTTTTCCAAATTCTAGTTCTATTATTCGATCGACGCCTAATCCTTTTGTAATGTCCATAATCTGCGTGGAGTATGAACTGTCGTGTCGGTTTACGGTGTAATGAGCACCTGCTTTTTCTGCATGTTTTAAACTATCTGGTGATCCAGCAGTCCCTATTACAGTGGCTCCAAAGTGTCTTGCAATTTGAACAGAGAAGTTCCCAACTACTCCGCCTGCACCTTGAACTAATACCATTTTATCTGCGATTGAACCATCGGCAAAAATAGCCCTATGAGCAGTACGGAAAGGCACGCCTAAGCATGCGCCCTCTTTAAAGGTTAACTCTTCTGGCAATTTAGAAACCTGAGTGATTGGAACGGTTATGAACTCGGCTGCTGTTCCAAAGGCTCTTCCAGGCCCTGAGTATCCTCCTTGCGCGTTCCATATCCATACATCTAGATCTTGGTATTTTGATGATACGTTTTGTCCAATTTCTACAATAGTACCTGCTCCATCTGAGTGAGGGATAATCAATGGAAAAGGTAAATCTTTATATTGCCAGCCACCGCGGCGTTTAACGTCGGACGGATTAATTCCTGATGCTTTCACAGAAATTAAAACTTCATTTGGCCCGGGTTTTGGGGTTTTCACAGTTCCAATTTTTAGAACTTTTTCAGCTTTTCCTGTTTTGTTGTAAAAGGCAGCTTTCATAGTAGTTTCTCCCTAAATATTGTAGTTGATAGTGCAACAACTGATAGTAACCCACATGCTCCAACTGTATAAAAAGCAAAATTATAACTGAATGATAAAGCTAGGAATCCAAAAAATAGAGGTGCAAGCATGTAGGTAATAAAGGTAAAAAAGGTTGAAGCTGAGGTTGCCTCACTTACATCGTGTTCTGGAGCAATCTTAGTAACTTCTGCCATAAATAGTCCGTTCCAACTTGCGGTTGAAATTCCAATTACAACCATTGATGGAAATAAAATAAAATTTGATAAAGTGTTTTCCAGAGTGGTTAATAGATAAATCCCACATGGCCCAATTAGACCAAGTACCATTAATACAGATCTAGAAGAAAAGAAACGATCAGCGATAACACCGACTGTTATTCGTCCAAAAAAACTAGCAATTTGCATAGTTCCGTATAGACCTCCCGCTAACACGATTGAAATTTTAACTTCAGTTACAAGATAAGTCGTCAGAAAAGTAAAAACACCTCCCTGTATTGACGCGTATCCTATACTCACAAACGTGATTAATGGGAGTCCTGGAATTTTTTTTAAAACTCTAAATGGGCTTAACAAGTTGAGTGGATTAAAGAGATTTAATAATTGAAAATTAACTCTAAATTTTGAGCCATTAAATTTTGATTGCATTGTTATAAGGAATATTCCTGTTATTAGCGCTGGTAATACAATAACAATAACAGCTGCTTTCCAACTATAAAGGCTTGCTACACTTGCCCCAATAATACCAGCCACGGCTCCACCCACAGGCACACCTGCCATTCGTAGAGAAAAAAGCGTTCCCCAAAGTTTTTTAGGAGTGTATTTCGCAAGTATTTCACTACCCGCTGGAGCTGTAATCGCGTAACCGAATCCCATAACGATTGCAGCAATAAAAATGAGAGTAGGTTGTTGAAACAATAGCAACATTGCTCCTATTGGAGCTAAAAAACATCCAAAGATAAGAGCTCGAATTGGGCCAAAGCTTGGTAAAATGACCTTGTTGGCGGAGAAAAGCCAAACGGAACCCAAACCACTCAACCCGCCAATAATACCAACTGTCTCGGGTGGAAGGCCAGCTGCAGCTGTATAAAGCGGTGCTAGAACTAATTTACCATGATTTATAACGGCCAACGTTACTTGAGGGAAAAGTACGCACAGAAATGGGAGCCATACTTTACCCATTAGAAGTTATCCTAATATTCCAACTTCTTAGAATCAATAATTAAGCGGGGTTTTGCTCGTGACAATACCTAGCTATATCTGCGTGGGTCGCACACCAAACGTCTGGATGCGAATTTATATATCTAAGTAACTCTTCTAATACTTGGATACGAGATCTATGCCCAATAAAATGAGGGTGCATAGTTAAGAGGAATAATCCATTGTCGGCATATGCTCCGTCGAACTCCCTTTTAAAAACCTCTAGTACACCAGAGGGAGGGGTATAGGGACGCAGACCAGTAAAACGGTCCATAGCCCAATACGGAGCGTCGTCGCGTATCCATTCAACTGGAAGTTCAACGACACCACTTGGTTTTCCATTTTCTAAAATTTCATAGGGTTCGTCATCCGCCATTAACGAGCTATCATAAATTAAACCCATTTCACGAGTGATTTCCATTGTGTGTTGAGAAAAGTCCCATGATGGTGTTCTGATTCCAACTGGCCTTACCCCAGTTATTTCTTCCAATTTGTCTGCGGACCTCATCTGTAACTCACGCTCATCCTCTGGGGCAAGGGCACTGTTAAGTTCATGTATCCAGGAATGGATGGCAACCTCATGGCCCTCAGCTATAACCCTCTTTTGTTCATCTGGGTAAAGCATAGCAATTACTGCGGGCACAAAAAAAGTAGAGGGGGCGTTATATTTCTTTAATATTTCTAACACCCTTGGCACACCGACACGGTTTCCATATTCTCCCTGACTTAATTTTCCAGGGGAATGATGGCCCCAACGCAAGGTTTGGGTTTCATGGTCCGAGTCAAAGGATAGCGCAACGGCAACCTTAGCACCATCCGGCCAATGTTTAGGTTTCATACTTCGGCCTGCGCGAATTTTATTTACTATCTCACGCCACTTTTCTTCAGGCCAACGCCAACTTTCTGGTTGATCTGGTATCTGGTGTCCTGTGTCTTTACTCATTATGAACTCCTCTAATTAATTGGTTTAACCTGCTATGTGGACGTATTAAAACACGCAACTGCATGATCATTCTGTCCATTCTCCAGAGGCGGACTTGATTTCTTACACTCCTCAGTTTGCTTTGGACATCGGGTTCTAAAACTACATCCTGAAGGAAGATTGCTTGGATTCGGAGGTTCTCCTTCAAGCCAAAAGTTCTCAGTAACTTTTTCTCCACCTATTACTGGGATAGCAGACAAGAGGGATTGAGTGTAAGGATGCTTGGGGTTGGAAAAAAGTTCTTCTGTTTGGTTTATTTCAACAATTTTTCCCAAATACATAACCGCTACACGATCGCATATCATCCGTACAACGGATAGATCATGGCTAATAAAAATATAGGTAAGGTCAAATTTCTTTTGAAGATCCAAAAATAGATTCAATATTGTGGCTTGAACAGAGACGTCTAAGCCAGATGTTGGCTCATCTAAAATTATTAAACTTGGATGGAGTGTTAAAATTCTTGCCAGGCCGATACGCCGTTGTTGTCCACCAGAGATTTCATGAGGATACAAGTCGAGATGAGCCTCAGGTAGGTTTACCGCTTTTAAAATGGCGCTCACTCGTTTCTGTCTTTCTTCTTTTGTAAGGGTTGTATGAATTTCTAGTGGTTCATGTAACGCTCTTCCAATCTTCCACCTTGGATCTAATGATGAACCAGGGTCTTGATATGTATATTGCAGACGACGTCTTAATTGACGTGATTGAGAAGGGCTCAAATGACCAATTTCACTGCCTTCAAAATTAACCGAACCTTCAGTCAACTTGTGAATTCCCATAATGGTTTTGCCGAGCGTTGATTTTCCACAACCGGATTCACCTACGACACCGATAATTTCACCTTTTTTTACAGTTAAAGACACCTTATCTAACGCTTTTAACCAACCTGTTTGCCTATTCCAGGAGTTGTGTATGGGAAACCATTTTGAAAAGTTTTCAATATTCAAAATCGTTTCACCGATATTGATACTTGAAGTTGAATCCATAATGTTATCGGTACTATTTTTTGACATTTTGACTTACCTCAATAGCTGAAGAATTGAAATTGAAGCATCTTAACATGTGACCATTTTTAGGCCATTCGACATCAGGTCTAAATTTTAGACATTTTTCCACAGAGACATCACAACGGGGATGAAAGCGACAACCGCTTGGTGGTTTGATAAGTGCGGGAATCTGTCCAGCAATACCTTCAATTTTCTCAGAATGGCTAGGAAGGCTTTGAAGTAATTTTTTTGTGTAAGGGTGAAGTGGGTTGGAAAAAAAATCCTTTGAGTCCGCGGTCTCTACTTCTTGCCCAGCATACATTACAGTGATTCTATCACATATTTCATAGGCTGCCCCTAGATCATGGGTAGTAAATAAAACTGATACGCCTCGCTCTACCGCCACTCCTCTAAGTAATTTAAGAATTTGAGCTTGAATTGTTACATCTAATGCTGTGGTGGGTTCATCCGCTATTATCATCCGAGGCTCAGGTAGAAGAGCCATTGCAATCATCAATCTTTGCCTTTGCCCTCCAGAGACTTCGTGTGGATATTTTTTTAATATTGCTTCAGGATCAGGAAGTTGAACGATTTGAAGTAAATCTAAAATTCGTTTTTTGTCTGTTGTTTTACGAGCTTTATCGTATTTCATAAATTTCCTCGCAGGTGGGCGATCAGGCGATTTCCATTTCATTAGTTCCATCATTTGTGCGCCGATGGTAAATACTGGATTGAAAGAGGAGAGAGGATCTTGAGGAATAAAAGTTATTAACTTACCTCTAATGTCTGATGCTAAGGCATTCGGAGATAACTTCAATAAATCATTATCATCAAAAATAATTGACCCTGAGGATATTCTTGCGGAATTGGAGGGTAAGACCCCGAGGATTGCCCTAGCTAAAGTAGTTTTTCCACAGCCAGATTCACCCACGAGACCTACAATTTCTCCCGGGTTCATCTCAAAATTTACTTTATCAAGAACTTCAGCAAGACCGTTATCCGTATCAAAGCCGACCTCTAATCCATTGACAGATAATAATTTTTTATCCATCTTTACTCCTCCGAGTACGCGGGTCTAAAATATCCCGTAGTCCGTCTCCCAAGAGATTAAAACCCATTACAACAAGGAAAATTGCAATTCCAGGTGCTGCTGCGTACCACCAAGCCTCTGGTAGGAACTCCCTACTTTCAGCTATAGTACGACCCCATTCTGGACTCGGTGGAGGCGGTCCTAAACCTAGAAACCCTAGAGCAGCAGCAGTTAAGATTGTTCCTCCCATACCGATTGTTGTCCGGACTATGATAGATGATGAGATATTTGGTAAAACATGTAAAATCATTACCCTTAGTGGCGAGGATCCTAGAGCTACGGACGCTTCGACGTATGGTTCATTTAATGCTGATCTGGTTTCGGCATACACAAGCCGTGTCCAAAATGGCCAATAAGTTGCCGAAAGTGCTAAAATAACATTTTGAATGGATGGACCAAGTGTTTGGGCTATAGCGATGGCTAAAATAATTTGGGGAACTGCTAAAAAAATGTCTGAGATACGCATTAACGCATCTGAAAACCAGTTACGATAATATCCCGCTAATAGTCCGATGGGTACTCCTATTATCACAGATACGCTGATAGCTATTAGAGCAATAGCAATTGTAATCCGAGCTCCATAAAGAAGTCTCGAATAGACATCAGATCCCATCCTGTCCGTCCCAAAGAAGTGTTCTGAGCTAGGGGGTAATAATCGCTCAGGGGGATGAAACTCGGTTATATCCTCCGGGTGAGTTGATAATACCTGAGCAAAAATGGCAACTAAAATCAGACCTAATATCAAAAGTGCCCCAAGTAGAGCGGTCCTATCTTGAGCTAATTTTTTGAGTAAAAAGACAGTTGTACTAAGCATCTTATATTTCACTCCTAGGATCAATTACTCCTTGTAAAACATCCACTAAAAGATTTATCAAAATGAACATGGATCCAGTGATTAACGTGAAGCCCATAATTGCGTTATAGTCCGAATTTAAAATAGATTGAACTGCGTAAAGACCTAGACCAGGCCAATCAAAAACTGCCTCAACGACTACTGTTCCCGCTAAAAGTAATCCAAAAATTAGACCAATTTGTGTCACTGTACCTATTAACGCATTTCTTAAAACATATTTCCAAATAATGATCCTTTGAGGAAATCCCATAGCCTGTTCATATAAAACATAATTTGAATTTATAGCATCTAAAACACCCGCACGTGTGAATCTTACAATCGTCGCCATAGCTGGGAAGGCTAGAGTTGTAACGGGTAAAACTAAATGACTAAAAGCACTTCCAAATACCTCCCAATCCTGGGTTAAAACACTATCTAAAAGAAAAAACCCAGTTATGTGATCAGGACCCCAACCGTCAATTCTTCCCTGAAGTGGTGTCCATTGTAGCTCCATTGCGAAAAATAATTGAAATAAAATTGCCAACCAAAAACTTGCAATTGCTAAACCTGAAACTGTTATTAACCTCAAAATATGATCAGCAATTGAATTTCGATATACTGCTGCTATCACGCCAAGCGGAACCCCTAAAACTGCAGAAACAAAAACTGAAACGAAAGTTAATTCTAATGTTGCAGGAAGACGCCCAAGTAAATCGTCGGTTATTGGGCGTTGTGTATATAAACTAATACCCAGGTCACCCTGGAACGTACCTATGACATAATTAAAAAATTGTATATATAGTGGTTTATCAAATCCATATTGAGCCCTTAATTCAGCAATTTGTTCATTTGTTGCGTTATCACCAGCTAGAAATGCCACCGGATCTGCAGGAATGATGTGACTAATAGTAAAAACAAGGGCGAGAAGCCCAAAAAGAGTGGGAACAAACCAAATCATACGGTTGAATATTAAGTATAAAATTCTCATATCAGATCGTAAAGTTCTCTATTATAAAAAAATTGAAATTAGGAGCAGCCCGAAGGCTGCTCCATTATTTTATTTATCGAAATATACCCAACGCATTTCTTGAGCATTACCGATTGGAGAAAAGCGGACACCTTTAACATCTTTATTGTAAGGGCCAAACCATACGGTATTGTAAACAAAAATACCACCAGCATCATCCATTACAAGCTTAGCTGCTTTTTTATAGTTTGCAGCTCTTTTTGCTTGATCAGGCTCAACTCGAGCTTCCATAAGAAGTTTGTCTACTTCTTCGTTGCAGTACCAAGAGTTATTTCGTGCTCCAATTTGGTCACAGGCATATAATTCACCTATCCAGTTATTTGGATCCGCATAATATGTAGATTTCCATATAAAGAGAGTGTCATACATTTGTTGTTCATCTCTCATTTTCTTGGAAACCACTGACCATGGCTCTTCAACAATCCTTGTTTTCAGTCCAAGCTTATTAAGGCTATTTTGGAAGAGTGCAGCTGCTTGCCCAGTTTGCCCGTATCCTGCCAATGCACCAAGTACAAATTCAGGGATTGGTTTTTTAACCTTAGCAAGGTACTCACGAGCTTTATCCATATCGTAGGTGTAACCCTTTTCCTCTGTTGGGTTACCCCAGATATTGTTAGGCATTGGAGCAGGGTTTCTTGCAACTGATCCGGATAAAATATCATTTATGAAGGAATCATAATCAAACGCGTAAGATAAAGCTTTTCTAAAGTTGATATCCTGCATAATCTCTCTGTTGTGATTAAGTATCACATAGAAAATACGCATGGACTCTTCGACTTGTACGTTAACATTATCAGAGGCGTCTAAACGTTTTACCTGATCTTGAGGTAAATAGCCATCTGTTCCGTGGAAGTCACCATTCATCAATCCTAGAACTCTTGAGTTTATTTCTACTACAGTTCTAAATTCGATCTCATCAAGATACTTATCTCCCCATCCTTTGAAGTGATTTGCATATCTCTTGGCAGAGAAACCGATCGCTGGGTCGTATCTATCTAATTCGAAAGATCCTGAACCGGCATCATTCTTAGATAACCATGTTGCACCCCAATCTCCATCGACTTCATGAGATTTCACAAGATCTGAGTTAAGAACATGAACCGCTGGTACCGTTGCCAAAAAGATTGACGATGGCTGAACCAAATTGAATTGTACAGTGTGTGTATCCAAAGCTTTGGTAGTTCCGGATTCTACTGAACCTAAGAAAAGAGAAGCGGCTCCCTTTTTTAATGCTATGATGCGATCCATAGAGTAAACCACATCTTTTGCCTCAACAGGGGACCCATCATGAAATGTAGCATTTTTATTTAAATGGAAAGTATAGGATATACCATCATCTGAAATGTCATAACTATCTGCTAACCAAGGCGAGAGTTTAGGTGGATTATCCAACCAGCGCAACAGCCCGTCGTATAGATTTATCCTGTATGCAACACGACCAACATCGTACAAGGCGTGAGGATCCATAGTGTCATACGGAGATGAGTTTGCAAATATGAACTTATTCTTTGCCTCTACTCCTGTTGGGGTAATCATAGCTCCCCCTAGTATTAGAGCCATGACCAGAGTCAGGCTCTTTATAATATTGAATTTAAACATTACTTTTTCCTTTCTTTGGTAATGATTTTAGTCAACGATTCCATTGGAACCCATCAATGGTTATATCTTGTCCCGTAATAAAGTTGGGTTCTGATAGAGCTAGAAAACATACGAGTTCTGCTACATCAGTCGGTGTACCGACACGCTTTAAAGCAATACCTTTAACTAATTCGGGTTCGCGTTCGGCAATAACGGCATTTTTTGTTATTTCGGTCTTTATTAAGCCAGGGCATACAGCATTTACTAGAATATCTGGGCCAAGTTCCTTCGCAAGTGCTCGTGTCATTCCAAGAATACCCGCTTTCGCTGAAGTATAGGAAAACCTCGAGACAGCAGCGGTAACTCCGCCACTATGAGCATTTAACGAAGACATTGAAATAATTCGTCCCCATTTTGCTTCTAACATAAAAGGGGCTACTGCTTGAATATAATTAAAGCAGCTTTTTAAATTAATATTCATTGTTGTATCATATTCTTCTTCAGTGATCTCTAGGATTCCTTTTGGATTGGCTTTACCTGCGTTGTTTACTAAAACGTCAATGCGACCCCAGTTTTTGATAACCTCAGCTGCTATATCTTTCGCTCTTTTGTGATCCATCACGTCGGCAATAAAAGTAAGGCATTGAACACCTAAACCCTCAATTTCGCTCTTTGTCCTCTCAAGTTCGGCACTGAGAAGATCTACTAGCGCAATAGATGAACCCTCAGCAGCTAACTTCAGGGCGCAACCGCGTCCTATACCTCTAGCTCCACCAGTTACGATAGATACACGGTTTTTCGATTTTTTTATATCGCTAGTCAAAATTTGTCTCGCTAATAAAATAAACCCCCAATATATAAGTCTATATATATAACTTATATATAAAAGTTGACAAATAAATTGGGTACAAGTCAATAGTAAATATTATAAATGTGAATAGTTAGTCACATATGTGAATAAATAGAAATTACGCTTATTTCTCACCTCTGTTCAAATTCAGGGTCCTAAATGCCTAGGTAGGATTTTTTTATAATCGCATCATTTAATAAATCTTTTGCTGTACCAAGAGTAACTATTTTGAGTTTAATTTGATGGATAGCTTTTATCATCGATTGCATCGTAATTCCCCCTTTAAAGTTAACATTAATTCTTCGTAATAAATAAACAAATATATTTGCTATATATTAAACTTGACAAAATTATAAAATAAGAGTCAATATCTAACTTTATAAATGTGAACGCACGTTCATATACGTGAATTGATTGTTATGGCTAATAATAATGTTAAATCTGCCGTCAGAACACTCCGGATCCTAGAATGTTTCGAGTCCGCGCGGGGACCAATGTCTCTCGGGGAGGTTAGTGAAAGTTTGTCGATTCCTAAAAGTTCAACTCATACTCTCGTATACACTTTGATAGCCGAAGGTTACTTAGAAAAAATTTCACACAATGCCTTTACATTAAACACTAATTTGAAGCGACAACCTGGTTGGGTCGGAGGTATAAATGGCCCAATTAGGCGAACCGCTGGACCTGAAATGGATAGATTATTAGGTCTCTTTGAAGAGAGCGTAGTGCTAGGAGTTCCGATGCGAAACTTAAATGTTCAAATAGAAGAATTTCGTCAGTCAAAACAGTTGATGAGTTACTCTGTCAGAAAAGCTCCTAGTATCCCGGGTTGGTGCACATCCTTGGGTCATGCTATTCTATCGCACTTACCTCACGATGTGGTTCATAAGTATATTGAGAAAGAACATAAAATCGCCCTTACACCCAAGACTTTAACATCAACGCAACAAATAATGGATAAACTAGAAAAATGTCGCAACCAAGGTTATGCGCTTAATGTAGATGAACGCTTTGATGGGGCAAGTGGGGTTGCATTTCCAATCCTCGATAGCTCGGGATCTCCAAAGGCAGCACTTAATATGGTAATGCTGACCCCTCGTTTTTTTGAAAGAAAAGAAATTATTATAAAAGAAGTAAAACACTCTGTTTCATTAATAGAAAAAAAACTTTTCCCAAGGGAGCAGAGATCAAACATCGTTAATTTAAATAGAGGATAAGATTATGACTTATAGGGTCGCTGTTGACATAGGTGGAACATTTACAGATTTTTGTGTCTTTAATGAGAATAATTCTATTTTAAGCACCCATAAGGTTTTATCCACTCCTGATAACCCTGGGTCTGAGATTGCATTAGGGGTTCTAGAACTCAAAGAAAAAGGCCTTTTGGAACCAGAACAAGTTTCATGGTTTAGCCACGGAACAACCGTTGGCATCAATACAGTGATTCAAAGGTCGGGCGCTAAATTGGCTTTATTCGTTACCCAGGGATTTGAAGACGTGTTGGAAGTAGCCCGTCTTAAAGTACCTGATCCATACAACATTTTCTCACGAAGGGCAGATCCATTAGTTCCTAGAGAGCGCGTATTTGGGGTACCAGAACGAACTTTAAAGGATGGCAGCGTGGATACTGAATTGAATGAATCTATCGTTGAAGATTTAATAAAACTAGCAAAAAAAATGGGGAGTGATACGATAGTGGTATCCTTACTCCATAGTTATGCGAATAACACTCATGAACGTCGAATAAGAGAACTTATCAACTCAAAAGCTCCTGAAATGGCCGTGACTTTGTCGTCCGATGTATGGCCAGTTATTAGAGAGTATGAACGAACGGTAACCACCACAGTGGCGGGATATGTTCAAAGAAGAGTTGCTAATTATTTAACAGCTTTCCAAGATGCTCTAAAATCAGCACAGATAACTGCAACTGCAATGATAGGAAAATCAAATGGAGGTGTAATGACTGCTGAATTAGGAAAATCTGATCCGATTTCTATGCTGCTTTCGGGAACGGCAACAGGAGTTATTGGTGCCGCAGAAATTGCAAAAAAAATTGGAACCGATAGTATATTGAGTTTTGATGTTGGGGGGACAAGTGCTGATGTTGCAGTAATAAGCAACGGAGAGCCTGCATACAGTAGCGGAGAAATGGTTGGAGATTTTCCTATTTACGTCCCAACAGTTTCGGTTACGTCAATCGGTGAGGGGGGAGGTTCAATTGCGTGGGTTGATGCGTTTGGTGTTCTTAAAGTTGGTCCAGAAAGTGCAGGATCCAATCCAGGACCGGCCTGTTACAATCAGGGTGGAACACGGCCAACAATTACCGATGCTTTTTCTGTTTTAGGATTACTAGGTGAAGGAAAACTAGGTTACGGAAAGGTTCAGCTAAATATTGATGCTGCAGTTAAAGCTCTCCAACCAATAACTGACGCTCTGTCGATGGATGTAAAGCAAGCAGCGCAAAGTATTATAGATGTAGCTGTTTCAGGAATGTTCCTAGAAACAACAAAACTATTGTCGAGATTTGGGGCTGATCCTAGAAATTTTAGCCTACTTCCTTTTGGCGGTGCTGGGCCCATGATAGGTTGCCTTTTAGCAAAAGAAATGGGGTTAAGAGACGTTATTATTCCCCCAACACCAGGTGTTCTTTCTGCTTACGGAGGGTTAATAGCTGATATTAGAAACGATTTCATCCGAACAATTATGATTGATGTGAGTGAAGATACTCTTCTAGGCATTAAAAAAGTAGTAGATGAGTTAGAGGCTGAGGCTGAAAATTGGTTGCGAGCTGAACAGGGATTTGATGGCAAATCCGAATTATTATGGTCTGCTGATATGCGTTATCGAGGTCAGTCTTATGAAATTGAAACTAGTCTTGATAAAAACTGGTTAAATTCCATCGATATTAACAGTATTTCAACGGCTTTTCATAAAGCCCATCATGAGATCTATGAACACTCAGATCTGGATGCAGAAATCCAGATAGTAAATTTACGCCTAGTAATTTCAGGAGAGGTCTCCAAACCTCAATTTTTAACACATTCTGAGAAAATTAAACATCTTGAACCCTCAAAAACTCACAAAATTTATATAGAAGGAAAAGAATATGACGCCTCGTTGTTTGATAGGGTTGACTTAGAAGCAGGGCACTATTTTGCTGGTCCAGCAATTATCAGCCAAGATGATACAACCACGATCGTTCTGCCAGAGTTTGATGTAAAAGTGGATAAATTTAAGAATTTGATTATTAGTAAGAGGGCTTAAAGTAATGGCGATTGATAAGATTACCCTTGAAATTCTAAAGAACCATACGAGAGCTGCTGCAGAGAGTATGGCCTTTACCTTGTATCGCACGGCGCATTCGACCTTTGTCAAGGAAACAGAGGATTTTACAACGGGATTAACAACTCCAACTGGTGAAACTTTTGCTACACCAACAGAATTGGGCGCTACCTGGTTTGTTGGCCTTAATTATTCTGGAGCAATAAATTTAATAGAGGATTACAAGCCTGGTGATATTTGCATGACAAATGATCCATACTCTGGATTTGTGTGCACGCATCCACCGGATATGCATATTTGGAAACCTATTTTTCATCAAGACGAAATCGTGGCCTTTTCTGTTGGCCATATACACAACACAGATGTGGGAGGAGCTGTCCCAGCATCACTCTCTCGGAGTTTAACGGAAGTCCATCAAGAAGGAATACGGATGCCTCCGATGAAACTCTTGGAGGATGGTAAATTAAATCAAAAAATGCTTGATGTTTTTTTAGCAAATGTGCGTTCTCCTGAACAAAATTGGGGTGATTTGAAGGCGCAAATTGCGGCCTGCAATACTGGTGAGCGAAAAGTTCACGAAATGATTGAACGTTTTGGATTGGAAACCTTTAAAAATGGTGTTGGAGATCTTTTAGATTATGCAGAACAACAGGCTCGTTCTATAATTTCGGACATACCTGACGGTGAGTATGATTTTTCTGAATATATCGATGAGGATTCTGTTGGAGGATGGCCCTGCCGTATTAGGTTGTTACTTATTGTAAAAGGAGATGAGCTGGTCCTTGATTTTACAGGATCAGATCCTCAATTGGAAAGTTCTATCAATATACCTACTGGGGGTGATCCAAGACACGCACTAATGATGGTCGGGGTTCTGTATGTCCTCTACTCACTAGATCCGCGTTTATATCTTAATTCGGGGGTCACTCGTGCATGTACGTGCATTTTACCTTCAGGTACTATTGTAAACCCTGTCTTCCCAGCCGCAGTAGGAATGCGAAGTTTAGCATGTACCCGTATGCACGGGTTAACCTTTGGAGCATTTGCAAAAGCTTTACCTGATCGCTTGGCTGCCGCTCCGGCGAGTGGAGGACCAATCTTAAATGTGAACACAACAGACACCCGTACTGGCAGACGAATAATGGCCGCCATTAATCCAATGACTGGTGGATCTGGAGGCACTAAATTAAGAGATGGAATGGATGGATCTGGGGCTAATGCAGGATTTTTAAAAAACTCTCCGGTTGAAGTAAATGAAGTTGAAGCAGGGATCCGGGTACATAGCTACGGCTTAAGTAAGGATTCTGGAGGTCCGGGAAAGCATAGAGGTGGCCTTGGAACCGATTTCGTATTTGAAGCCTTATCTCCAAATACAAAAGTAACAGCCAGGAATAGAGACCGAACCCGTTTTGCAGGATGGGGAATCTCAGAGGGAAAAGCTGGCGGGCCATCAAAATTTATACGAAACCCAAATACCGAAAAAGAGTTTAATTTACGAAATACCGATATTTTATCTCTAGATCCAGGCGATACAATTCATGTTACCTGTGGTGGTGCTGGAGGATGGGGAAATGCTTTAGATCGGGATCCTGAAAGTGTCTTACTCGATGCTCAACGGAATTGGGTGTCTCTGGAGCAAGCTGAAAAAGAGTATGGGGTTGTTATTACAAAAAATAAAGATGGATTATTAGAACTCGATAAGAAAAGAACCAAAAAATTACGAGATGATAGGAATGTAAAAAGAATAACTTCTAATTCTTTTTATAATCTCTGTGATGCACGCGTTGAGTATGAGAAGCGTTGGAATAAGACTAACTACGACCAATTAACAGATTGTTTGGAAAAACTCCCTGTGACCTGGAGGTTTTATGCAAAGCACAGAATTTTTGCAGCGATAGATAAATGGGATAGTAGTGATGCCAATCTTTTCAATGGTCAAGCGATTGTCTCACTCTTTAATGGTATCCTTGACGAATTCCCAGAGCTAAAAAGTAAAAAAACTGGATAAAGGGATAAGTAATGGCGATTGATAAGATTACCCTTGAAATTCTAAAGAACCATACGAGAGCTGCTGCAGAGAGTATGGCCTTTACCTTGTATCGCACGGCGCATTCGACCTTTGTCAAGGAAACAGAGGATTTTACAACGGGATTAACAACTCCAACTGGTGAAACTTTTGCTACACCAACAGAATTGGGCGCTACCTGGTTTGTTGGCCTTAATTATTCTGGAGCAATAAATTTAATAGAGGATTACAAGCCTGGTGATATTTGCATGACAAATGATCCATACTCTGGATTTGTGTGCACGCATCCACCGGATATGCATATTTGGAAACCTATTTTTCATCAAGACGAAATCGTGGCCTTTTCTGTTGGCCATATACACAACACAGATGTGGGAGGAGCTGTCCCAGCATCACTCTCTCGGAGTTTAACGGAAGTCCATCAAGAAGGAATACGGATGCCTCCGATGAAACTCTTGGAGGATGGTAAATTAAATCAAAAAATGCTTGATGTTTTTTTAGCAAATGTGCGTTCTCCTGAACAAAATTGGGGTGATTTGAAGGCGCAAATTGCGGCCTGCAATACTGGTGAGCGAAAAGTTCACGAAATGATTGAACGTTTTGGATTGGAAACCTTTAAAAATGGTGTTGGAGATCTTTTAGATTATGCAGAACAACAGGCTCGTTCTATAATTTCGGACATACCTGACGGTGAGTATGATTTTTCTGAATATATCGATGAGGATTCTGTTGGAGGATGGCCCTGCCGTATTAGGTTGTTACTTATTGTAAAAGGAGATGAGCTGGTCCTTGATTTTACAGGATCAGATCCTCAATTGGAAAGTTCTATCAATATACCTACTGGGGGTGATCCAAGACACGCACTAATGATGGTCGGGGTTCTGTATGTCCTCTACTCACTAGATCCGCGTTTATATCTTAATTCGGGGGTCACTCGTGCATGTACGTGCATTTTACCTTCAGGTACTATTGTAAACCCTGTCTTCCCAGCCGCAGTAGGAATGCGAAGTTTAGCATGTACCCGTATGCACGGGTTAACCTTTGGAGCATTTGCAAAAGCTTTACCTGATCGCTTGGCTGCCGCTCCGGCGAGTGGAGGACCAATCTTAAATGTGAACACAACAGACACCCGTACTGGCAGACGAATAATGGCCGCCATTAATCCAATGACTGGTGGATCTGGAGGCACTAAATTAAGAGATGGAATGGATGGATCTGGGGCTAATGCAGGATTTTTAAAAAACTCTCCGGTTGAAGTAAATGAAGTTGAAGCAGGGATCCGGGTACATAGCTACGGCTTAAGTAAGGATTCTGGAGGTCCGGGAAAGCATAGAGGTGGCCTTGGAACCGATTTCGTATTTGAAGCCTTATCTCCAAATACAAAAGTAACAGCCAGGAATAGAGACCGAACCCGTTTTGCAGGATGGGGAATCTCAGAGGGAAAAGCTGGCGGGCCATCAAAATTTATACGAAACCCAAATACCGAAAAAGAGTTTAATTTACGAAATACCGATATTTTATCTCTAGATCCAGGCGATACAATTCATGTTACCTGTGGTGGTGCTGGAGGATGGGGAAATGCTTTAGATCGGGATCCTGAAAGTGTCTTACTCGATGCTCAACGGAATTGGGTGTCTCTGGAGCAAGCTGAAAAAGAGTATGGAGTCAGAATAACTTTAGAAACGAATAACTTGCTAAAACTAAATTTAAAAGAAACTAATACTTTAAGAAAAGAAAAGAGAAAAAGCCAAGTGGTTGATAGTTCCTTCTATAATCCGTGTAATGCACGCGTTGAATATGAAAAGCTTTGGAACAAAGACAATTACGACGCATTAACGGCTTGCTTGGTGAAACTTCCAGTGACTTGGAGGTTTTATACAAAACACAGGATTTTTGCAGCGATAGATAAATGGGATGGGAGTGATACCAATTTGTTTAATGGTCAGGTTGTTATCTCACTCTTTAGTACGATCCTTGATGAGTTCCCAGAATTAAAAGGGTAAGTACGGCCAAAAATTCAGTAATTATTGAAAGGTTAATAAGATGGAAATAAACTTTAAGGGGTCTTCTGTCCTTGTAACTGGTGGCGTCCGTGGAATTGGTCGGACAATAGTTCGAACATTTGCAGAAAACGGTGCGGATGTTTGGGCTTTGGATATTGAAAAAAAACTTTTAGATGAGATATTATCTGGCTTGAATTCAAAAATAGCATCGAGGATAAAATGCATTCATTGCGACGTTACTAACCCTAAAGAAGTTGAAGCAGTTGTAAGTAGCATAGAGGATCAAGTTGACAAAGGTTCTGTAGATATAGCAGTACACTCAGCAGGAGGTGTACGTTCTAGATTTAAAACACCAATTGAAGACGTCACAGATGAGGATTGGCGAATTATACAATCCGTAAATGTTGATGGTTTCTTTAACCTTTCGCGAGCTGTTGTTCCTGGAATGAAACGTAACAAAAAAGGTAGACTGATAGTTATATCTAGCCGAGCGGGCCTTGGTGTTTCTTTAACTGGTGTACAAAGCTATGGTACGGCTAAGGCCGCTCAAATAGGTTTCGTTAAACAGTTATCAGCTGAATTAGGTCAATTCGGAATCACAGTAAACTCTGTTGCTCCCGGCTTTATGCCAACAAGTCCTGATTATATAAAACAATGGGAGTCATATGGCGATCAAGGTCAGGCTGCTTTAGTTAACTCGATAGCTATGCGACGAGTAGGGAGGCCTGAGGATATTGCAAATGCAACGTTATTTTTTGCTTCTGATCTTGCTGAGTGGGTGACAGGACAAACTCTTGCAGTAACCGGAGGACCATAATGTGAAGAAGGATTCTGGCATACACGACCCGGAGCTTTCAGTTGCAATTGATATCGGTGGAACTTTTACTGATGTGGTTATTGCCGATCGAGATGGTACTCTATTTGAAATAGCAAAAACACCGTCGACGCCTTTAGCCCCTTCAGACGGATTTATCGATGCGGTTAAGCTAGTTATGGATTCTGTCAATGCCCAAGAAAAATCAATTGAAGTCGTCCTACACGGATCCACAGTAGTCACAAATGCAATTTTAGAGGGAAAACTTTCAAAAACAGCGTTAATCACAACTAAGGGCTTTAGGCATGTTTTAGAGATCGGTAGAGCAGAAATTCCTAGGGAAGAAAACTTATACGGGTGGGTTAAACCACAAAGGCCGGTTTCTCCTCGAGATATTTTTGAAGTAACAGAAAGAGTTAAATATGATGGTTCAGTTGTAAAAGATTTAGAGTTAGATTCTGTCAAAAATATTATAAAAATTATTGGTAAAGAAGGCTATAGTGCCGTTGCAATCTCTCTGCTCCACTCTTACGCGAACCCAATTCATGAAATTAAAATTAAACAAGAAATTAAAAAGGCACTTCCAAACGTAGAGGTATCTATATCTTCAGAAGTTTTACCAATTTTTCGTGAGTATGAACGTGCAATGGCGACAGTAATAAACGCTGCTGTTCAACCTATTGTAGGTAATTACGTAAGGCAATTAGAAGACAAGTTGAAAAATATTAAGATAAAATCACCTCTTTATATTATGAAATCAAACGGAGGAATTTTTCCACCTGAAGAGGCATCGCGTTTTGGTGCTTATATGGCTTTGTCAGGACCAGCTGCCGGTATGAGTGGTGCAGCTTTTATCGGTAAACTTTCGGGTCACAGAAATCTCATTACCATCGACATGGGTGGAACTAGTGCAGACATAGCATTGGTTTTAGATGGAAAACTTCAAGTAAGTACTGAAGCACGAATAAACAAACAACCTTTGGCATTACCTATAATTGATATTCATACTATTGGCGCAGGAGGGGGCTCTATCGCATCTGTTGCTGATAATGGTGCGATACTAGTTGGCCCTGAGAGCGCAGGAGCCAATCCAGGACCAGCATCTTATAATAAGGGTGGAGTTTTTCCGACTGTTACCGATGCTAACTTGGCCTTGGGTCGAATACCACCTCATTTGCTTGGAGGATCTGTTAAGTTGGATGTTAAAGCAGCTTTAAATTCGATCGAGGAATTTGTTGCTAAACCGCTGGGAACAAATATTGTTGAAGCAAGTCTTGGAATCATTAAAATTGTTAATGAGACAATGCATGGGGCCTTGAAATTAATGTCCGTTGAAAGAGGTCTAGATCCTGCAGATTTTGTTTTAGCTGCATTTGGTGGAGCAGGCCCAGTTCATGGGGGAGATTTAATGAGGTTACTGTCGGTTAACTCTCTTATTATTCCGAGATATCCCGGAATCTTATGTGCTAATGGGTTATTGGCCACAGACTTAAAGTACGATTTTATGGTGACCAAACTCCAAAGATCAGACAATTTTAATTTTAAAGTAATGGATGACGCTTTCAATGAGCTAAATAAACAAGCAAATAAAAGATTAGCACTTGATAATATTGTACCTAAAAAAAGAAGAATTGTTCGTTTAGCTGATTTTAGATATTCTGGGCAGGGAACCGAACTATCTGTTTCTTTTCCTTTAGGAAAAGTTGATAAGCAGACAACAAATAAAGCAATTAATAATTTTCATAAACTTCACAAACAATTATATACATTTTCGGATCCCGATGCTCCTGTTGAACTAGTCAACCTTAGAGTTCAGGCTTTCGGATTGTTAGAGCATATAGCTCCTCCAATAATTGACGTCACAAAGGAAATAGAGCCAACCTCCAAAAAAAGTAGGTTAGCTGTTATTGATCAAGAGATATTTGAAGAAGTTAAGGTCTTTGATAGAGATGAACTTTGTCATGGCCATGTAATTTATGGTCCCGCAATCATAGACCAATTAGATTCAACAACCATCCTTCTTAGAAACCAAAAGTTGTTTGTAGATCAATTCGGGAATTTACTGATTAAGGAGTGCTTTAATGACTAATAGATTAATTAAAGCATTTCGCGGGTCTGCGAAGGATCAGATTAAATTTGAGCTTATTAAAGGGGCATTAACTGGCGCGAGAAGGGAAATGGAAGCCTTAATAACTCGTACCTCAATGTCACCCTTTATTCGCGAAAAAAAGGATTTTTTTACCGCTATTTTAAATCGAGACGGTGAGTTGGTTGTTTCAACAAGTTTAACTCTGGCGGGAAATCTATTAGATTCTGTTTTGGAAACTTACCCGATCGACACGATGCTCGATGGTGATATATATTGGTACAACGATCCTTATTATACGAAAGGAGCTGTAAGCCATCTGCCAGATATGGTGTTTATCATGCCTGTCTTCTCCTCTGATAGACTTACAGCTTTTGTCGAGTGTTGGGGGCATTTGTGGGATATTGGCGGTTCCGTACCTGGGTCGATAAGCCCATCTGCAACTTCAGTATTTCAAGAAGGCATAATGATACCTCCAGTTCGGATTGTACGAAATGGAGTCAGAAATGAAGAGGTCTTTCGGATTTTCACACAAAACTCTAGATTTCCAGAACTTTTAGAAGGTGATTTGAATAGTATAATGGCGGCATGTGAGCTTGGAAAACGAAGAGTTGAAGCTATAATTTCTAAATATAATGGAAGTAGTTTGGAGGATGCTTTCGAAGAAATTATTAGTCAAAGTGAATTCGCGGTCAAATCTGAAATTGAGAAAAGAATTCCTGACGGCGAATGGTCCTTTAGAGATAGGATCGATAGTGACGCAGTGACCGATGATAGCTATTACATAGATCTTATTATGCAATCTGAAAATGGTGAATTAATCTTAGATTTCTCTGAAACAGAGCAGCAGGCTAAAGGCCCTATAAATTTTGTTATGCACAGTAGTGTTCCTAAGTTTATGTTAGGACTATTTTTAACAAAGGATAATCCAAATATAGTTATGAATGCTGGCTTCCAACGAGCTGTAAAGACCGTTAAAACACGATCAGGTAGCTTATTGAACCCAAATTCACCAGCTCCCTTAGGGTTAAGATCACATTCAATGTTTAGAGTAAATTCGTCATTATTTGGTACGTTAGCACAAGCTACTAATGGGAATGCGTCTGCTGCGTCGAGTGTTTATGTACTATATTACTTACGTGGAAAATCGCCTAATAAAGGGGAAGAGTTGTGTATTGAAGGTCTTTCTGTGGGTTATGGCGCCCGTAATTTCGCTGATGGTCTAGACGCTGTTTATTACGTAGCTCAAGAAAATTATCCTGTCGAATTTGCTGAAATGGAGTTTGGTATCGAGATTGAGAGTTTTTCTTTTCACTCAGACTCTGGTGGACCTGGAAAATATCGAGGTGGTTGTGGTATAACGCGTGATATTAGAGTGCTTCTTGATGAGATGGTGCTTGGGATACGAATTGATAATTGTACCTATCCTGCGTTTGGAGTGAATGGGGGATTAAATGGAGCGGGAGGGCAAGTTCTTATAAATCCCGATACTGATTCCCCAAAAGAATTAAAGCCATTAAGTGATGGTAATATACTTAATCGGGGTGACTTAATAAGAATTATAACACCTGGCGGCGGGGGCTGGGGTTCTCCCTATGAACGTTGTCCATTAAATGTATTGAACGATGTAATGGACGGTAAGGTATCCAAGGAAAGTGCGTTAAATGACTATGGTGTTGTTTTACAAAGAAACGATAGAGAAATAAATGAACCTGAAACAATTAAACGTAGAGAAAATGCATCCAAAACAAAGAAAATGTTCCATCGGAAACGCTTTTACGATGCGTCAGAGGATAGAATAGAGCACTTTAAATGTTAGTCTGGGATTTGTGACCATTCAGAGCCAGTTATCTCTAATTCGGTGTAATTTTTTAAATTTTCAAAATGAATAGTTTTATCCTCTTCGAATAAATCTTCAGCGATACCTTTTGCTAAACGATGTGCTCCTTCGTTACTATGAGGTATATCGTTTGCTAAATTTCCTAAAGATAGTTGAGCTGCATGGTTGAAACAACGAATGTTTTTAAGATGATTTTGTTTTGAAACTATCGTTGATTTGAATTCAAACTTTTTTCCTAAGTATGGGAAATCTAACATCTCAATAATACTGCCATCTCTCTTTTTATAACTTTTCAAAACGTCTTTCCATAGTAAAATATAACTGGAAAAACTTTCTAACTCAGGTACTTTTTCCAGATCAATTACGAACCCCGTACCTAGTATTACAAAATCTGCAAAGGTTTTTCTTTTATTTCTTAAACTGGAGATAGTTAACTCAAACTCTGTCTCTAGTTCTTTAAGGTCACATATTTCACTCCCTAAAATTAATTTTATACCCAGTTTTTCGACTCTTTCTACGGTGTGTTTTGGTGGGGCTATCCTCTCATTTTGAATATGGGTAATCCAAGCTAATTTCTCATGGTCTTTAAGTGCATGAAAGCCCTCAGCAAAACCGGGGAAAACGGTGTTCTTCATTTTATTTAATAAAGGCATTTTAGGAGCCCTAGCAATAACCGTGACAGAACCGCCAGCCTCGGCCGCACATGCAGCATTATCTAACGCAGATGCTCCTACACCAACAACAAAAACTCTTTTATTTTTAAAAAAGGAAAAGTTAATTTTTTCTGATGAATGGAAAATATTTTTTGATTGTATATTTTTAAAGATCTTTGGGATTCTGGGCTGTGCAAGTCCTTCTCGTCCATTTGCAAGTACTATATATCGGGCGTAGATTGGGTCGTTGATAGCGGGGTCTATTGATGAGCTATTCGCACCTTTGGTATTCCTTATGTGGACACGGTAACAGGGTCGAAGATTTTGGTTTTTAGTACCTTTAAGTTTAACAAAATCAATATTGGTGACTTTAGTATTATACTCAATTTTTGAATTTGTAATTTTTTCAAACCATTTTAAATACTCGGCCCATTCCTCACGTTTAATAAATCCTAATTTTTCCCACCCAACTTTTGAATTTTTTGCCTCCCACCAGGCCCGAAAAGTTAGATTTGGGATATTTAGGGCTGGTCCTGTCAAATGTTTAGGTGATCGAAGATATTGCATTCTGGCAAAGTTTAACCATGGCCCAGCTTGACCAAACTCTTTTTCATCAACTTGTCGTATATTTTGAACACCCTGGCACCTTAAGGCGAAAGCGGCAGCTAATCCATTCATACCACCACCAATTACGAGAACATCAA
The DNA here is from genome assembly GCA_049602715.1 of Paracoccaceae bacterium. GTDB lineage: Bacteria > Pseudomonadota > Alphaproteobacteria > Rhodobacterales > Rhodobacteraceae. Next base: position 21,324 of record JBMYRX010000004.1, on the reverse strand, counting down.
TAAGTGGTTTGTTATTAGGTCCAATAAATTTTGGAACCCAATTTTTAACTGGATAGTTTAGCCTTTTAAAATCTTCTTGGATAAGTATTTCATGTTCTACTAATTTAGGGTCGCTATATTTTTCCAAGATGAATCTCCAAAATAATACGTTCAAAAGATAAAGGGATGAATTAGGTTTTGCCATAGCTTTTTATCTATTTTTTGGAATTTTTGATTTACTTTTACTAAAATTAATAAGTAAATACTAAAAAATTAATTAGTGGAGTGTTTTTATGTCTGTTGGCCTTTTTGATAAAATTTCAATTGGAAATTTAATCTTAGAAAATCGGATTAATGTTGCCCCAATGTGCCAATATTCAGCCGTTTCTGGTACAATGAATGACTGGCATATTGTGAATTTGGGACAGGTTGCAATGGGGGGGCCTGGATTAATAACAATTGAAGCAACTGCAGTAGAGCCAGAGGGTAGGATAACCCATGGGTGTACAGGTCTTTACTCCGACGAAAATGAAAAAGAAATGAAAAGAGTAATCGATTTTTGTAAATCCGTGGGCCATAGTAAGATTGCGATTCAACTGGCTCATGCAGGGAGAAAGGCTTCTTCCCAGCGGCCATGGGAAGGTGGAAATGCTTTACCCGAATCCGATGGCTGGTTGACGTATAGCTCATCACCAAATAAGTTTGCAGAAGGTTGGCATACTCCAGAACAGCTAGATCAAACAGGATTGAATAGAATAATTAGTAAATTCGTTGAAGCTACTGAAAGATCTATAAGAATGGGGATCGATGCTGTAGAGCTCCATTGTGCTCATGGGTACTTACTTCATCAGTTTCTTTCTCCAATATGTAATGAAAGAACAGATTCTTATGGAGGTTCTTTTGATAACCGTATTAAGTTTCCTCTTGAGGTTTTGGAGGCGGTTAAAGCCGTTTTACCAAAAGAAATTCCACTTATTATGAGAGTATCGGCCACGGATTGGGTTGATGGAGGCTGGGATCTTGAGCAAACTACGCTTTTTAGCAAATTATTAATTGAAAGCGGTTGTGATTCCGTTCATGTTTCAAGCGGTGGAATTTCTTTAAAACAACAAGTTCCTTTGGGTAGTGCTTATCAAACAAGCCTAGCTGCCCACCTTCGTAAAGAATTAGGTGCAAATGTGATAGCCGTTGGAATGATTACTGAACCTGTACAGGCTGACTCAATTATTCGAACAGGCCAAGCTGATATGATCGCTTTGGCAAGGGAGTTTCTTAGAGATCCTCGTTGGACATGGAGAGCTGCTAAAGCGCTTAACGCCTCATCCTCCATTCCACCTCAATATCAAAGAGCCGAAAGGTTCAACTAATTTATCTAAGAACAGATACTTAAGATTTTTTCTTTAACAAAGATTGAGAGCTCTTATCTCCTAAATGAAAATAAATTGAGGTAACCAAAGCGATACCTTCACGCATGAGCGGTTTTAACATGTGTTCATTTGGAGCATGCTGAGAGCATCCCGTGTAGCTTAATGGAAGCCACACAATAGGGATATCTAAATCATATTGAATGACCTCAGTCATATTAGATCCAGCAGAATTAGGAAGAATACCGCAGTCATTTTTAGCAACATCAGATATAATAGATGAAGCCCATTGTGGAAAAGGACTGTTGGGATCAGTTCTACTTGCCTCAAAAGATATACTATTCGATTGTAGCGGATCATTAATTTCGATCATTTCAAAATTAAATTTATCTAAATGTTTCCTTAAAATGGGGATAATATCTTTTAAACTTGTTCCCATAACAAATCTAATTTGACAGGCAGCTTTCGCAAAAGGTGGTACCGCGTTGACTGGATGTAGAGGGTCACCTGCACTAAAGTTTAAAACTTCAAATGTATTACTGGCAGTCGCCTTTTCAATACTTGATCGATCCGTCGGCCCCCAATTTAAATCAATTTCTGGCGAATTCGGTCCTCCATCTCTTTTTAACCCTTTTAATGCTTTTTTAACATTTTCTGGTATTCTCTTGACCATAAGGCCGTCTACCTTTAGCGAACCTTTAGAATCTATTATGCTAGCAATAGCATTCGCTAAAACTATGGCAGGATTTGATAGTAATCCTCCCCAATTTCCCGAATGGTGACCTCCTTCCCTTGAGTTGCAAACAAGATCAAAGTTTAGAACTCCACGATTTCCTAATGTAATATTTGGCCTTTTTATCTCTGTCCGAGGCCCATCCGACGCAAAAAAAACATCTCCAGAGAAAGAACCTAAATTATCTTGTACTAATTGTCGAAAACCTCTGGAGCCATTTTCTTCTCCCATTTCAATAATAAAACGGTGATTAAAACCTAATTTATTATTTATTTTTATAAGTGATTTAAGAGCAATTAAATGAGCAAGATGCTGGCCTTTATTGTCAACGGTGCCTCTTCCGTAGACTTTATTACCCTCAAAGCTTAACTTCCATGGGTTTCGATCATTATCCCACTTCCCCTCTTGTCCGTGTATTACGTCTCCATGGCCGTATCCAACGACCGTAAATTGCGAACCTTCATTTCTTTCTGCAAGCATTACGGGTCCAGCACCAACAATCGGATTTTCAAAAATTTTTACAACGTATCCCAGCTCTTTAAATAAGGGGCCTACACCTTCATTCAAATAATCGAATAATACAGGAAGCGAAGTTGAAAGCTGGCTTTCAGTTTTAAATGTTACAAGCTTTGAAAGTTTTTTAAAATAGTCACTGGGGTCATCAAAAGCACTTTCTGCCTGGATGATTACTTGTTGTAAATCTGGGGTAAGATTGTTCAATTCTTTATTTCTCCTAAATCCCAGTATAACCCAGTCATTAGCCCTAACGCGTCACGACATACAGGTAGTATTACATGTTCATCTGGGGCGTGTTGCGAACACCCTGAATAGGAATGTGGGATCCAAATGGCAGGAATGCCGAGTAGGTCCGTAAAAAGGTCATTACAAATTGAACCTCCCATTTGCGGTAAAATCGCTGGACTTCTACCAGAGCTCTTCTCGATAGACTTTTGAACAACCTGAACCCATGGATTATCCAATTCAGTTCTACTCGCCATAAATCCCCCTCTATTTTCTTTAGGAGGTTGTTTTATTTTAACTATATTGAAATTATTATCATCTAGATGTTTTCGCAAAGATGGAACAACATTATCAACATTGGTTCCTGCGATATACCTAAGTTGACAGTGTGCCCGAGCAGTCGGCGCAATAGCATTAACCGGATTATCAGGATTTCCTGATGTCATTGCTAACACCGAAAAAGAATTCCATGCAAAAACGTTCTCTGCAGGTGAAAAAGAAGGTTCACCCCAATTTGGATCTGGGGTAGGTCCATTTGGTCCAGAGTCTAACTCTATATCACTCAATAATTCACGCACTCTTACGGATGGTTTCTCTGGCCTCCAACCAGAAACCTTGATTTCTCCAGTCTTACTAGTGATACACGAGATTGCCTGGGATATAACGATTGCTGGATCAACCAACGCTCCTCCCCAATTTCCAGAATGATGGCCACCTTTACGTAAGTTACACGTAAGATCAAAGTTTATTGCTCCCCTTGCTCCTAAAGAAATAGTTGGCCAGTCGTACTTAACGCGGGGGCCATCAGAAGCTATGAAAACATCAGCAGAAAAGGACTCTATATCCGATTCTATAACTTCTCTTAAACCTTTCGAGCCATTTTCCTCACCGGTTTCAATTATAAACTTAGCATTAAAACCTAGGGTCCCTTTAACTTTCAAAATCGTTGATAACGCACTCATATTAATCCAATGCTGGCCTTTATTATCAGCTGTTCCACGGCCATAGAGAATGTTTCCGTCTTTTGTAGCATTCCAAGGACCATTACCTTTGGTCCATTGGTCATCAAGCCCAAGAATTACATCACCATGCCCATAACCTAAAATAGTTGTTAACGTAGGATCTTCTATCCTAGTAGCTAAAAGAACAGGTCCTATATTCTTAATTGGATTTTCATAAATTTTAGTTTGGAATCCCATCTCATGAAATTTTGGTACCATAGCCTTAGTGAGGTATTTTTCACATGAACTTACCTCACTCGGAATTTGGCTTTGACTTGGTATCTTAACTAATTCAGCCAAATCTTTTTCGAAACCACCAGTATCAAAATATTCATATGAGTTATTCATTGCCTTTGTTCGTGTCATTGGAATACCGTCCATTTCAAAAGTGTATCAGGTTTTATATGTAAATTTTAATCATAATATTTATTTATTATATACTTTCTTAATTAAAAATATATATTTTTTATATATTAATATTAGAGGTCTCTTATGATAACTGAAAATGAAATTTTAAAAGGATTAAAACCTTGGGTGGAAACTGAAAGCCCAACCTCGGATGCAGATGCCGTAAATAAGGTAATGTCTCTTGCTGAAGAAAATTGGTTAAGTATAGGATTTAACGTTCAACGTATCGCTGGGAGAGATGGGTTTGGGGACCACCTATCGATAAGATCAAATTGGGGTTACGACAACGATTTTGAGAAACCGGGAATACTCGTGCTTTCTCATATGGATACCGTGCACCCTCACGGTAGCTTCGGAAACAATAACTTTGTAATAAATGGTGATACCGTAAAGGGTCCGGGAATATTAGATATGAAAGGTGGGGCTTTTTTGGCTTTTATGGCTCTAAAGTTGATATCTGAGTCATCCGAACTGCCAAAATTACCTGTGCATATTCTCTTTACGTCAGACGAAGAAGTTGGAAGTCCAACTTCTAGAACTTTAATTGAAAGTGCAGGAAGCATGGCAAAGTACGTGTTGGTTACGGAGCCAGCTCGCAATGGGGGAAAAATTGTAACTAGCCGAAGAGGAGTAGGTCGATACAAAATTACAGTGCAGGGTACCGCTGCACATTCCGGTGTTAATCATCAGCAAGGTATAAGTGCCATCAAGGAAATGGCACAGCAAATCTTATATATAGAATCCTTAACAGATTATGATCGAGGCGTAACACTTAATGTAGGAAAGGTAGCGGGTGGAACAGCGGAAAATACTATCCCAGACTATTGCGAAGCTTCCATTGACTTAAGAATTGAGAATTCCACCTTGGCAGATGAGATTGAAAAAAAATTAAAGAAATTAAATCATAAAAAAGATGGCATACAAGTAAAAGTACATGGTGGTATCAATAGACCACCATTTTCGGTCACAGAAGAGGGTAAAGAGCTTTTTAAAATAGCCAAGAAACACGCAAAAGAATTAGGTTTTGAATTAGTAGGAATGCATACTGGAGGAGGAAGTGATGGAAGTTTTTTAGCGGAAAAAATACCAACTCTAGATGGCTTGGGAGTCGATGGAATAGGTCCTCACACTCTAAATGAACACTTATTTATTTCCTCACTCATCCCGCGTATGATGTTATTAAAGAAATTATTTGAAAATCTGGATTAGGAAATTGGTTTAATGAACTATTATTGGGAGTCCTAATTGTGAAAGGAATGGTCGTAGCTCCACAACCTGAGGCTGTTGAGGCAGGTTTAGAGGTGTTTGAAAGGGGTGGCAATGTGATGGATGCTGCGATAACTGCTGCTTTTGTTCAAACGGTCGTTGATCCCCAAATGTGTGGTATTGCTGGATTCGGATCCATGCAGGTCTATATTAACAAATTAAAAAAACATACTAGTATCGATTTTCATGGTAGAGCTCCTCTGAATGCCAAAGAGGGTATGTGGGAAAAACTTATTGAAGGTGTGTGCGATGATGGTTTTGGGTACATACTGAAAGGGAAAATTAATGAGTTCGGTTATCAATCACTTACGACACCGCTTACTTTAAAAGCCTTAAATTTGGCTCAAAGTATGTTTGGTACGGTACCATTCGGGGAAACAATGAAGTCGGCCATAGAGTATTGCAACGATGGTTTTATGGTCAGACCAAGGTTACATGCTTTTTGGATGGCCCCAGAGCAGGCAGGCCGCATGGCTCGAATATCCGTTATCAACAAATTAGAGGCAACAAAAAAAATCTATTTGGATAAGAATGGTAGGATTCCAAAAATTGGAGATACAATAAAAAACCCAGATATGGGGGAGCTCTACAAAAGAATCTCGAATGAAGGAATTGGCATTTTCTATGAGGGTGACATTGCCGACGCTATAGAAAAAGACATGAAAACAAATGGGGGGTTATTAACGAAAGACGATTTACGTAATTGTAATCCTATTGTTGGAAAGCCGTTAAGAGGAACATATCGAGGTTTTGAAATAATAACTAACCAACTTCCTGGCGGAGGTTTAATGGTAATTGAAATGTTAAACATACTTGAGCAGTTTGATTTAAAAGAGATAGGTCACAACAGTTCACAATATATCTCAATTATTGCTGAAGTTATGAAAATTGCTACAATTGATAAAGATACTTTAATGGGTGATCCCGAATTTATTTCTGTGCCTATCGAAAGATTATCTTCTAAAAGTTACGCAAAAGAGATGGCTACGAAAATTAAGAATGGAGAAAAAGCCAATATTAATAGAGAAATTAGTGGCCTTCCTGAGAGCAAAGATACAACTCACCTTGTGGTAGCCGATAACGAAGGTAACGTTGTGAATCTTACTCACTCGCTGGGTTCTAGCTCTGGTGTCGTGACTGAGGGATTAGGTTTTATGTATAATAATTGCATGATGGTATTTGATCCGCGTAAAGGTCACAACGGCTCTTTAGAACCTGGTAAAGCGAGATTTACGGCTATGTGCCCGACTATGTTATTAAAAGATGGAAAGGTTAGATTAGCGCTTGGAGCGCCCGGTGGAACAACTATTACGATGGGGGTACTACAAGGAATTTTAAATGTTGTAGATTTTAACATGTCAGCTCAACAGTCTGTAAGTGCGCCAAGAATTTGTGTAACTTCTAATAAGATTGAGATTTCAAACCGAATTTTCAGGTCGGTAGAACGTGAGTTATGCGATATGGGTTACTCTATCTATAGAAATCCAGCTAGTTTTATAAATCCTAGAGTCCACGCTATTAGGATAAATGAAGGTAATCTTGATGGAGGGGCAGATCCTATTGGAGATGGAATGTCAGGGGAGGTTGAGTTCTAAACATTTTTTCTATTTGCCTCATACTGAGAGCGAAGTTGATTTCTATTAATCTTCCCGTTCCCTGAAGTTGGAAATGAATCGACCTGGATAAACAATCGAGGTTGTTTGTAACGAGCGAGATTCTGCTCCGAAAGAATTTTTAATTTTTTCTCAAATGACTCTTCTGCAACATAAAAAACTGCTATTATAGTGGTATCTTCTTTTATGGTAAGATCGACGGCTGCAACATTATCTATACCTTCTAAACTACTAAATAAATTCTCTAATTCTATTGGAGAAACACGGTTTCCACCAGAATTAAGCATATCATCATTTCGACCGATATATGTTACTTCTCCATATTCTGACATTTTGGCTAGATCATTTGTGAGCAACCATTTTTGCTTAAGTTTTTTTTCACCTAAATAGTAAAGCATACATCCAGGATCTGTAGAGGCCACGGCTAAATTACCTACTTTATCGAACCCTACAGGATTATTTTCTTCGTCTAGTATCGCAACCGACCTACCTCTCTGTGGTTTCCCCATACTTTGTAAATCAGTTAAGTTTTCGTTCGGTCTTTGAGATATAAAAGTAGAACACTCCGACATTCCGAAAGCTTCATAGATCCTAGTTTTAGTCTTTTGTTCCCATTTTTCTCGGATACTATCTGAAAGCTTTTCTCCAGCGGATAAGTTATGTCTGAGAGAGTTTAATTTTAAAACGTTCTTATTTTTTAGTATTTTACGAAAGATAGACGGTGAAGATGAAAAAATAGTTATTTCATTTTTGTTAATGATTTTATAAAAATCATTTGGATTAAAAGGTTTTTCAGACATTATCGCCGTAGCTCCTACTGTCCAAGGATCTAGCAACCCAGTACCTAAGGTGTACGTCCAGTTGAAGGCGCCTGAATGCAGGATCTTATCGCTTTCAGTTATACCATACCAATCATCAAACATCATCCTGCGAGCCCATATAGCTCTGTGAGCATGGACAACTCCCTTAGGTTCTGCTGATGTACCCGAAGTAAAGACGATGTAAGCAATCCGATCAGGAGATCCAATTTTAGCGGCTAATAATCTATCCGTTTTGTATTTCGTAAGCACTTTTTCAGTTAGTACTGGAGCGTTTGATTCTGGTAAAACTATATTTTCCCCCGCGATTATTAACTGAGGATTTACTAGGCTTTCAATCTTATTAATTTCAGTTTTGGTTAACTGTGAAGACGTCGGCACAGGTATTACTCCTGACCATATACAAGCAAGAAACATTACTGGAAAGTTAATCGTATTTCCTAAACGTAAAAGGACCCTGTCATTTTCAATAATTCCATATTCTCTCAGTAATACGGCTTTACTGCATACTTCCTTCAGCAGGTCTTCGTAACTCCATTTCAAATTTTGAGGAGAAGCAATTAACTCAAGAGCACATTTTGAGCTGTTGTGATCAGAATACGATAACACATATTTCGCAAGATTAAAATTTTCGGGGCAGGGAAGCTGTTTACCATTATCAAAAAGTGATACCATTAGAATAAATTACCCACAAATATTTCAATTGGCTTAATATTACAGAATAATAACAGAGTATAAATACTAATTAATATCTACATTGCTGTCCAACCACCATCGATACTAATTGCGGAACCTGTTATTTGATCCGCATCGCTTGTGCATAAAAACTTTACCAAACCTGCTATTTGATTCGCTTCAACAAATTCTTTTGAGGGTTGCCTTTCCATCAATATATCCGATACCAACTGCTCTTTACTCATCCCATACTGTTTCATTAGTGCGGGAATTTGTTTCTCCAGTAATGGTGTTTGAGTGAAACCTGGGCATATGGAATTTGCTGTTATAGGAAGTTCAGCGGTCTCCAAAGCAGTAGTTTTTGTAAGTCCTATTACGCCATGTTTGGCGGAAACATACGCAGATTTTTGTGAGGATGCCACCAACCCATGAGCCGACGAAATATTTATTATTCGTCCCCATCCAGATCTTTTCATCATTGGGAGTGCTATAGCTGTGGTATGAAACACTGCCGACAACATTACCGCTATCATTGTGTCCCAGGTAGAGATTTCTAGTTTTTCAATTGGGCTTACATGCTGCAAGCCAGCATTATTGATAAGAATATCAATATGTTCAGTTCGCTTTACAAGATTTCTTGCCGCAGAAGAGGAGCTCAAATTTGCTTGTAAATAAGTTGTTTTAATTGAAAACTTTTTTGCCAGTTTTACAGCAAGCTGATGGTCGGTCTTATCATTTGTTATGGAGTGCAAAAATATATTCACACCCTTACTTGCAAGCCCCTCAGCAATTGCATACCCAATACCTGTGGTCGAACCCGTAATTAGAGCAGTCTTACCCGAAAGATCCATAAAAGATAACCTCTAATTAAAAGTTTAGTGAAAGGTCTCTGTGTCCAGCATTACATTTTGCTAAAAATAAACCTTGATCACGTGAAATTTTAGCTTGCTGACGCGCACCGATATTATTCGCTATTACTTTTAAATATCCAGTTAGAGCGTATCTAAGTTTAGTCTCGGCTTCGAGACGCCACAACTTGTCTGTGTTAAAAATAACTATGGCCTTATCATATTCTTTTAAAGCTTTTTCTAACTTTACCTTGCCAGGCCGTAATTGTCGTGCAGCCTTACTTAACTGAGATTTAACGGCCGATGCTCCTTTTATTTTAGTAAATTTCTTGCCAAGATTTTTTGTTTCTAACTCTGCAAAACCATCTTCGGTTTGTTCGAATGTGTCCTTTAGAGCGAAAAGCTCGTCTTCAAGGCTCATAAATGCTTCATTCGCATCTAAAATAGCTAGAAATTCGGCCACTTGCTCATACGATTTATCTGCCGACCTACGATATTTCTTTCGAGCTGTATTTTCGGTTTTAACAAGTTTACTGAATGATGAATAAACACTGTTCCAATCACTTGGTATTTCGGAATTAAGGACTGCTATTTCCTTTTCTAAACCTTTCATTTTCTTAACGACGTTTTCGCGTTCCGCCGCGTCACTTTCAGATTTCAAATAAGATAAAGAACTTTTTAATTTTTTTGACTCTTTCTCTGCGGATCTTATCGAGCTCTGAATGTCTCTTACTATTCTCAAAAGAGGTCGATAAGCAGGTGCATTTTTGGTAACTTCTTTTTCTGCTACAAATATTTGCTCCAAGGTGATAACCGCCTCCTCAGCTGATTTAAATGCTCCACTTAAGTTTGACGAAACTTTCTTGGGAAGGAATGATAGATCCAATTTTTTACTATTAATTATAGCGTCCATTATTTCTTGCCGGTTTATTGAAACCTCTCGCATAGAGTATTCTTCTAAACATATTTGAAGTTTAGGGTTTCGAGGTGGAGGGGAAGATTCGGAAAGTAGGCTCATTCTATTTGGTAAATAATTAACTAATTGCGGATAATAGCCAACTATTCCTAGTGCCAATAACTGTAAGCAGATAAATGCTATAACACCCTTATAAATATCCAACGTTTTTACAGCTGCGGGTGCTACGCCTCTGAGATAAAAAAGAGCAAAGCCAAAGGGTGGAGTTAAAAAAGAAGTTTGGATATTAAGTCCGATCATTACTCCTAACCATACGGCTGTAATGTTCGCAGACGGATCAGCTAGAAGTATCGGTGCCACAATAGGGACTACAACGACTGCAATTTCAATAAAATCTAAGAAAAACCCGAGAACGAATATAACTGCCATGACGATAACAAACTTTGCCCAAAAGCCACCAGGCAAAGAATTTAAAAAGTCACGAACTAAATCTTCTCCTCCAAAAGCTCTGAATGCAGCGGTTAAAACTGCAGCGCCTAAAAGAATAATAAAAACCAATGAGGTTGTTTTCGCGGTTTCTATCATTACTTCGTGAAGTGTATTATTAAGCTTTAAAACCCGAGTACCGCTCCACGCGATAGAGACTATTAATCCAATTGACGCAAGCACACCCAACCATATGCCAGTACTATCACCACCATTTACTATGATTGCCTTCACGTTCATATTGTAGTTCGTTAGACAATAAGCAATTAGCAAAATAGAAATAATAGCAAGTAGGGCAGGGTAATACCTTACTTTGGAATGTTCAGTTAATCTATAACCAGCCATTATTAACGCGCCAGATGCTCCAATCGCTCCTGCTTGATTAACTGTAGCAACACCGGTAATTATTGACCCTAAAACCAGGAATATAAGTCCCAATGGAGGGATAAGAGTTAAGAAAACTGAGCCCCAAAAATTAAGATCCATTTTGCCTTTATATCTCACCGCGGGAGCTGCCTTAGGTACAATAAATGCAAACACTAAAAGAAAAAGCATGTAAACGCCTACTAATACTAATCCGGGAACAAGTGCTCCTAGAAACATCTCTCCAGCACTCGTTGAGCCAACGTCAAACATGCTTGGCATTGAGAGTTCACCCGTAGCTTCTTTGTGTAATAATTTTCTAGCGGTTCCAGCTTGATCAGCAGCAGACCCTAATTGGTCTGCTAAAATTATCAATACGATTGATGGAGGAATAATTTGACCAAGTGTTCCTGACGCGGCTATGGTACCACTTGCCAAAGCTTTCGAATAATTATTCCTAAGCATCGCAGGTAAAGAAATTAAACCCATTGCAACTACGGTAGCACCAACTATGCCAGTTGTGGCTGCTAAAAGAGCCCCAACAAATACAACTGATATTCCGAGACCACCAGGAACTGGCCCAAATAAGTTGGCCATGGTTACTAAAAGGTCCTCAGCTATTTTGGATTTTTGGAGCATAATTCCCATAAAAATAAAGAGTGGTATTGCTATTAAAGTGTCACGCTCCACCTCCCAGTATACACCCCTTAGATTTGTAATTCCGGAAGAAAGCCACTGTGACGGTCCGCCTTGATGAAAATAAGCAGCGGGATCACCAGCAAAAAAATAACCACTAACACCCGCTAATATGATAGTCATAATCGCTGCACCCGGTAGTGCGAATGCAACAGGGTAACCGGACCCTAATGCTGTTGCCATGATAATCACAAGTATCGCTAAGAAAAATAGTTCCATTTGGTACAGCCTCAGTGTGAAATTGGTTTTGGTACTCGTTTACCAGGTTCGCCTCTTGTATCGGCAACCGATTCCAAGAAATAACTAACAAATTGTATTTGCATCGAGATAGCAAAAATTAATAAAAATACAGCCATTTGGTACTTTGTATACATCCCTGCCGTACCGGTTTGTGTAACCTCAAAGTTCATTACAGGTGAATTCACAATCGCCTGTTTAGACCACAAGCATATGAGAAATATTGTTATTGCAGTCATCATACCTAACAAGATAGATCCGTAAGCATTAATTTTCCCTTTTTTCTTTTGATTGAAACCAGAGTACAATATATCAACTCTTACGTGCCCTTCTTCTAGGAGCGTATATGCAGAAGCGAATAAGAATAATGCGGCGTACCAATATCTTACTAGGTCACCCATCATCGTTTGTTCATAAGAAAACACAAATCTGAAAATTACAATTAAAAGTTCAGCTCCAACAATCATAAGAGCCAACCAAAAGAAACCTAATGTACGCGAAAATAGCGCTACCACAAATCCTAAAACAACAAGCGGAACGTGAATTACGGGGCCAATAAAACGAGATTTTAGAAGTGCAGAAGCTGTTGCCTCATTAAAAACAACAGGAAGAAGGCTTTCTACTCGTAACCAGGCAATAGAAGCGTCAACAACTCCAACAAAAAGTACAGCAAAAAAACAACCACGAATGAAATATGTATTAAAGTTTGTAATTCTATTCGCGTCGCTTCTTAGCGTATGACTTGGAGTTCTATAAACCCAAAACAAGGTTAAAGCGAAGCAAACAACATAAACAATTGGCTGAATGAAATTAATTAAACTGGGTTTAGTAAGTAAATCTTTACCAGAGGGAATATCAAACCCTATCGAAAGAACATTATTAATCATAAAGGCAACTAAAAATGCTAAGGTTAACCAACCAAAGGCTCTTGCTAAAAGAGCAGGTTCGCCATCTAGGATTTGTCCGGATGTTATATTGGTAGAGTTCATAAAATTCTCCGAAAGCCAGATATATAGGCCATCATTGTCTTAAATAAAAGCTTAGCTTGAAAAAGGGGCTACAAAAGTAGCCCCTTAGTCAAAAGTATATTTAGGTTAAGCCTAAAACTCTGTTTCTTTGACTTGAGAACTCAATTTCAGCAATCGCTCTGAAACCACCAATGTCTCTCAGTGCTGCCTGATAGGAGTCGTTAATCCTAGCAGCCAATTCAGAGTGTTGGCGTGTTTCTTCAAAAACTTCAGCTGCAGCATCTCCAAAGGCATCCCAGACGTCGTCATTGAATGAACGGAGTTGTGTTCCATGGTCATCAACAAGCTTCTTCAGGTATGTGCCGTTGTTTGCCATTGCCTCTTCTGGCTGGGCAGCATTCTCTTCCATACAAGCAGCTTCAATTACAGCTCGCTCATGATCTGTAAGATTATTATAGAAATCTAGATTCATTCCAAACCCAAGGCCACCACCTGGCTCGTGCATCCCACCAGTATAGTAATACTTAGCGGCTTCATAAAATTTCATAAAGTAATCATTATAAGGCCCAACCCACTCGGTTGCATCAACAGAACCTGAGACTAAATTCTCATAAATTTGTCCTCCTGGCAAAGAAACAGTAGAAACTCCAAGTTTAGAAAGAACAGTTCCACCAAGTCCTGGTATACGCATTTTTAGTCCCTGAAGGTCTTCTGGAGAGTTAATCTCTTTGTTGAACCAACCACCACATTGAGCACCTGTTCCACCACAAGTAAAAGCCTTAAGGTTAAAACTAGCAGCAAGCTCATCCCAAAGCTCTTGCCCGCCTTTAAATTTAATCCATGCATTCCATTCTGGTGTTGTCATCCCGAACGGTACGGATGTGAAGTAATTGTAACCAGCATGCTTACCACCCCAATAGTATTCAGCGGCTATATAAGCATGTGAATTTCCTGCCGCAACTTCGTCAAAGCTGTCAAAAGCTCCAACCTTTTCGCCTGCAGCAAAATATTCAGTTTTCAAAGCTCCACCAGAGATTGCGTCAATTCTAGCGCATAGCCTCTGAGCCGATGTACCAAGACCTGGAAAATCTCGTGGCCAAGTTGAAACTATAGTTATCGTTTTCACTCCTTGCGCTACTGCTGGAGCTGCAAGTGCCGCTCCGGTTCCAGCCAATGCGGCTCCAGTTAAAAACTTACGTCTTTCCATATTTCCTTCTCCCTTTTTTTTAGATATGACAGCTTTCGACTTAATAAAGTCGCGCTTAGGTGATAATTATCTCAAGTCATGAGATTTGCAACGATTCTTATTAAAAAAAATATAGTAAATTCGATAATTAAATAATTTCAGGCTTAATAAGTGCTACTACTTAACCAACGGAAACTTTAATATGTGGTAAAGTTTTCGGACTCCAAGCATTGGCAGAGTTCACAACTATGGAAGAAGAGTGGAAAAAAAACGCCAGCCGAAGCTGGCGTCAAGTTATTGAGGCAGGTTTCATACAGGCAAGAAACCTATCGAGCAGTATCGAACTGTATAAACAGATTACATTCGTAGGCCAAGTTAAAAGTTTGATTTTTATAAAAATTTGTTAGATTAGTATTAATGCAACAGAATCCGAGGTCCGCTATATGTTTAATGTAAATAAGTTATTCGTTACACTATTATTATTTTTTCTTCTTTGTTTAAATTCAGTTTATGCAGTTGCTGAAGGCAAGCATGGAATATCTATGTATGGCGATCCCGCTCTACCACCAGATTTTGTGTCTCTGCCGTATGTTAACGTCAATGCTAAAAAGGGGGGTACTTATACTACAGGAGTGGTTGGAAGTTTTGACTCTTTAAACCCGCATATCAGAAAGGGTCGTGTGCCGTGGCAACTTCGTTTTTTAGCATATGAGACACTTATGGGCAGAAGTTGGGATGAACCATTTACACTTTATGGGTTGTTGGCCGAATCTATAGAAGTTGATCCAAATCATTTCTGGGTAGAGTTTACACTAAGATCAGAGGCGAAATTCTCGGATGGAAGCCCTGTAACCGTTGATGATATACTATGGTCATACGAGATGCTTGGTAAAGAAGGACATCCTCGTTACGCTAATTCCTGGGCAAAAATAAAATCGTCCACTAAATTATCAAGTAATAAGGTTAGGTTTGAATTTAATGAGGCTGATAGAGAGCTAGCTTTGATAATGGGTTTACGTCCAATACTTAAAAAAAGCCAATGGGAGGACAATGACTTTAAATCGAGCGGGCTGGATGTGGTGCCTATCGCTTCAGCGCCTTATGTGATTAATGACTTTGAGGCAGGAAAATTTATAAAATTATCAAGGAATAAAAATTATTGGGGTAAAGATCTGCCATTTCGACGAGGAACTAATAATGTAGATGACATTATAATCGAATTCTTTGGTGATGGAGCAGCCTTGAAAGAAGCGTTTAAGATAGGTGAACTTAGCGCTCTAAGAGAAACAAATGGCGCAAAGTGGGATACTCAGTATGATTTTGAAAAAGTAAAAAAAGGTGAAATTGTAAAATCTATAATCCCGCATAGAAGGCCATCTGGAATTTCAGGATTAGTTATGAATTCTAGGCGCCCATTATTTAGTGATTGGCGTGTAAGAGAAGCGCTTATACAAGCTTTTAATTTTGAGTTTATAAATAAAAAGCTCAATAATGGAAAAATGCCTCGAATAACATCCTATTTTTCAAATTCTGTACTGGGAAAACTAGATGGGGCTGCAACTGGACGTGTAAAGGAATTTTTAATTCCTTTTGAGGACGAGTTGTTACCAGGCACATTGACAGGCTATAGTCTGCCAGTAGGTGATGGAACTGAACGTAATAGGCCAGCGATAAGGAAAGCGTCAAAACTTCTTGAGCAAGCTGGTTATACTGTTAGTCAAGGGCGTTTACTTGACCCTAGTAATAACGAAGTAAGTTTTGAAATTCTATTGAGGCAGGGGAGCTCTGAACTTAAAGCAATTACCAATATTTATCGAGAAACACTTAAGCGCTTGGGTGTTAATGTGACTATCTCAGTAATAGATAGCGCGCAGTACAAAGAACGAACGAACGTTTATGATTTCGATATGACTTATTACCGACGAGGTCTTTCTTTAAGTCCAGGAAATGAGCAATTTCTGTATTGGGGTTCGGATGGGGTTACTAAATTTGGTTCCAGGAATTGGATGGGCATAAATTCCTTAGCTGTAGAAAAAATGATTGAGAGAATGCTAACATCACCGGATCGGAAAGATTACATTTCTGCTGTTAGAGCGCTGGACAGAATATTGATAGCTGGAAGATATGTTATTCCAATTTGGTATTCACCATACTCAATGCTAGCACACGATTCAAAACTTAAGTATCCTGAAAATTTTCCTGCATACGGTGATTGGATAAATTTTTTACCAGATGTCTGGTGGTTTGAATGAGATTACAGAAAGGAATTTATTTTTTCTTTTTAGGATAAACGAGGCCTGCCGATATAACTAGCTTTGCTGCATCTTCGACTGTCATATCAAGGTAAGTTATGTCAGATTGTGGAATAAAAAGTAAATATCCAGAAGTGGGATTTGGAGTTGTTGGTAAAAAAACGGAAATTAATTTGTCTGTTTTTAGAGGGTTTTTATCTGCTATTTCATCTTTAGTATCACTGGAAACAAACCCAATCGCCCAAATCCCCTTTCTCGGATATTCAATCATGCAAGCTTTTTCAAATGAACTATCTCGAGATGATAAAATAGTCTCCGCAATCTGTTTAATTCCATTATAAACAGATCTTACAATTGGAGTCCGATCAACAAGATTCTCTCCAAACCTAAGGAATGTACGACCTAAAATTCCTTTACCCAACCAGCCAATGATGACTGTGAAAAATAAGAAAAAGATTACTCCAATACCTTTAAGGTTTAGTCCCAAATAATCAGTAAAATGATAATTATAAGGGATCAAAGGTAAAACCCAGCCGTCTATCCAGTTAATGAAAGACATTATAATCCAAATAGTAAAGCCGATGGGAGCAATTACTATTAAACCAGCAAGAAAGTTTCCTCTAATATTTCCGAGTATACCACGACTTAGATTTTTTCTGATTTCATTGTTTTTTTTATTCACTTGCACGCACCTGGCTAGTTAATCTAAATATTTTTCTAGTTCCTATCTTAAGTAAGTGCAAGAAGAAGCTGATTTATAGAACTTTTTGTAAATTTTTGAGACTGATAGCCAATTCAGCTGCTAGTTTAGCATTATTAATAATTAATGCGGTATTTGCCTTCAGAGAAGCTCCTTTGGTTCTTTCATAAATTTTATTTAACAAGAATGGCGTTAAATCTTTTCCAGCTATCTTAAAGCTCTCTGCGTCCTCAGATGCGTTTTTAATATGAACAGCTATTTCATGTTGTGGTATTTCAAATTCTTTAGGGACTGGATTTGCAATCAGTTGTCCACCTTCCAGTTGTAAATTTTTTCGATATATAAAAGAATTAGCAATTTGTGTAACACTGTTCATCGTAATAGGCGATTTTATCTCACTCGAGGATGACCAAAAAGCTGGAAGCTGATTCTGCCTGTAAGTAATCACTGGCACACCCAAGGACTCGAGAATTTCGAGTGTTTTAGGCACATCTAGTATTGCTTTGGGCCCAGAGCAGACAACATTAACGGCCGTTTTTGAAAGTTCATAAAGATCTGAGGATATATCAAAGCTTAGTTCAGAGCCTGGGTGAGCACCTCCAATCCCACCGGTCGCAAAAACTTCTATATTTGCTAATTTAGCAATTATCATCGTGGCGGCAACGGTTGTCGAACCTGTTTGCCCTTTCGAAAGGCAAACGGCTAAGTCAGCCCGCGATAATTTTGCTGAATCGAGAATTTGGCTAAATTCTTGCAGCTGATTATCTGTCATACCGACATTTATTAAACCGTTCATCACCGAAATAGTTGCTGGTATAGCACCAAGTTTACGAATAGATTCCTCTACTAGTCTGGCAGTTTTTAAATTATCAGGGTAGGGCATGCCATGAGTTATTATAGTACTCTCTAGAGCAACAATTGGTATATTATTTTCGTGTGCGTATTCGACTTCATTTGAAAATTTTATTAAATCCATATCAAATATCCTCCGAAACAAACTTACTTGTCTCTTCGAGAGCAAAAAACATTGCATCGTAGTTAGTAGATCTTTCTAAGAGCTTTGTAATATGAGTCGCCATTAAAACGTCACCAGCACCAGTTAATTTAGAAACTTTAACTGTTGGTGGTTTCATTTTTATTATTTCTTCACCCCGAGCAAAGCAAGCCATTTTTTCTCCATTTGTAACTAATACAGAATTTAAACCAAATGATAATATCTCGAGCGCTGCATCAATAGATGACTGAAAAGTTTTTTGTAAAATCAAATTAGCTTCCTTTAAATTTAGATAAATATTGGAACCACAGTGACTAAGAAACATACTCAGCCTATCAACTTTACTTGGCGAACCAGGAGCTAGCCTGAAATCAGAATTCCTAAAGGCTGAGTTATAACGTAATTCTTCAAGAACCTCACTAGACAGATTACTATCTAATATAATTGGACCTTTCCAATTTTTGTAACGACCTGAGATTAAGGGATCTAATACCTTTTTTTTATTCTCAGTTAGTAATCTGGTATCTGCTATTGCTAAAGCAACTCCACCTGGATCTTCGATCGCCATATAGAAATCTGTCCGCCGTTTGGGACAAATTAAAATTTCATTGTATATTATAGAATTTTTTTTACAAACTTGAATTAACTCAAGGCCTTCGGCGTCATCACCCAAGGCAGAGATGATAGCAGGGGTTACACCGTACCTGCTAAGCCTCACTGCGAGATTCATCGCAACTCCCCCAGGCTGTCTATTGATAAGCCCTTCTTTATCATCGCCTCGAACTAAAGGAGTAATAGAATAACCAATCATATCCCAAAGAATTGAACCAATACATAATATTTCTGGTTTTTTGTTCATAATCACTTATTGCTCCGCAAAAGAAAAAGTTGCAAGTTCATAGAATGTAATTTTAAATAAGTTTAAATTCAAAAAAGAAGACTTGTTAAGCAATTAAACTTTATTTATATACCCAGTAATTCACAGATGAGGTTCGGGCTTCAGAGGGATAAATCCTCTTAGTCCACCGGTTGAGTATCAGCTCTAGCGCTTCATCGAGGAACAAACCGGAAAGGAAATTATATTATGGCTACTACGCCTGATTTTTCACTGCGCCAACTTCTCGAGGCTGGCGTGCACTTTGGTCACCAAACAAAGAGGTGGAACCCTAAAATGGAGCCGTATTTATATGGTTCAAAAAATGGTATCCATATAATTGATCTAACGCAAACCGTGCCAATGCTCGACAGAGCTTTGGAAATGGTAAGGGAAACAACCTCAAGAGGTGGTAGGGTTTTATTTGTTGGAACAAAAAGACAAGCTCAAAAACCTATTGCTGAAGCTGCTGATAAGTGTGCTCAATATTACATGAACCACCGTTGGTTGGGTGGTACCTTGACTAACTGGAAAACCGTTTCAAACTCTATAAATCGTTTAAAACAAATAGATAGTGCTATGGAAGATGGAACTGACGGGTTAACAAAAAAAGAACGACTTGGAATGGAACGAGATCAAACCAAATTGCAAGCATCGTTAGGTGGAATTCGTGAAATGGGTGGTACACCAGAGGTTTTATTTGTGATTGATGTTAATAAAGAGGATCTTGCTGTAGCCGAAGCGAATAAATTAGGTATTCCGGTAGTAGCTGTAGTGGATTCAAACTGCTCTCCTGATGGTATAGATTATCCAATTCCAGGAAATGATGATGCGTCAAGAGCTATTTCTTTTTATTGTGATCTAATGGCCAGAGCTGCATTAGCAGGGATGTCTGCCCAGCTAGGCGATTCAGGAGTAGATCTTGGTGAATCAGAAGAGGCTCCATTGGAATCAGCTCTAACGGATGAAACCGGTGAACAAGACAAAAAAGTTGAACTGGTCTCGGACTCAGCACTCTTCGTAGAGGAATCCACAGAGGATCCTGATATACTGGCTGACGTTTCTGAAAAGACTGAGAGCAGTGAAACTGTTGACGGTGATTCTGTTGAGGCAATCGAAGGTAGTGAAATTGTTGAAAGTTCTATCAGTGAAGAAATAGATCCCGTTTTGTCTGACGCGGAAAAAGGAGCAGACTCACCTGAGAGTTCCTCACCTGAGAAGACTGAATAATATTTTGTAGATTTCTTATTAGATTAGAGGTCAATATTGTTTTGGATTTAAATGACTTTATCTTGAGTTAATTTTTTATTTAAGGATTTTATAATGTCGATAACAGCAGCATTAGTTAAAGAGCTTCGTGATATTAGCGGGGCAGGTATGATGGACGCTAAAAAGGCGTTGATTGAAAATAATGGCGATATGGAGGCTTCTATAGATTGGTTGCGAACGAAAGGACTTGCGACGGCCGCCAAAAAATCTGGTCGGACTGCTGCTGAAGGACTTGTTGCAGTAAAGGTTAGTAATAATACGGGTGTTGTTATTGAAGTAAATTCTGAAACAGACTTTGTGGCAAAAAACAAGGATTTTCAGTCAATGGTTGATAGCTTCGCCACAGCAGCCTTGCAGGTATCTGATGTAGAGGCCTTAAAGAATTCTTCCATTGACGGGGTAAGTGTTTCTGAGATTCTTACTGACCGTATCGCAACTGTTGGGGAAAACATGACCCTCCGACGTTTGAAAACTATTTCGGGAGACAAAGTAGTATCCTACGTTCATAATTCTGCGGCTCAGGATATGGGTAAAATTGGTGTACTAGTATCGCTTAAAGGAGAAAATACTGATTTTGGGAAACAAGTAGCGATGCACATAGCTGCATCTAATCCGGCTGCTCTGAGTGAAAATGATGTGGACCCTGATCTTCTCGAGCGGGAAAGAGCAGTTCTAACCGAGCAGGCTCGAGAAAGCGGTAAGCCAGATAATGTTATAGAGAAAATGATTGAAGGACGACTAAGGAAGTATCTTTCAGAAATAACACTTTTAGGGCAGAGCTTTGTTGTTGACCCTGATCTTACTGTAAAAAAAGCGTCTGAAAATGCTAAAACCGAAATTCTAGGCTTTGTAAGATTTGAAGTTGGTGAGGGAATAGAGAAAAAGGCGGAAAATTTTGCGGAGGAAGTTGCATCACAACTGAATCATTAGGTTAAAG
>JBMYRX010000003.1:0-69030 GCA_049602715.1 Paracoccaceae bacterium | reverse complement strand
CTTAAAGCTGATATTATAGTGGAGAATTTCAAGGTTGGCGGTTTAGCAAAATATGGCTTGGACTATGATTCTATAAAACAAATCAACCCTAAGATAATTTATTGTTCGATTACTGGCTTTGGTCAAGATGGACCATACGCTCATAGGCTAGGTTATGATTTTCTTATTCAAGGAATGGGTGGACTGATGAGTATAACTGGACGGCCATCAGAGGTTGTTGGAGGAGAACCCATGAAAGTAGGTGTTGCCATATGCGATCTTTTCACAGGATTAAATGCCGGATCATCAATTCTTGCAGCGTTACATTTTAGAAATGAGACGGGAAAAGGGCAACATATTGATTGTGCACTTTTAGATAGTCAAGTTTCGATGTTAGCCAACCAGGCGTCGAATTGGTTAAATGGAGAGATGGCTCCTGTTAGAATGGGAAATAGCCATCCAAATGTGATACCTTACAGAGTCTTTGGTGTGGCTGATGGTCATGTAATTATAACCTGCGGTAACGATGAGCAATTTAAAAGGTTGTGTTCTGCCATGGATATCTGCAGTTTGTCCGACGACCCTAGGTTTTTATCTAATGAGTCCAGGCTGTTGAACAGAGAGGCTCTGGAGCATAGACTTCAAGAGGTCTTGGAAAAAAAGAAAAAAAAAGAAATAATACAAACTTTAGAGAAATTTAATGTTCCTTGCGGGCCGATTAACACCATTCCTGAAGTTTTTTCGGATGCTCATGTCCGTTTCAGAGAAACGGAGGTTGAATTGAGTCGTGCTGATGGAACGGTAGTTAAAACAGTTGCCTTCCCCGGGAAGCTGAGTGAATCACCTGTTGTTTATCGAAAGCCCCCCCCAGCTTTAGGAGAACATACAGCTGAGGTGTTATCAGAGTGGGGCGACATGAGTGAAAAAGATATAGAAAAATTAAAAAAGAAAAAAGTTGTTTAGCTTAAAAATCTTTTTTGGTGGAGCCTAGGGGGATCGAACCCCTGACCTCTTGCATGCCATGCAAGCGCTCTCCCAGCTGAGCTAAGGCCCCTTACCATTGAATGAATTTTTAGGCACCCATTCTAGGGAAATCAAGAAATTTTATTATAAATTTTTGACTATTCCTCTTCAGCTGGAACGTCAGCGATTTCTTCTAGACTAACAGATTGATCATCGTCATCCTCTAAAATTCCATCATCTTCTAATATATCATCCTCAATTTCCACCTCTACATCATCATCCAAAACAATATCTGCATCGTCTTCAACAACTTCATTGTCCTTGTTTTGGGCATCTGGTTTGTCAGCTTCCATAGTACGAGACTTACTACCTAACAGGCTATCTAACGAAAATTCATGACCACACGATGGGCACACTAATGGATCTTTTTTTAGATCGTAGAATCGTATTGAGCAACTAGGGCAAACTCGTTTTACTCCCCATTCTTCTTTGGGCATAATCATCCTCTTTTCTGATCTGTAAAGTTATGATAGGCCAGTTGCCACAGGCTGAGGGGAGTGTCAAAGGTTTTTCTTTATTTTTATTGCGGCTTTTTGGAGTTTCTGTAATGAGTAACAAAAAATTTACTGACTCTATTAATAATGATGACTCATATGACATCTCCAGATATGATAAAAATTGGATCTCCAGAAATAGCTATTTATGTTCGTAAATCTACAAGAGCTAAGAGGCTATCCATTCGTATTCCAGGTGCTACTGACAAAGTTTTTCTAATAGTTCCAAAAAAAGTATCACTCCTAGAAGCTACGAAGTTTGTTCTAGAAAAGGAGCAATGGATAAGAAAGCAGTTGAAATCTAAAATCGAGATTTCTAAGATCATACTTGGGAGTTCTGTGCCTGTTGAGGGTATTCATTACTTGATAGAAGGTGGTAAAAATCAAAGAATTAAGTTTGAAAATAATAAAATATTAATTCCTCTAAATTATACAGATTTCGCTAAACATTTGAAGGTCTATCTATCAGAGTTATCTCGACAAAGGTTCTTTTCCAAGACAACTTTCTATTGTGACTTGATTGGCAGAAAATTTGTTAAGATTAATATAAAAGATCCTAAAACGCGATGGGGTTCATGTACTTCAAAAGGTAATTTGATGTATTCATGGCGTCTTATTCTGGCTCCCAAAAGTGTTCTGGAGTATCTGGTAGTTCATGAGGTATCGCACCTTGTGGAAATGAATCACTCAATAAAATTTTGGCAACATGTTGAAAAATTAATGCCTAATTTTCGGGAATCCCAGTTATGGTTAAAAAAAAATGGGCAAAAATTGCATTCGTATGACTTTTAGGGCTATGATTTTTGATATTTTTGTGATCACATAAAGACATGTCAAAACCTATTAAAAAATCTCTCAACTTGGGATCGGGTGTTGAGATAGACACATTAGCTGGTTCGGCAAATGAGATTGTTTACCGACGCCTAAGATCCTTAATTATGCATGGTTCCATTTTCCCGAGAACGGCTATGACTTTGAGAGGTCTTGGATCCGAATTTGGTGTTTCTATGACGCCCATTCGCGAAGCAATTCGTCGTTTAGTTGCTGAGGGAGCATTAAGTCTATCCATTTCTGGGCGAATTTCGACGCCGGAACTTTCAAATGATCGTATAGAGGAATTGGCTTCACTCAGGGCATTACTTGAACCTGATCTTGCTGTTCGTGCCCTTCCGCGTGCTCATCCTACTTTAATCGATCGACTTGAGGCTACCAATTCTCTTATTGCAAGAGCAATAAGAGAAGAAGACTCGGTTTCTTATATTCGATGTAATTTAGAGTTTCATAGGTCTTTGTATTTGAGAGCACAGGCCCCGGCTACGCTAGCAATACTAGAAACGGTTTGGTTACAATTAGGGCCTACTATGAGAAGCCTTTATGGAAAATTGAAAAGGACAGGTGCTCCACAACATCATTATTCAATTTTGAGTTCTCTAAAGGCGGGTGATGAACCAAGATTACGATTAGCTGTAAGAGCTGATGTGACCCAAGGGTTGAGGTTGCTAGCGCAATAACAAATGTTAATTAATTATAAGTTTGAGTTTATTTATTATTAGAGTGGAATTTGTTTAGTAGTATTAATAAACTCGAGCCTTTGGAGCTATCTTCTTTAAATCAATACCGCCATCTTTCTCAGATGTTAAGGGTTCCAAGTGAACGTCACGGTATTTTAGTTCAGTATTATCTCCACAATAAACAAGCGAGTGTTTCCTCCAATTATCATCATCCCGTTCTGGATAATCCTCATGTGCATGCGCTCCGCGGCTTTCCTTCCTAGCCTCTGCAGCAATAATCGTAGCTAGTGCGTTTGGCATCAAATTAGATAATTCTAACGTCTCCATTAAATCTGAATTCCATATTAACGATGTATCCGTCACGTTAATATCTGTCATTTTTTTGGAAACGGCTCGCATTTTGTCTACACCTTCCCCTAATGTTTTATCCGTTCTGAAAACTGCAGCATCAGATTGCATTGTTTTTTGCATTTCAAGGCGTAGGTCAGCTGTGGGAATCGCACCTTGCGCATAACGCAAGTTATCAAACCTATCTAGTATCTTATCTACTGAGGATGATGGCACATTCGGGTTAGGTGATTTTCGATCAACGACCGATCCAGCTCGGATGCCTGCGGCACGTCCAAAAACGACTAGGTCAATTAAGGAGTTAGACCCCAAACGGTTTGCCCCATGTACTGAGGCGCATCCTGCTTCTCCCACGGCCATGAGTCCAGGAACAGTTTTGTTCTGATCAGAGACGGTTGGAGATAGGACTTCTCCCCAATAGTTCGTTGGAATTCCACCCATATTATAATGTACAGTAGGTAGTACCGGTATAGGTTCTTTGGTTAAATCAACACCCGCAAAAATTTGTGCACTTTCAGAAATTCCTGGTAACCTGGTTGATAAGGTTTCCTGAGGAAGATGGTCTAAATGAAGATTTATATGATCTGCTTGCGCTCCCACTCCACGACCCTCACGAATTTCCATTGTCATGCAGCGAGACACTACATCTCGAGAAGCCAAATCTTTATAAGTTGGAGCATATCTTTCCATAAACCGTTCACCGGAAGAGTTTGTTAGGTAACCGCCTTCTCCCCTTGCGCCTTCAGTAATTAGACAGCCTGCACCATATATTCCGGTGGGATGAAACTGTACAAATTCCATATCCTGTAAAGGAAGACCGGCTCTAGCAACCAATCCACCACCATCACCCGTACAGGTATGAGCAGAAGTTGCCGAAAAGTAAGCTCGGCCATAGCCGCCTGTGGCTAGTACAACCATTTTGGCAGAGAAAAGATGTAAAGTTCCATCTTCTAGTTTCCAACAGAGAACTCCAGTGCAAGCACCATCGTCGTCCATGATAAGGTCTATTGCAAAGTATTCTATAAAAAATTCAGCATTATTTTTCAGAGATTGGCCGTATAATGTATGTAGCATGGCATGACCAGTTCTATCTGCTGCTGCACATGTTCTTTGTACAGGAGGCCCTTCACCGAACTCAGTTGTATGACCACCAAAGGGCCGTTGATATATTTTACCATCTTCTGTTCTTGAGAATGGAACACCATAATGTTCGAGTTCGTAGACAGCTTTTGGTGCTTCACGCGCTAAGTACTCCATGGCGTCAGTGTCACCAAGCCAATCTGACCCTTTGACCGTATCATACATATGCCAATGCCAATTGTCTGGACCCATATTCGATAAAGATGCAGCAATTCCACCTTGTGCGGCAACTGTATGTGATCGCGTTGGAAAAACTTTTGAGATGCACGCAGTTTTTAGACCTTGCTCCGTCATACCTAAGGTTGCTCGCAGCCCAGCGCCACCAGCGCCTACAACCACAACGTCATATTCATGGGTTTCGTAATTATAGGATGGCATCTGAAATTCTCTCCTAGGTTTGCAATAAAATGGTTGTTATCGAGTATAGGCTTATCATAATTGCACCGTAACTTAATATTGTTGTGAGTGACAAAAGTATTTTTCTTTTTGACCCTCTCACGTAATCTTCGATTAGAATTCTAACACCCTGTTTGAAATGAATGAAACTAACAACGAGTGTGACGATTACGATGATTGAATTAATTGGCTGGGATAAAAAAATATTAACTTCCTCATAGGAAGCGCCAAAAACTTTTCCAAAGGTAAAGATAAATGTTGGAATAAGAAATACTAAAAGAAGGGATGTAAAAGTCATTCTAACATGACGATCAGTCCCTTTGTTAGAGCTTCTAAGAATTATGCTAGGATTTAGAATTTTCAAAATACTCATTTTTTTCTTTCAGAGAATTAAAACTGTTACTAGTGTCAAAACCAATGACCCAAAGATCACTCCATATGCTAAAATTTTAGCCTGAGATAATTCAAAGCCTTTGCCGGAGTCCCAGTAAATGTGCCTTAATCCTGCCAAAAAGTGATACCAAACTGCCCATAACGACGCAAACATCACCAAATCTATTACCCAGCTATTAAAAAACCTATTAACATTTTCAAACTTTTCTGGGGTTGTCGATGCTGCGTACAGCCACCAAACGATTACCAACACCGAAATTAAAAGAGCATTACCTGTTATTCGAGTAAAAATTGATGTTACAGAAGTAAACTCTGGTCGATAGATTGAAAGATGTGGCGAAAGGGGCCTACTTTTTTTTATTGGATTTTGCATATTTTTTAAATACCCTTTGTTAGATTAGACAAATAGCATAAATGATTATCATGTCATCTTAATTATGCCCTAATATTGCGATATTTTGGCACAGATCTTTATTACGTGATCACAAAATTTGTTAGATTTGAAATTTTGGAGACAATCAGAGCGCTAAAATTAATTTTTTCAATAAAGGCTATAATTAAATTCATGTTAATCCATCAAAGATTAACTTGCTTCCGGCGACTGTTAGAAGAAAATAAGTAATATACAAAAACCACTTTTCAGAGAAAAATTTATGAGCATAGGCGCCAATTAGAGTTCCAATTATTGCGGCTGGGGATAAAAATAAACTCAACATTAAAGTATCGTTATTAATAAATCCAAAGTACGCATATGGAAAAAATTTGAAAATATTGATTGCTGAAAAACAAATTACGGTAGTTGCTTGATACAGGGTTTTATTTAAACCTTGAGATAAGAGGAATATAGCAACAGGTGGACCGCCAGCATGACTAATAAAGCTTGTAAAGCCGGCTAAGAAACCCATGGCAATACCTAGCTTTGAATTAAATTTTGAAATGGCTTTATTAAGAAATAATTTTTTTTGAATTAATTGATGCAAGACGAAACTAATTGATATTAAACCAATAATGATGCGAAGAAAGTTGGGACTTGTAGCTTGGTAAAATAGGATAGCTATTGCAACGCCAAAAATAGAGCCGAAGATTAAAACTCTTGCATTTAAGATACACCATTTTTTCCAATATAATTTGATAGAAACTAGATCCATCAACATTAATAATGGTAACATCAATCCCAGTGCCATTGTCGGCTCGACAATAATAGCCAGAAGAGGGGTGCATATAAACGAAACACCACTACCAAACCCACCTTTTGAGATTCCTGCTATAAGAACAGCAGTAACCGATATAAGTAAAAATAGAATGGTAGTTTCCATATATAAATAGTTCCAATTTATTTGTGTTCAGATACTTGCGTGATCTTAATCAAAGGTCTAGATCTTATTCCAGTTAAATAAATAGGAGAAATACTGAAATGGCGAGATCTAAAATAGCTTTAATTGGTTCAGGGCAAATAGGAGGAACTCTCGCTCATTTAGCTGCGATCAAAGAAATGGGGGATATAGTGTTGTTCGACATAGCTGAAGGAACTCCAAAAGGTAAAGCCTTGGATATCGCAGAAGCAGGACCGTCCCAAGGTTTTGATGTTACGTTGAAAGGGACATCAGAATATCAAGATATTTCTGGCGCCGACGTGTGTATAGTTACAGCTGGAGTACCAAGGAAGCCTGGTATGAGCCGAGATGATCTTTTAGGGATTAACCTAAAAGTTATGAAAGCTGTAGGATCAGGTATAAAGGAATTTGCGCCTAACGCCTTTGTAATTTGTATCACTAACCCTTTAGATGCCATGGTTTGGGCCTTGAGAGAGTTTTCGGGTCTGCCGCATAATAAAGTTTGTGGTATGGCTGGTATCTTAGACTCGGCTCGCTTTAGGCACTTTCTTAGCGATGAGTTTAATGTCTCTGTGCGGGATGTATCAGCATTTGTTCTGGGAGGTCATGGGGATACGATGGTGCCATTGACACGTTACTCGACGGTAGGAGGGATACCATTGACCGACTTAGTCGAAATGGGTTGGATTACCGAGGGCCGGTTGGAAGAGATTGTTCAAAGGACAAGGGATGGAGGTGCTGAAATTGTCGGTCTTCTGGGTAACGGTTCCGCATTTTATGCACCTGCTACGGCCGCGATAGAAATGGCTGAAGCATACCTTAAAGATCAGAAGCGGCTATTACCATGTGCTGCTTATGTTGACGGTGAATACGGACTAACTGGTTTTTATGTTGGAGTGCCGGTAATAATCGGGGCTGCTGGTGTAGAACGCGTTGTTCCAATAAAATTGACAAAAGCAGAACAAGCTATGTTTGATAAGTCGGTAGAAGCAGTTAATTCATTAGTTTCCGCCTGCAAGAGTATTGACCCGAGCTTGTAACATAAACAAAGCTTTGACAGGTTAGAATAGTGTCCCAATTTCTACAGTAAATTGCCACAATGTGATCACAAAAATTTTTATTGTGATCACATAACGGTTTTTTTTACTTTTTCATAAAGTTTCTTGTTTATTTCCTGGTCTTTACATGTATGTAAATGGGGCATTGAGAATTAATTTGGTGCGGTTAGAATTTAAAGCTTGTTATGAGATTGCTAACTTAACAGCTCGGAGATGGACTAATCATGGTTAGTGAGAGCGATCAGATCCAATCATCGTTGATGCAGGGCGGTAATACCGTTTATCTTGAAAGTCTTTATAAACGTTACCTGACTGATAAAGCTGCTTTAGAACCTGAGTGGCAAGAATTTTTTGCCCATATGGATGATCAAAGGCCAAGTTTCGAGCTTGAACCAAGTTGGGGTAGAAATGATTGGCCACCCGAAATAGAGGATGATTTTTACAGGAATGACCACCAAGTACAACGGATAAAAGAGCAGTTTCATTCCCTTACTGTAAGCGAACTTACCTCTGAGGATTCTATTAAAAGAGCAGTTATAGATAGCATAAGGGCTCTTATGCTGATTAGGGCGTACCGAATATTAGGCCATTTGGTGGCAAATTTGGATCCTTTAAGAATGCGTGACCAACCCACACATCCGGAATTGGATCCAAAAACATATGGATTTCAAGAAGTTGATTTAGATAGGCCAATTTTTATTGATAACGTTCTAGGTCTTGAAATTGCCACAGTAAAAGAAATCTTGGATATTGTTAAGAGAACTTATTGCGGGACCTTTGCGCTCCAGTACATGCATATAAGTAACCCTGAAGAAGCTAGTTGGCTTAAAGAGAGGATAGAGGGCTTTGGTAAAGAAATTGAATTCAGTCGCAGAGGTCGAAAAGCAATACTTAATAAATTGATAGAAGCAGAAGGTTTTGAGAAGTTTCTCCATGTGAAATACAGGGGGACTAAGAGGTTCGGATTAGATGGTGGTGAGAGCCTGATACCAGCTATGGAACAAATTATAAAACGCGGTGGAGCTCACGGGGTACAAGATATTCTGATTGGTATGCCTCACAGGGGTAGGCTTTCGGTGTTAGCTAACGTTATGGCAAAACCATACAGAGCTATTTTCAATGAGTTTCAGGGGGGTAGCTCCAAGCCGGATGACGTAGATGGCTCTGGAGACGTTAAATATCATTTGGGTGCTTCTTCAGATCGTGAGTTTGATGGAAATTCTGTTCACCTTTCTTTGACTGCAAACCCATCTCACCTGGAAGCAGTGAATCCGGTTGTATTGGGAAAAGCTAGAGCTAAGCAGGACCAACTTAATGACGATGAGAGAGTTAAAGTATTGCCGGTATTAATTCATGGTGACGCTGCATTCGCAGGGCAGGGTGTTGTCGCCGAAGGTTTTGGTTTGTCTGGTTTAAAGGGACATAAGACGGGTGGCACAATCCATATTGTTGTTAACAATCAAATAGGTTTTACAACCGCTCCACACCTAAGTAGATCAAGCCCTTACCCAACCGATATTGCTCTTATGGTCGAAGCCCCAATATTTCATGTAAATGGTGATGATCCAGAGGCGGTTGTTCATGCTGCAAAAGTAGCAACCGAGTTTAGACAAAAATTTCATAAAGATGTAGTACTTGACATAATTTGTTATCGACGCTTTGGACACAACGAAGGTGATGAACCAATGTTCACTAACCCATTAATGTATAACCAAATAAAAAAACAGAAAACGACGCTTACTCTTTATTCTGATCGACTTGTCTCTGATGGTTTAATTTCTTTAGCTGAAGTTGATAACGCGAAAAATGAATTTCAGACGAAATTAAATGAAGAATTTGACGCAGGAAAAAATTATAAACCCAATAAAGCAGATTGGTTAGATGGGAAATGGTCACACCTAAAAAGAGATAACGAGGTATATCAAAGAGGAGGTACGTCGGTTTCAAAAAAAGTCTTTTCAGAGGTCAGTAGGGCTCTAACGAATGTACCAGTTGGTTTTGAATTACATAGGACTGTTTTAAGGTTGTTGGCCGAAAAGAAGAAGACGTTATCTTCAGGTAATAGTATAGATTGGTCTACTGCTGAATCGTTAGCGTTTGGATCACTATTAATTGAAGGCTACCCTGTTCGACTATCAGGACAAGACTCTACAAGGGGGACCTTTAGTCAAAGACATTCAGCATTGGTTGATCAAAAAACTGAGGAAAGGTATTTCCCTCTTAATTATGTACGAAACGGGCAGGCAAACTTCGAAGTTATAGACTCTATGTTATCAGAATATGCTGTCTTGGGGTTTGAGTATGGTTACTCTCTGGCAGAACCAAATTCCCTTGTTCTTTGGGAAGCCCAATTTGGAGACTTTGCTAACGGTGCCCAGATAATGTTTGACCAATTTATTAGTTCCGGAGAAGCAAAATGGTTACGAATGTCGGGCTTAGTTATGTTATTACCTCATGGATACGAGGGCCAAGGCCCGGAACATTCTTCGGCTAGATTAGAACGTTTTTTACAAATGTGTGGTGGAGAGAATTGGATAGTGGCCAATTGTTCAACACCAGCAAATTATTTTCATATTTTAAGACGACAAATGCATCGCTCTTTTAGAAAACCTCTAGTTTTAATGACACCAAAATCTCTTTTAAGGAATAAATCAGCGGTCTCAAAAGCTGCAGACTTTCTCAAAGGTTCTAGTTTTCATCGTATACTTCATGATTGCGCAGAGAATGGGTTGTCTCAAATCACGTTAAAACCAGATAATCAGATCAAAAGACTAATTTTGTGTTCCGGGAAAGTCTATTATGACTTATTCAATGTACGTGAAGAGAATGGCATAGATGATGTCTATATTCTGAGATTTGAACAATTCTACCCATTTCCATCAAGCGCGGCAATTAAAGAATTAAAGAGGTTTAAAAATGCAGAAATTGTCTGGTGTCAAGAAGAACCAAAAAATCAAGGCGCATGGAGCTTTATGGAACCTAATATTGAATGGGTTTTAAATCATATCAAGGCTAAAAATAAAAGAGCAGTTTATGTAGGTCGACCGGCTTCCGCATCTCCAGCAACAGGCTCAGCATCACAACATAAAAGTCAGCAGGACGGACTAATTAAAGAAGCGTTACGATTGGGAGATAAAAAATGACAAAAGTTCGTGTACCTACGTTAGGAGAGAGCGTTACTGAGGCAACTGTTGCAACGTGGTTTAAGAAAGTTGGTGATCAAGTCGCAGTGGATGAAATGCTTTGTGAACTTGAAACTGATAAGGTCACAGTTGAGGTACCTTCTCCAATAAGCGGAACACTAAAGAATATTACTTCGGCAGAAGGAAGTACCGTCGGAATTGATGCTCTATTAGCCGAGATAGAAGAGGGCGACCTCACGGATACAGAAACGAGGGCAGTTGGTCTGAAAAAAAGCAGTCATAATAATCAGGAAGCATCTCAAACCCCTGTGAGAGATGAAAATAATGATAGACACGCACCTTCAGCCAGAAAGTTAATGGCCGAGAACAACCTCTCTCCCGAGGAAGTGCTAGGTACCGGTAGAGATGGTCGCGTAATGAAAGAAGATGTTGAAAATATTCTCAAAAATGTTGTTCCTAAAGGAAACGAGGTTGTATCTGCAGCGGAGGAACCTAATAAATTAGTTTCTGGTTTAGAAGAACGAGTAAAAATGACTCGTCTAAGAAAAACAATTGCAGAACGGCTAAAAGAAAGTCAAAATACCGCCGCGATGCTGACTACTTATAACGAAGTAGATATGACTGAAGTTATAGCTATAAGAAATAAATACAAACAATCTTTTGAGATTAAGCATGGTGTGAAATTAGGTTTTATGTCGTTTTTCACCAAGGCCTGTTGCCATGCGTTATTTGAAATACCAGAGGTTAATTCGGAAATTGAAAACAACTATATAGTTTATAAAAAATATGTGAACATGGGAATTGCAACAGGAACACCTTCGGGGTTAGTAGTTCCGGTGATCAAAAATGCACAATCTTTATCTTTTGCTGAATTAGAGAAGGCGATTGCTGATAAAGGCAATAAAGCCCGTCAGGGGAAATTAAGTATGGATGATATGACGGGTGGTTCGTTTACTATTTCAAACGGAGGAGTTTATGGTTCCCTGATGAGTTCTCCCATTTTGAATCCTCCACAATCTGGTATCCTGGGTATGCATAAAATACAGGATCGACCAATTGTACTAAATGAAAAAATTGAAATAAGACCAATGATGTATCTTGCCCTTTCATATGATCATCGAATAGTTGATGGGAAAGGTGCGGTGACTTTTTTAGTTAGGGTAAAAGAAGCATTAGAAGATCCGAGAAGATTATTAATCGATTTGTAATAACAAAAATTATACTCTCTCGATTATAATAGAGTGGGAATGAAAAGTAGTAGGAAAATTCCATGGCTGATTATGATGTGATTATTATAGGATCTGGACCGGGCGGATATGTCTGTGCAATTAGATGTGCTCAGCTTGGGCTTAGGACAGCTTGTGTGGAAGGTAGTGACACGTTGGGCGGGACATGTCTTAATGTTGGCTGCATTCCATCAAAAGCGTTACTTTATGCTAGCCACCAGTTCCATGAGGCTAGTCAAAACTTTAACAAAATGGGGCTTATTGGAGATACTCCAACTATTAATTTAGAAAAAATGATGAGTTATAAGGACGAAATAATTAATCAAAATATTAAGGGAATTGAGTATTTGTTCAAAAAGAACAAAGTTGATCTTATAAAAGGGTGGGCTTCGATAATAGCTGAAAATGAGATTTTAGTTAACGCGAAGATATACAAAACGAAAAAAATTGTTATTGCCTCTGGGTCAAAAGCCAGTTCAATTCCTAATGTTCAGATTGATGAAAAGATTGTTGTTACGTCTACAGGTGCTCTATCTCCTAAAAATATACCAAATAAACTGATTATTATTGGGGCTGGAGTGATCGGTTTAGAATTAGGGTCTGTATACTCCCGATTAGGTACGCAGGTTCAAGTGATCGAATTTTTAGATCATATAGTCCCTAGTTTAGACTCGGAGTTACAGAAGCATTTTAAACGTATCTTAGGTAAACAGGGTATTAAATTTGAGATGGGTGCAGCTGTCTCTAGTACCGAAATAATAAAAAATAAATGTAGAGTCAGCTATACCAAGAGAAAAGATAATAGTGAGCACTTGGTTGAGGCTGATTTGGTACTTATTGCTACCGGTCGGGTCCCGAGGATAGCGGAGTTAAATTTAACGGAACTAAATTTAAATGTTTCTGACTCCGGTAGGATTTTGATAGATGATAATTGGGAAACTAATATAAAGGGCGTGTATGCAATTGGAGATTGCGTAGAAGGCCCAATGTTGGCCCATAAAGCAGAAGACGAAGGGGTAGCAGTTGCAGAATTAATTGCAGGTCAAAAGGGACATGTGAATTATAATATTATACCAAGTGTAATTTATACTCACCCTGAAGTTGCTAGTGTTGGAAAGTCAGAAGATGAGCTAAAAAAAGAAGAGGTAGACTACAAAGTTGGAAAATTTAGTTTTATGGGAAATGGGCGTGCAAAGACTGTATTTTGTTCAGAAGGTTTTGTTAAAATCTTGGCCGATTCCGCAACTGACAAAATTTTGGGAGCACATATAATTGGTCCAATGGCAGGAGATTTAATCCATGAAATATGTGTGGCTATGGAATTTGGGGCTTCTGCAGAGGACTTGGCTAGAACCTGTCACGCGCATCCAACTTATTCGGAGGCAGTTAGAGAGGCTGCATTGGCCTGTGGTTTGGGGGCGATTCATGCATAGATCAGCAGAGGCCAGTGCTTTATTCAAAGATTTAATATTTATGAGGATACAAAAAAATGGCAGAGTTTAGATTACCTAAAAATTCGAAGATTAATAGAGGGAAGACTTGGCCATCTCCGGACGATAAAGAGAATATAAGGAAACTTGAAATTTATCGCTGGAATCCAGATGATGATAAAAACCCAGAGATTGATACCTACTATATAGATATGGATTCTTGTGGGCCTATGGTTTTGGACGCTCTAATTAAGATAAAAAGCGAAATTGACCCCACATTGACTTTCCGTCGATCGTGTAGAGAAGGTATATGTGGATCTTGTGCGATGAACATAGATGGAACTAATACTCTAGCTTGTCTCTGTGGTATGGATGATATCAAGGGGGATATAAAAGTTTATCCTCTGCCGCATACGGAAGTTATAAAAGACCTTATTCCGGACCTAAGTCACTTTTACGCCCAACATGCGGCTATTATGCCTTGGCTGGAAACAGAAACAGACCGTCCTGAAACAGAGTGGAAACAAACCATTAAAGACAGAGAAAAGCTTGATGGCCTTTACGAATGTGTAATGTGCGCTTGCTGTTCTACATCTTGTCCATCCTATTGGTGGAATAGTGATTCCTATATGGGGCCGGCAGCATTGTTAAATGCTTACAGGTGGGTTATCGACTCTAGAGATGAGGCCCGGGAAAGAAGACTTGATGAGTTGGAAGACCCCTTTAAGTTATATAGATGTCATACCATCATGAACTGTACTAAGACTTGTCCTAAGGGTTTAAATCCAGCGAAGGCTATTTCATCTCTCAAACAAATGATGGTTGAGCGGCGAGGTTAGTTTAGTAAAACAAAAAACTATAATTTTTCTAAACTTTGCTCTAAAATGGGTTTTCTGTATAAATAACATTTGTTAGATAAAGACCAGAGGGTGAACATACCGGTCCACACGAAGAACGGGAACATTTCTCCAAAATCGTTTTTACCTTTAGAGGAGACCATCTACCTGCTCCAACCCGTTCTAGAGTTCCAACAAAACTGCGTATCTGATTATGAAGAAAAGACGGTGCTTTAACCAAAAATTCATACTCTAAACCATTTGGGACTTCACGCTCATTTATTTCGATGGAATCTATTGTTTTTATTGGTGATTTAGCCTGGCAAATCGTTGATCTAAAAGTTGTAAAGTCATGGGTCCCTATCAAAAATAATGATGCTTTTCGCATCTTTTTGAGATCTAAGGGGTGTTTTACTTGCCAGACTAAGCCTCTCTGATGAGTTAACGGCGCTCTCCTGGATACTAATCTATAACGGTAATGTCTATTTATTGCCGAAAAACGAGCGTGCCATGTGCTAGACACTTCTGACGCAGCAACTATGGCTATGGGATTGGGTTTTAGATTAAAATTGATTGCTTCCATTAGTCGAAAAGGATCCCAGAGTTTAGGTAAATCGACATGGGCTACCTGGCCGGTTGCATGTACCCCAGAATCTGTTCTACCAGCACCAAAAATTCTTGGGCTGGAAGGTTCAAAGCTAGAGAGTGCAGTTTCTATTTCCCCTTGAACTGTTAATTGGTCTTTTTGAGATTGCCATCCAGAGAATTTTGATCCCTCGTACTCGATTTTTAGCGCATATCTTGGCATCTTTGGTTTTTCTTTCAGTTGATTGCGATCCTATGTCTTTCTCTGCTATTTTATAGTTAATGTTAATTCAGAAATATTAAAAGTATAATAGAGACTTACATCTAAATTTACTTGACCTGTTTGGGTCCCTCCAATATACGCCATGTATGTATTTTATTGCGTTGATACCTTCGATTATTTTCCTGGCGGCCTAGTTAACAAGGCGTCAGGTAAAGCTAGACACTATTCAAAAGGTGTTTGTGATTTAAATTAATTATATCAAAAATAATCAACTTATCAGGAACAGAAATATGTGTTCAGACAAAACAAATCCAGAAATAGATTATAAAAAAACATTAAATTTACCCGATACAAATTTCCCAATGCGCGCAGGATTGCCTAATCGTGAGCCTGGCTGGTTGGAGCGTTGGGAAAATATTGGTGTCTATCAAAATTTGAGAAAGAAAATTGGAAGAGAACCCTTTACTCTTCATGATGGTCCACCATACGCTAACGGAAATCTTCATATTGGGCACGCCTTAAACAAGATACTTAAGGATATGGTGGTAAGATCACAGCAAATGATGGGAAAAGATGCCCGATACATCCCAGGTTGGGACTGTCATGGTTTACCCATTGAGTGGAAGATAGAGGAAACCTATCGTAGTAAGGGTTTAGATAAGGATGAGGTTGACATCGTCTCATTTAGGCAGGAATGCAGGAAATTTGCTGAAAAGTGGATTAATATACAAAGAGAAGAGTTTAAGAGGTTGGGAGTAACTGGTAATTGGGAAAACCCCTATTTAACTATGGATTTTCATGCAGAAAAGGTTATTGCAGAAGAGTTTCAGAAATTCTTAATGAATGGGACTCTATACCAAGGCTCAAAGCCAGTGATGTGGTCATCTGTTGAAAAAACTGCTCTAGCTGAAGCCGAAATTGAATATCACGATCATAAAAGTCATACTATATGGGTTCCGTTTAAGTTTAAAAGTGCGCCGGAAAACATAAAGAATGCTAGGGTAGTAATTTGGACTACAACCCCTTGGACAATCCCATCAAACAAGGCAATCGCATATAGTGAAAAGATCTCCTATGGTTTATATGAAGTCATTACTACTTTAGATGAAAGCTGGACAAGCTCGGGAGATTTATACCTTTTAGCTGATGACTTGGCAGAGAGTGTTTTATCCCAATCTCGAGTAACGGAGTTTAAACGCAATTTTGATGTTAAGGCTGATGAGTTAAAAAATGCGATATGTATCCACCCTTTTTCAAGTTTAGATGACTTTTGGAATTATGACGTGCCCTTGATCGATGGTGAGCATGTTAATTCTGAAGCGGGTACAGGTTTTGTTCATACTGCACCAAGCCATGGAGCGGAAGATTACGAATGTTTTCTTAAACGTAATTGGCTTACTCGTTTGACCTACAATATAGGAGAAAGTTCTGAGTTTTTGGGGCACGTTCCACTATTTTCAGGTTTACAAGTTTTTGACCGAAAAGGGAAAGAAGGAAAAGCTAATGCCGCGGTCATAGAAAAATTGATTGACACTAACAGTTTGATTGCTCGATCTAGGATTACACATAGTTACCCGCATTCGTGGAGGTCAAGAGCGCCGGTAATTTTTCGTAATACCCCTCAATGGTTCGTGGCAATTGATAAGTCCGTCGGAGATGATAACGATGAGTTTGGCCATAGTATTAGAGAAAGGGCCTTAACTTCAATAGACAGGATGGTTAATTGGACACCTTACAGCGGCAGAAATAGATTACATTCGATGATAGAGGTAAGACCTGATTGGGTACTGTCTCGTCAAAGGGCGTGGGGAGTCCCATTAACTTGTTTTACAAAAAAGGGCGTGCTGTCAACAAATGAAGATTTTTTATTGCGTAATGAGGAAGTAAACAAAAGAATATTAGAGGCATTTGAAATAGAGGGTGCGGATTGCTGGTATGAAGACGGCGCCAAGGAACGATTTTTATCTGGGTTAGTTGATCCTGACGATTATGAACAAGTTTTTGATATCCTTGACGTATGGTTTGACTCTGGATCAACACATGCCTTTGTTCTGAGAGATAGAGATGATGGAACGAAGGACGGCTTGGCTGATTTATATCTTGAAGGAACAGATCAACATAGGGGTTGGTTTCACTCTTCAATGTTACAAAGTTGTGGGACAAGAGGTCACGCGCCGTATCGGGGCGTTCTAACACATGGTTTTACTCTTGATGAAAAAGGTATGAAGATGTCAAAATCCACAGGCAATACTGTTTCCCCAGATCAAGTGATAAAACAGTACGGAGCTGATATTCTAAGGCTGTGGGTCGCTCAATCCGATTATAGTGTTGATTTGAGGATAGGATCCGAAATTTTGAAGGGTGTCGCGGACAGTTATAGGCGTTTACGTAATACTATGCGGTTTCTATTAGGATCTCTTAAATCAAAAACCCCTCAGGATAATATAGAATACAAAAAGATGCCCGAATTAGAGCGTTGGGTACTACACCGAGTTTGGGAAATTGATAAAATAGTTAGAGAACGTTATAACGTTTATGATTTTCAGGGAGCGCTACAAGAAATTTTTTCATTTGCTACATCTGATCTGTCCTCTTTTTATTTTGATATTAGGAAAGATACATTATATTGTGACGGCAACTCGGATCGTCGAAAAGCAGCTAGAAATACGTTAGAGATTTTGTTTCACCATTTGACGAGTTGGTTGGCTCCAATATTAGTGTTTACGATGGAAGAAGTTTGGTTAGAAAGGTTTGACTCTTCCTTGAGCTCTATACACTTGAATGACTTTCCCGAGACCCCCGATGAATGGGAGGATAAGGATTTAGCTGAGAAATGGTTTACTATCAGAAAAGTTAGAAAAGTAGTTACAGGAGCATTAGAATTAAAAAGACAAGATAAGACCATTGGTGCATCACTAGAGGCTGATCCTACTGTATTTGTGGGGGAGAAAGATAAAGAAATTTTGGATTCCATAGACTTTCATGATATTTGTATAACCTCTTCTATTCAGACAACTACTAACCCGTTTCCAAAAGAGATTTTTGCCCTTGATGAAACGCGAGACGTTGCTGTCAGATTTGATTTAGCCAAAGGTAACAAATGTCTTCGTTGCTGGAAAGTATTGCCCGAAGTAGGGCTACAGACATATAACGATACCTGCATACGTTGTAGCGAGGTTCTATCTGGTTTGTCAGATACTTAATTTATGTGCTTATTCTTTGTCGTTCGGTCAACTGTTGTATAACTCCTGCTAGGAGTAAATACATGGATGTTAATACAAGGCCCCAGTGAGCCCAGCTGTTAGGATCAAAATTAACCCAAGCTGCCCAACCCGCAAAAAAGGTCCAAAAAAAAGTAATAGGTAGTGTAATAGACCTCCATCTTAAAGTTCTTACTGGATGTACAAACTTTAGAGGTAAAAACATTGCTATAGCCAAGCACGAAACTAAAACTAAAATTATCCAAAAATTAGGTTCGAGAGCAAATATAACCACTGCGACCATATTCCAGCAACCTGGAAAGCCGGAAAAAGAATTATCTTTTGTTTTCATCCTATTATCTGCAAAGTACAGAGCGCTAGCGAACGTAATTATTATTATTATAAACCACCCAGTCCATCCCTCAAACAGACCAGACTTAAATAGTGCAAATGCCGGTATGAAAACATAAGTCAAATAATCAATAATTAAATCAAGAAGAACACCATCAAAATTTGATGCATTTTCTTTGACATTATATTTTCTGGCTAACGGTCCATCTATTCCATCAACCGCAAATGCTACGACTAGCCATACAAACATCAATGACCATTTCCCATCTACAGCCGCTAACATAGCCAACATTGCAAAAACAGCACCAGATGCAGTTAGAAAGTGTACCAATAAAGCTTTAAACTTAATATCCATTATTTTCTCTTTGATACGATTTTGTTCCATTATAGTTACTTTAATAGTTTAGTTTAAATTAAGTTTTTTAACCATCCTTTAATGGGTGGGTCTGATTATAAACTTTCATTATTTGAGTTGTGTCAATTGCTGTATATGCCTGTGTGGTCGATAAAGAAGCGTGACCAAGAAGTTCTTGAATAGTCCTTAGATCTCCTCCCGCCTCGAGAAGATGGGTTGCAAAAGAGTGCCTCATTGCGTGAGGGGTAGTACTCTCTGGTAAGCCTAGAGCATTTCTTGCGTTCTCTATTAATCTAGACACTAACCTAGGGTTTAGCACCCCACCCCTGAGACCTCGAAAGATTGGTTCCGCTGGTGATAGTTTGAAGGGTAATAGCTCCAAATACTGATTAACACTTTCTTGGACAATAGGTAAAACTGGTACTAAACGTTCTTTCTGACCCTTTCCAATAATTCTAACTACATCATTTAGTGGAACTTGATTTTTGTGGATGGTTAAGGCTTCAGAAATTCTCAAACCGCATCCGTAAAGAAGGGTTATAATTGCGGTATCTCTAGCAGAAACCCAGTTTAAGTCAGAAAAATCTTTGACAATAGAAAGTAAATTTGTTGCCGAATTTTTTGTAATTGGCCTGGGTAATTTTTTTTGGAATTTTATTGCTTTTGTAGAGAGAATAACTGAAGCATCAAAACTCTCTCGTTCTGAAAGCCACTCGAAAAAATGTTTAACTGCTGAAAGTTTTCTGGCTAAAGACCGTGATGTGGTACCTTTCTTCCTTTCAGTAGAAAACCAAGCTCGCATGTCGGAAGTTGTTAAGCTCTTTGGTTCTATCAGGTTCCCAAAACTTTCTGAACGCGCCTCTAAAAACTTAAAAAATTGTTTTACATCACTTCCGTAGGCTATTTTAGTATTATCAGCCAGATTATTTAAAGACCCTATATAATCTAGCCATTTTGCTACAAAACTCAGATAATTTTTCTTATAATTATTTATAGGGACCAACTTCTTATAACCCGTTCTAATATTGCACCCAAAAAGCTAAGTAACTCCGTCCTTTGTTTAGGTTCAAATTGCCTGACACTAGTGGACCCCATTATTAGCAACGCAAGTGGGTTATTTTTACCTAAATCTAAAGTTATTACGGCTTCTGATTTTATGTTGTTAGACTTGTCGCCATAAACCCTTTTATCTGGGTTACCAGTTTTCCTCATAATTATATCTTTTTGGTATTTATGATTGGATGAATTTAAATACTTCATTACTTCTTTGGGTTTAACAATAGAAATGTAACTATTTTCTTTCAATACTTTGTAGTTGATATTATTTTGTTCAATCATTAAGTGAATGTGAGCTATTTTTAAAATAGATTGAATATTTCGAGAGAATTGTAATTCTAGTTCTGAGAAGTTTTGAGCCTCCAATATATTTAATACAGCCTTATGAATTAATTCATATCCAGTTATATTCTCATAAGCAGCGGCGACTATAGATTTATTAACTGCCTCTGTTTTTTGTATTTTACTTTCGAGCTGACTCATGGCGACACTTCGTAGATCGATTACATTACTACCGATACCGCTCTCACTAGTATCAACTAGAGCCTTCATAATCTCTATATCTTCAAGAATAATTTTTGGATCAGCTAGGATCTTTTTCCTAATTTCAATAATTTCTGCGTTTTTAACCTTCATTTTTATTCTCTCAAACTAAAGTTTTAATTATTAAAGAATCTTTTGGCCAGTTTTAGCCCAATCTCGATCAAAAGCTTTAAGACCAGATTCTGTCAACGGATGGGCTATTAGAGCTTTAATAACTTTTGGCGGTATAGTAACAATATCAGCCCCAACTAAAGCGGCCTCGGTAACATGATTAACAGTTCTTATCGATGCAACCAGTATTTCCGTAGCAAAGTTATAGTTATTGTATACTTGACGAATATCAGAAATTAACCCCATTCCATCGAGGTTAATATCATCAAGTCGACCCACAAATGGTGATATGAAAGAAGCGCCAGCTTTTGCGGCTAGTATTGCTTGGTTAACCGTAAAGCACAGGGTTACGTTAACCATCACCCCTTCACTACTTAATATTTTGCATGCTTTCAGGCCTTCCCATGTTAACGGAACCTTTACAGTTATATTTGTTCCAATTTTTAATAATTCTAATCCTTCGGCTATCATATCTTCTGCTTTTTGAGATACAACTTCTGCCGAGACAGGCCCATCAACAACATCAGATATTGCTCTAATAACATCTGTAATCTGTTTGTTCGACTTTAGAATGAGAGACGGGTTAGTGGTTACGCCATCCACTATCCCGAGTGAGTTTAATTCGATTATGTCATCAATTTCTGCGGTATCTATAAAGAATTTCATTTTTATAACCTTTGCTTAGTTCAATTATGCTTCTAAAGTATTTTTTATAGAGCAGAAAGTGCAATGAAAAAAAATTTTAAAAATGATGAAATAGTGAGTGTCTTGACGACGGAACCGATTGGTAAAATGTTAGCCTATAAAGTTCCTCATCATGGATGTGCGTTGGGAGCATTTGCTTTGGTCCCCTTAGGACATAGAGTTGTCTTGGGAGTTGTGTGGAGCGTCAACCTTGATGAGATTTCTAGTCATAAAGTTAAGAAAATAAAAAAAATACTTGATTTTAACCCGATGAGTTTAGAAATGATGGAATTTATAGAAAGATTTGCATCTTATACGATAACGCCACTTTCTGCGGTTTTTAGATTAGTAACCAGGGTAAATAAATTAGGTTCTGAAAGTAATTTTGAAAAGAAATATTTATTTGTAACTGACAAGATTAAGAGATTAACTATTGCAAGAAAAAAAGTACTTGAATTTATGAAACTTAATGCAGACTTGAAGTTTAACATAAATGAGATCACTAAAAAATGTGCTGTTAGCCCTTCAGTCGTTTACGGATTGGAGGCTATTAATGCGTTAGAGGTTAATTATTACGATCGTGATAAATCATTTCCAAAATTAGACTTACTATTAAAAGGTAAGCAACTATCAAAAGACCAGAAGTTCGCTTTAGAAAAAATAAGAGGGTCAAAAAGACATAATGCAATTCTATTAAAAGGCGTTACCGGCTCAGGAAAAACGGAAGTTTATCTTGAGAGTATTGCTGATTGCATCAAACAAAATAAGCAAGCATTAGTACTACTACCTGAAATCGGTTTGACTTCAGAATTCCTTTCAAGGGTTGAAGAAAGATTTGGGGCTATGCCTGGAGAATGGCATTCAGGAATAAGTTTGACAAACAGGCGTAGAGTTTGGAAATCAGTATCTAAAGGTGATGTTCAATTAATTGTTGGAGCAAGATCTGCTTTATTCTTACCATTTAAAGATCTTGGCTTGATAGTAGTCGATGAAGAACACGATCATTCATATAAACAAGATGATGGAGTCCTTTATAATGCTAGAGATATGGCAGTCCTCAGGGGTGTAATTAATTCTGCCAGGGTAATCTTAGCTTCTGCCACACCTTCCTTAGAAAGCTGGGTTAACGTAGAAAAAGGCAAGTATCTGGGGGTAGACTTAAGTTTCAGATATGGTGGCGCACTTATACCAAAAATCAAAACTATAGATATGAGGTTAGAAAAACTTGAACGAGGTAATTGGATCTCTCCAACGTTAGTCGATCAGATTCGTGAGAGGTTGATTAAAGGTGAGCAAAGCCTACTATTTTTGAATCGCCGTGGTTTTGCTCCAATTACTCTTTGCCAGTCTTGTGGGGAACAGGTTAGTTGTAATCAGTGTGACAGTAGAATGGTTCAGCATAAAAAACTAAATCGTATAATGTGTCACCAGTGTGGGAATATTAATTCAATACCAGAGAAATGTACTACATGTGGAAGTCAGGGGACCTTATCAGCGATTGGCCCAGGTATTGAAAGGTTAGGAATTGAAGTTCAAAGGCTCTTCTCAGATGCCAAAATAGCTGTTTTGTCTTCGGATTTACAAAAAACAGCTATAGTTTTGAAAGAACAATTAATAAAAATAGCTCATGGAGAGATTGATATAGTTGTTGGTACGCAACTTATAGCAAAGGGTCACAACTTTCCCAA
The DNA here is from genome assembly GCA_049602715.1 of Paracoccaceae bacterium. GTDB lineage: Bacteria > Pseudomonadota > Alphaproteobacteria > Rhodobacterales > Rhodobacteraceae. The sequence continues at coordinate 45,923 of JBMYRX010000003.1, read as the reverse complement.
TTTGACTTTGGTTGGCGTAATTGATGCAGACTTAGGCTTGCAAGGAGCTGATTTGAGAGCTGCTGAAAAGACATTTCAGATGATTAGTCAAGTTTCAGGAAGAGCTGGCCGTGATCTTAAAGCTGGAGAGACTTTTATTCAAACCTATCAACCGGATCATAGAGTAATAAAGGCAATCGTTGACTCGGACTTAGAGGACTTTTGGAGACTTGAAGCAATCGATAGGAAAAAAGCGAAAGTACCTCCTTTTGGACGCTTCGTTAGTATTATTATATATGGTGTTAATCTTAAAAAAGTTGAGGAAGTAGGAAGAGCTTTGTTAAAGAATGGCCGTATGCTTCGAGTTTTGGGTATACAAGTTTTTGGCCCTGCACCAGCACCAATATCGCGGATAAAAGGTATGTATAGAAATAGAATGTTAATAAAAGCTGATTTACAAACTTCAGTACAGAAACCGCTGAGAGACTGGGTCTTAAAGTCTAAAGCTATAAACGGTGTAAAAATTAAAATTGATATTGATCCTTATAATTTCTTATAGATCAGTTTAAGATACAATTTAATATTTCTGTAGACAAACTGATGGCAACCAATAGCAACTATGTGAAAATTGTAATGAAATTAATAATTATCGATGAGTAAGAGATATGACTGAGATTTATAATAAAGTGGCATTAGTTGGTTTGGGCCTAATAGCGTCTTCCATTTCGCATGCTATACGGCGCGGTGAACTTGCACATGAAATTACAGGCTACTCGAGGTCTAGCGAGACACGCGAAAAAGCTAGGGCTTTGGGTATTTGTGACAAAATATATGATAATCCTAAAAATGCCGTAAAAGATGCGGATCTGGTTATTCTGTGCGTACCGGTAGGTGCAATGAGCGAGGTTGTAAAAGAAATATCAAGTGAACTGAAGATTGGTTCTACTCTAACAGATGTTGGGTCAACTAAAAGAGCGGTGATAGATGAAGTAATGCCTTATGTTTCTGATGAAGTACTTTTTATTCCGGCACATCCAATTGCCGGTACTGAACAGTCTGGACCCGAGGCGGGGTTTGCTGAGTTATTTGATAATAGATGGTGTTTACTGACGCCAGAAAATGTAAAAGATCATGAATTAGTTAGATTGGAGAAACTTAAGAACCTTTGGTCATCGCTGGGAGCAAATGTTGAGTTGATGGATCCAGACCATCATGATTTAGTTTTAGCTGTGACGTCTCATGCACCACATTTGATTGCTTATACTATGGTAGGAGTTGCAGATGATTTGCGTCGGGTTACAGATAGTGAAGTGGTAAAATACTCAGCAGCTGGTTTCAGAGATTTTACAAGAATCGCTGCTTCAGACCCAACGATGTGGCGAGATGTTTTTCTATCTAATAAAGAGGCTACATTGGAGATTTTGGGCCGCTTTACAGAGGAACTTTTTGCTCTCCAACGAGCTATACGAACTGGAGATGGCGATTTCTTACATAAATATTTTACTCGAACTCGCGAAATAAGGCGTGGAGTAATTGAAGCTGGGCAAGATACTGATGCTCCCGATTTTGGCAGAGTTAAAAGATAAAGTATTAGAGGGCCCATATTGTTTGTACGATAAAGATTTATTATTCTAGTATATTGCTTAAGCTACCAATAAAGATGGGCCCGAGATATATATTCCCATTTTCTAACTTTAAACTGAAATGTAAGGTTTCGTCGTTTTGGGTAACCGGCGCAATAAGGTCTAGACCCATCCGGAGTTTTGCATTCTCTGGAAATAACGTATTAAAAAAACTTCTCCAATTTTTAGCTTTGATGTTTAAAATACCGTCTTTTATAATATTATCATTGAAGGAGGCTTTTCCATTACCATTGATATTAAAATTTGGAGAGCTGAGATTTAGAGCTTTGATATCTACGGTGCTAATCTTCGGCATCTTTTTATTAGTCAAACCATTCAACTCTTCGAGTGCCATTTCCACATCAAAAATAAAATTAAAATTATTTTTTTCTGGTAAATTTAACTGAATATCGTTTCCTCGGAAACCAAGATGATAATTACCGTTATGTGTTTTGTTTTGTTTAACTGCAACATTTAACGCTGTGGTATTTAGTATTTTATGTTTGGGACCTTTAAGCTCAGATTTCTCAATACTTAGTATGAACTGATCTAATTCAGAAAATTTATAGTCCATAAAACTAAGACTAGCTAACATGTCTGTTGTATTAAAAATGATCTTATTATTACCATTTTCTAGTGTTTGTGTGTTAGGGAAAACCAATATTAAGTGGTTTGGTTTATAGCTTAGAGAGAGTATTTGAAAATAGGGTAACAACCAAGTAACCGATAAGTCATTGTTTCTGATGTAAAGTTTGTTGAGAGTTATATCAAAGCGGTTTGGAAAACCTTTGATCGAAAGATCTGAGTATTCTACTAACCACTGGTCAGAATTATGGCTCTCTATGAAATCTGATACCTCAGATTTCAATTTCACGGAAAAAACTATCCAATAACTAGACCAAATTAGTGCCAAAAGTGATGTAATGATTAAAAGTAAACGCATAAGAGCTTCTTTTTTATTGATATTTCTTCATGTTCTATAAGTTACTAGTTCTTTAACTAAAAGATATTTATAATAAACTTGGAAAAATGATCCTCTGCATTTACAATGAGTTTATCTAAAGATGATTTTGAAAAGGTATTAGCATGAAAGCTCTCGGAGAAGATAAGAGTTTAGATTTTACCGGCCCCATGCGTCAAGTTCTATTCATGCTTTGTGTGTTAGTATTAACCGGTTTAGGTGGATACGCTATATATCCACAATTAGCGTCAGTCGTCTCAGCGAATCTCTATTTGAATGGACTTATATTTATTGTGTTTCTCTTTGGAGTTATAGCGTGCTTTTGGCAGGTCACACAGCTTATGTCATCAGTATCTTGGATTAAAAAAGTAGCTCAAAATCAACCTGAGTCTATCTCGAGTAGAACCCCAAGGCTCTTAGCTTCCCTAGCAGCGGTATTAAATGCAGGTGGTTATAAGATGAAAGTAACATCTACTTCTGCGAGAACAATATTGGACTCCGTGGCAACTCGAATGGATGAGTCTAGAGATATAACTAGGTATGTAATAAATTTACTAATCTTTCTAGGACTTTTAGGAACTTTTTATGGGTTAGCTATAACAATTCCAGGAGTCGTGGATACGATAAGGTCTCTGAACCCACAAGAGGGAGAAAGTGGCGTCGAAGTTTTTGCTAAACTAATGGATGGATTAGAGAGCCAGTTGGCTGGGATGGGTACGGCTTTTTCATCATCATTGCTCGGGCTGGCAGGTTCTCTTGTTGTTGGGCTGTTGGAACTTTTTGCAGGACATGGCCAAAACCGGTTTTATCGTCAAATGGAGGAATGGTTGTCCTCAGTCACAAAATTTTCTTTTGCAGGCAATGAAGGAGAGGTAATCCCTCAAGTAAATTCTGACCTTGTCCCCATCTTAAACCATATAATAGAACAGAACGCGAGGTTTGATGATTTTTTGGATAATCTAGAAAATTCTCGGAAGCAAAATGATGAGCGTGCTGACAAGATGGTTGAAACAGTACTAAGATTGATCGAGAGGATTGATCAATCAGACGATGTTGGCTCAGCATTGAAGAGGGTAGCTCAAAGTCAGGAAAACCTTTTGGATCAACTACGCTATGATAAAGAACAAGATAATAGTTCTGACGCTGAGAGCCGAATGCGACTTAGAAGTATTGAAACACAGCTAGTAAATATTTTTGACGAAATTTCGGCTGAACGAAAGAAAAGTGATAATTAAAGTGAAATTCAGACCATGTTATTCAAGCGAGTTAATCCATAAATTTTAAGAATGAAAAGTTTAATTAAAGAATCAAATATCTTACCTAGGTTGTTTTGAAATGGCCTTAAGTCGTCGAAGTGGTAGACGTTTTGAGGCTAACATATGGCCAGGGTTTGTGGATGCTATGACAGCATTACTTCTTGTCTTAATTTTTATTATATCCATTTTTATGATAGTGCAGTTTATGCTTCGCGAAACTATAGAAACACAAGGTTCTGAGTTAGATGATTTGTCAGATAGTTTAAACACATTAGCTTTACAATTAGGATTAGAGCAGCAGCGAGGTAGTAATCTTGAAGATCAGGTTACTCGTTTGGGTGGATTAGTTGATGAGAGTTCTAAAGAAATAAGCAGACAAAGGACATTGATAGCATCCCTAGTTGGTAAGTCTGATAGTCAAAAAGCTATAATCGCCAACTTTGAACAACAAGTGTTGGCATTACTGGCTGATAATAAGGATCTGTCTTCACGTCTAACATCCACAAAATCTCAATTAGATAGTAAGACTTCAGCATTAGAAAAAGAGTTTTCAGAAAAACAGCTCACCCAGCTCGCTTTAGCCAAAGCTCGTGAAGAAATTGACGAAAAAGTTGAAGCAGCGCGGTTAGCCGCTGCTAAGAGAGAGGCGATAGAATTACTCGTTTCTGAAATGGAGCTTGACAGTAAAAAACAAATAAAAAAAATATCAGAGTTAAAATCGTTGGGATTATTGGAGGCGGCTGCTGCAGAAATATTAAGAATGAAATTAAAAAATGGTAATGCAGAGCTAACCGCTATGTCTCTCGCGCTAGAGGAGAAAAGGAAAGAGGCAGAAGAAACCTTGACATTACTAGCAGCTGCAAAATCTCTTAAAAACGATTTGAATACGAAATTATTAGTCGCATTGAGTGAAATCAGAGAAGTAAAGTCCAATGCAGCTTTAAAAGAAGCTTCTCTTAGTAGGATGTTGAAAGACGCATTAGCGCAAAAGATCTTAGCTGAAAAACGGGCATCGGATGAATTAACCAAAGCTGATCTACAAAAAGTTTTACTTTCAAACGCTCGATCACAGCTTGAAAAAGAAAAGACAGTTAGCTTACAAGCAAAATTATCAATAGAAGCATTGAATCAGCAATTGACAGAGGTACGCCAGCAGCTGGGCTTTCTTCAGGGATTACTTAATGCTTCTGAGGAAAAAGACATAGTAGAGAAAGTGGAGGTCGCTAATTTAACAAACAAATTAAATGCGGCATTAGCTCGAGTTGCATCAGAACAAAGAAGAAGCTCAAAAGAACTTAAGAAAAAAAATGATGAGTTGAATGCTTTGAGTTTAGAGCGCGATAGCACTCTTAAAAATTTAAAAGCTGAGCAGTTAAAATTAATTCAACTCAGAAATAAAGAAGCAAATACGCTAGCAGCTTTGAAGAAGAAAAATGCTCAGTTAGAGCTTTTTGCGCTACAACGAGATAAAGCTTTGGAAGAATTAAGAAAAGATAAAGCTGAAATCTTTAAGCTCAAACAAAAAGATCGTGAACGCTTAGAAGCTGAAGCCAAAGAACTTAAGAAATATCAATCTAAATTTTTTGCAGAAGTTGAGAAAGCGCTTGAGAACCAAGAAGGAATAAAAATAAAAGGCGATAGGTTTATTTTTTCATCTGAAATATTATTCGAGAAGGGTAAAGCTAATATATCCACAAAAGGCATTGACCAGATACGATTAGTCTCAGATATTATAAAGACTATTTCTTCGAAAATCCCACCCGAGATAAACTGGGTTTTACGAGTTGATGGTCATACTGATAATATGCCGTTAAGTGGTCAGGGAATTTATAAGGATAATTGGGAATTAAGTCAGGCCCGAGCCTTATCTGTTGTGAGGTATATGTCCGATCAATTCAATATCCCGCCAGGCCGTTTGGCTGCCACAGGTTTCGGCGAGCATCAACCATTTGATCCAAGGGACACAGAAGAAGCCAGAGCCAAGAATAGAAGAATAGAGATTAAATTGACGGAACGTTAAAAACTATTTAGCTGTTAGTAGTTTTGGTTTCTTTTTAGCTGCTATTTTTTCAACTTCTGGTTTTATAATTTCCAGGTTAATCTCATCTTTTACCAAATCTACTTTTACCACTCCACCTTTTGATAATCTTCCAAATAATAGTTCATCAGCTAATGGTTTCTTAATTTTTTCTTGTATTACTCTTGCAAGAGGCCTTGCTCCCATTTTTTCATCATACCCCTTTGAACCGAGCCATTCAGCAGCCTTTTTTGACAGTTCAAATGTCACGTTTCTATCCATCAATTGTGCTTCAAGCTGTAAAACGAATTTTTCGACTACTTTTGTTATCACACCTCTTCCTAAAGAAGAAAAACTAATTACAGCATCAAGTCTATTTCTGAATTCTGGAGAAAATATTCTTTCGATTGCCGCTGTATCCTCTCCCTCTCTTTTATCTCTTCCAAAACCTATTGCAGCTTTAGCCATGTCTGACGCACCGGCATTGGACGTCATTATCAGAATTACATTGCGAAAATCTACTTTCCTACCATTATGATCAGTTAACTTCCCATGATCCATAATTTGAAGTAAAATATTAAAAACATCCGGGTGAGCTTTTTCAATTTCGTCTAACAATAATACTGAGTGGGGATGTTGGTCGACGCCATCAGTTAAAAGTCCACCTTGGTCAAAACCAACGTAACCAGGAGGAGCTCCAATTAATCTTGAGACAGCATGTTTTTCCATATACTCTGACATATCAAATCTCAATAATTCGACGCCAAGAGTGGACGCCAATTGATTAGCAACTTCTGTTTTTCCAACACCTGTAGGACCAGCAAAAAGATAATTACCTATAGGTTTTTCAGGCTCCCTTAAACCAGCTCGGGAAAGCTTTATCGCCGAAGATAAAGCAGTAATAGCCGAGTCTTGGCCAAAAACTACTCTTTTTAAGGAGATTTCTAAATCTTGAAGGTTCTGAGCATCATCTTTGTTTAAATTTTTAGGTGGAATTCTTGCGATTTTGGCAACGACCTCTTCGATCTCTTTCACTGAGATAATTTTGCGTTTTTTAGACTCCGACTGTAGTTGTTGGGCAGCACCTGCTTCGTCAATTACATCAATAGCTTTATCAGGCAACTTTTTGTCATGAATGTACCTTGAGGATAATTCTACAGCTGTTTTGATAGCTTCGGAGGAATATTTTATACTGTGATGTTTTTCGAAGTAAGATTTAAGACCTCGCAGTATTTTTATTGTATCTTCAATAGAAGGCTCCTTTACGTCAATTTTTTGAAAACGCCGACTTAGGGCTCTATCTTTTTCAAAATGTTGTCTATATTCTTTGTAGGTTGTTGATCCCATACACCTCAGCTCACCACCTTGAAGGGCTGGTTTGAGCAGATTTGATGCATCCATTGATCCTCCCGATGTTGCGCCTGCTCCGATGACTGTATGAATTTCATCTATAAAGAGAACAGCATCTGGATGTTCCTCTAATTCTTTCATAACAGATTTTAGACGCTCTTCGAAGTCACCTCGATACCTGGTCCCAGCAAGTAAGGACCCCATATCAAGAGAATAAATTATAGTATCCCCGAGTACCAGTGGGACTTCCTGTGCCACTATCCTGTAAGCTAATCCTTCGGCTATTGCTGTTTTCCCAACGCCAGGGTCCCCTACCAAAATGGGGTTATTTTTTCTTCTTCGACATAGTATTTGTATACAACGTTCAATTTCGAGTTCGCGACCTATGAGAGGATCTATAGTTCCGTTTCGAGATCTTCGATTTAAATCAACACAATATTTTTCTAGCGCAGATTCTTTTTTGGGCCGGGTTTCTTCACTATCAGAATTGCCGTTTTCATTTAAATCCTCTGCGCCTGTAATGGATTTCGAATCCAAAAAAGAAGGATTTTTTGCTAGCCCGTGGGCAATATAATTTACAGCATCATATCGAGTCATTTCTTGCTCTTGTAAGAAATGGACCGCATTTGATTCTCGTTCAGCAAAAATTGCTACTAGTACATTTGCTCCTGTAACCTCATTTCTACCAGATGATTGAACATGGATTGCAGCTCTTTGAATAACTCTTTGAAATGCTGCTGTTGGAACGGCCTCTGAACCCTCAATGCCGGTTTCCAAGCTTGCTAGCTCTGTTTTTATGAAATTATTTAGAGAAGTTTTTAAACTTTCTAGATCTACATTGCATGCCTTCAAAACTTGTGCTGCTTCAGGTTCATCTGTTAGAGCCAAAAGAAGGTGTTCGAGAGTTGCGAGCTCGTGTTTTAGGGAGTTTGAGTGAGCTAATGCCACATGGATAGCTTTTTCTAGAGTATCGGAGAATGAGGGCACGTAGTATTTCCTTTAAAATTAATGCTTGATAAGATCCTAGGCTGTTAGGTTTCTGATAGTCTCTACATTTCGTGTTTAATTCATAAGCTTCAAGTACTTTTTTATTTTTTTTTTTATTTTTTGATATTTTTAGGTTATTAGGGTTTATGTCTGCGGAATATCATACTGGTTTTACGTATTTAATATATTTATTAATCAGATTTAAATCATTTAAGTAGATTATAAGTGAATCAATGTGAAAGCCAACATGCGATTAGATGTCGAAAGCTTACAAAATTTTTATTCGATCTCAGGATTGGGACTTGTAGTTAAGGATGTGATTACCTCTGTTATTAATGAACATTGGGATAATATTCAAAATAAAAATATTGTTGGCTTCGGCTTCTTAAGTCCTGTTGCAGAGTTATTTCAAGAGGAGAGGGAGAAACTAACCTTGCTAATGCCAGCTTCTCAAGGGGCCATTCGTTGGCCTAATGATAGTGCCAACGTATGCGTTTTGAGCGAAGAATATTTGTGGCCACTTCCAACTGGTATGACTGATTATATGATTTTTTTGCATGGAGTAGAGTTTAGCGAAAATATCTCAGCTTTGCTAAATGAATGTCGAAGAATTTTAGCGCCAGGAGGTAAGGCATTATTTATAGTGCCGAATCGGGCAGGTTTATGGTGTAGAGGAGAAGCAACTCCCTTCGGATCGGGGCGGCCCTACACTGTTACACAATTAAAAAATCAACTTCTGGCTAATTCCTTTCATATTGATAGTAGTAAAAGTGTACTATTTTCAATTCCATCGAACCGAAAGTTTAGTTTAAAGTCGGCAAAATTTATGGAAAGATTTGGCAGAAAAGTACTACCAGGTCAATTTGGTGGTGTTCTCGTAGTAGAGGCATCGAAACAAATTGCTGCTACAACAAGAGCTTCTAATAAGATAAAAATGAGAGTTTCTTTGAGGACTCTTGATCGTAGACCAATCACCTCTAAAACTTGCCCGAGTCTAAATAAAAAAGTTTAAATTTTGTTTAATAGAATCAGTTTTATAGCTTCAAACGGTCGCACTAATTGGCAATTATACTAAGATACTGTATTGATTGCAGTTTTTGTTTGGCTTTTCTAGTCATTGATGGTTGCGGCTGTCGTCGGGCTTTGCTAAGTGAGCAGTGTTGGTAACTTTATTTCGGTTCACGATTTTTATCTAGAAACTGTGACCATAAATAAGTAACTGTTAGAGGTAAATATGTCTGTGTCTGCGTCGGAGTGTTTAGGTATAGCTACAAGATATGCCACTGCTTTATTTGAGTCTGCGAAGGAACAAAGAAGTTTAGATATAATTGAGAGGGATACTCTGACGATTGTGTCTCTTTTGAATGAGAGTTCGGATTTTTCGATGTTTCTCAATTCACCATTAGCGAGTAGGAACAAACAAATAAACATTATCTCTAGTGTGTCAAAAGCAGTTTCTTTGGGCAAACTAATGTCTAACGTTTTCGGCGTAATGGCTTCTAAAAGACGATTATTTATAGTTCCTTATTTGGTTCTTGAATTACAAAGACTGCTTGCTGAAGAAAAAGGTGAAATTACGGCAGAGATAACAAGTGCTAACAAATTATCTGAGGAACAATATAGTAAGCTTGCAGAAGTGCTCAGCAAATCTACGGGCCACAAAGTACAAATAGAGCCTGCTATAGACGAAACAATCCTTGGGGGTTTAATTGTTAAGGTGGGTTCAAAAATGTTAGATACATCAATTAGGGCGAAATTAGCTTCACTACAAGCTACTATGAAAGAGGTTGGTTAATGGCTATCCAAGCAGCAGAAATATCATCAATACTAAAAGAGCAAATTGAAAATTTTGGTCAGGAAACTGGCGTTGATGAAGTTGGCAGAGTGCTCTCGGTAGGAGACGGAATTGCAAGAGTATATGGTTTAGATAAAGTTCAAGCTGGTGAAATGGTAGAGTTTCCCGGCGGGATAAAAGGTATGGCGTTAAATCTAGAGATGGATAATGTAGGGGTCGTTATATTCGGTTCGGACCGTGATATCAAAGAAGGTGATATTGTCAAACGTACTAATTCGATCGTTGATGTACCTGCAGGAGATGAATTACTAGGCCGAGTTGTCGATGGGTTAGGAAATCCAATTGATGGGAAAGGACCTCTTAAGACAAAGAATCGGAAGGTAGCGGACAGTAAGGCCCCAGGTATTATTCCTAGAAAGTCTGTTCATGAGCCTATGGCGACAGGATTGAAATCAGTTGATGCTATGATTCCAATTGGCCGTGGTCAAAGAGAGTTAATCATTGGTGATAGACAGACAGGAAAAACAGCCGTAGCACTAGATGCGATTTTAAATCAAAAAACATATAATGATGCTGCTAAAGGTGACGAAAATAAAAAACTTTATTGCATCTACGTCGCAATTGGACAAAAACGATCCACTGTTGCTCAGTTAGTTAAAAAGCTTGAGGAGACTGGGGCGATTGAATACTCGATTGTCGTTGCAGCAACTGCTTCCGACCCAGCACCCATGCAGTTTTTAGCACCTTACTCTGCCACAGCTATGGCAGAGCATTTTAGAGATAACGGTAGACACGCCCTTATCATTTATGATGATTTATCTAAACAGGCCGTTTCCTATAGACAAATGTCGTTGCTGCTTAGAAGACCACCAGGGCGAGAAGCTTACCCTGGAGATGTGTTTTATCTCCACTCAAGGCTTTTGGAGAGATCGTCAAAACTTAATGAAGATAATGGATCAGGATCATTAACAGCCCTACCGATAATAGAGACACAAGGTGGTGATGTTTCGGCATTTATACCGACTAATGTTATATCAATAACAGATGGGCAGATCTTCCTTGAAACTGAATTATTTTATCAAGGTATTAGACCGGCGGTGAATACAGGTTTATCTGTTTCTCGGGTTGGCTCTTCTGCCCAAACAAATTCAATGAAATCTGTAGCTGGTCCCGTTAAACTGGAGTTAGCACAATATAGAGAAATGGCTGCTTTCGCTCAATTTGGATCAGACTTAGATGAAGCTACGCAACAGCTTTTGAACAGGGGTGCGCGCTTGACGGAATTGATGAAACAGCCTCAATACTCACCCTTGTCGAATGCAGAAATTGTATGTGTAATTTATGCTGGTACAAAGGGTTATTTAGACTCAGTAGAGATAAAAGATATTGGTCGTTTTGAGGCTGGTTTATTATCTCATATGAGAAGTAAACATCAAGATTTGTTAGATTATATTACAACTGAAGACCCCAAGATTTCAGGGGAAGCGGAAGATAAAATAAGGTCAGCGCTAGACTCTTATTCTTCGGACTTTGCTTAGGGAGAGAAAAGGCAGTGCCAAGCCTAAAAGATTTAAAAAATAGGATTGAGTCTGTAAAATCGACTCGGAAGATCACCAAAGCAATGCAAATGGTTGCAGCTGCTAAGTTAAGGCGTGCTCAAGAAGCTGCACTATCGGGTAGATCATATTCTGATCGGTTCGAGCTGGTTATGTCTGGTTTAGCTTCGTCGGTAGGACCCAGTGAAGGACCAAGACTTCTTAGTGGAACAGGGTCTAATCAAAACCACCTCTTGGTTGTAATGACCGCTGAGAGGGGTTTGTGCGGTGGTTTCAACTCTAATATAGCAAAGCTGGCTAGGACACATGCGAATAAACTACTATCGCAAGGACAAGTAGTAAAAATTGTTACTGTTGGAAAGAAAGGTAGAGACTCTTTGAAGAGAGACTTTGGTAAATCTTTCATTGATCACGTCGATCTGACAGAGATGAAAAGCGCTAGTTATGGCGATGCGGCTAAAATAACAACTAATATCCTTGCTAGGTTTGAAAAAGAAGAATTTGACATAGCCACTATATTTTACGGGAAATTTGAAAGCGTTATAAGTCAGATCCCAACCTCTAAACAAATTATACCTCCTACTTTTGAAAATGCGGAGGTTTCGTCAACTTATGATTATGAACCTTCCGAGGAAGAAATTTTGGAGGAATTATTACCTAAGGCTATAACTGCTCAGATATATCGAGCCTTATTAGAGAATGGTGCGTCTGAGCAGGGTGCTAGAATGTCGGCTATGGATAACGCTACTCGAAATGCTGGAGAGATGATTGATAAATTAATAATCCAATATAATCGATCTCGGCAAGCAGTTATAACTAATGAATTAATAGAAATAATATCGGGCGCTGAGGCGCTCTAAGACTCGGAGAAAATAAAATGGCAAAAACTAAGTCAATAGGCAAGATCACCCAGATAATTGGAGCCGTCGTAGACGTACAATTTGATGAAAATCTTCCAGAAATTTTGAACTCGATAGTTGCAGAAAATAATGGGAAAAAGCTTGTCTTAGAGGTTGCACAGCACTTAGGTGAAAATACGGTCAGAGCTGTGGCGATGGACGCAACAGAGGGTCTAGTCAGAGGGCAAGAAGTTACTGACACAGGTGGGCCAATAATGGTTCCTGTTGGTAACGCTACATTGGGGCGGATCCTTAATGTTGTTGGGGAGCCTGTTGATGAAGGAGGACCAGTCGCTGCAACTGAAACTCGATCTATTCATCAGGAAGCTCCAGCTTTTTCTGAGCAAGCTACGGAATCAGTAGTACTTGAGACTGGGATCAAAGTTATCGACCTTTTAGCTCCTTATGCCAAGGGAGGAAAGATTGGGCTCTTTGGAGGTGCTGGAGTAGGAAAAACTGTTTTAATTATGGAACTCATAAACAACATAGCTAAAGTTCATTCTGGTTTCTCAGTTTTTGCAGGGGTTGGTGAGCGAACAAGGGAAGGAAATGATCTCTATCACGAGATGATAGAAAGTAATGTGATTAATCCTGATAATTTGGAAGATAGTCAGGTTGCCCTAGTTTATGGGCAAATGAATGAACCTCCTGGTGCTAGGATGCGTGTTGCGTTAACTGGATTAACTCTAGCGGAACAATTTCGAGATCAGTCTGGTACTGACGTTCTGTTTTTTGTAGATAATATTTTTAGATTCACCCAGGCTGGATCTGAAGTTTCCGCTTTGCTTGGTCGTATTCCATCGGCTGTTGGGTATCAGCCTACTCTGGCAACTGATATGGGAGCAATGCAAGAAAGAATTACTTCAACAAAGGCGGGCTCTATCACATCAGTCCAAGCAGTATATGTACCGGCAGATGATTTAACTGACCCCGCTCCCGCCACGTCGTTTGCGCATCTTGATGCGACTACAGTGCTTTCTAGGGCGATATCAGAAATTGGTATCTATCCGGCTGTGGACCCACTTGATTCAAACTCAAGATTAATGGATCCAGCGATCGTTGGTGAAGAGCATTATAATGTTGCTCGGGATGTGCAGGGTATACTGCAGAGGTATAAATCATTACAGGATATTATTGCTATTCTCGGGATGGATGAACTCAGTGAAGAAGATAAACTTACTGTTGCTCGAGCAAGAAAAATTCAACGGTTTCTGTCTCAACCTTTTGATGTTGCTAAAGTGTTTACTGGATCCGACGGAAAACAAGTTCCACTGGAAGATACAATTCAGTCTTTCAAAGCCGTAGTAGCTGGGGAGTATGATCATCTCCCTGAAGCAGCATTTTACATGGTAGGTGGAATTGATGAAGTCCTCGAGAAGGCAGAGAAAATTGCAGCCGATTCAACTTAGAAAGAGTAATAATGGCTAAATTATTTCAATTCGACCTTGTTTCCCCGGAAAAGAGTTTGCTGTCTTTAGAGGTATCAGAGGTAAACATACCTGGAGCAGAGGGTGATTTTTCTTCAATGATTAATCATGCGCCAATAATTACTACTCTTAGGCCTGGATTTGTAAGTGTTAATTCCCCCAGTGGAGATGTAAAATACTTTGTAACGGGAGGATTTGCAGAGGTTTCTTCTGAAACGACTTCTGTGTTGGCTGAAAAAGCATATTTGGAAAGTGATTTAACTAGTGATATTGCAGATGAGCTTATTAAGGAAGCGAATGTGAGACATGAAAAAGTTGGATCTGACGTTACAGAAAAATATTGTTCCGACCTACAGATAGCGTTGTCAAAAATCTAGTAAAATTCTTATATAAGACTAGGATACATGCCCTCATACACTGGGGCTAGGCTATCATCGTTGAAAAGCGATGACACACTAGTTCCACCCCAGATATTTAATATCGCTTGAGCAAACATTGGGGCTGTGGGTATTACTCTTATCTTGTTAGATTTCGTAACTTCAGTGCTAGGCCCAACAGAGTCAGTAATTATTAACTGTTTCATAGAAGAAGATTCTATTTTTTTTACAGCACTACCACTTAATACTCCATGAGTGATATATGCGTGTACCTCAGTTGCACCTGCTTTAATGAGTAGATCCGCTGCTTTACATAATGTTCCAGCTGTATCGCATATGTCATCTACTAAAATACAGCTTTTGCCAGTCACATCACCGATTAGTGTCATTTCGGCAATTTCACCTGGTTTTTCACGACGTTTATCCGCAATTGCTAATGGAGCTCCCAACCTTTGTGCAAGTTCCCTAGCTCTAGCAACACCGCCCACGTCGGGAGAAACTAGCATTACTTTATCTAATTTATTTTTAAAGTTATATTTAATATCTAATGAGAATAATGGAGATGCATACAAATTGTCGACTGGGATGTCAAAAAAACCCTGAATTTGAGATGCATGAAGGTCCATAGTTAAAACTCTTTCAACACCCGCTCTGGCAATCAGATTTGAAACTAGTTTGGCCGAGATTGGGGTTCGGGCTTTCGTACGCCGATCTTGCCTAGCATACCCAAAATAGGGTATTACAGCTGTTATTCTTGAGGCTGAAGATCGTTTGAGAGCATCTGTTATAATAAGTAGCTCCATTAGGTTGTCGTTTGCTGGGTTAGAAGTGGATTGTATAATGAACATATCCTCTCCACGTACATTTTCATAAACTTCTACAAAAATTTCTTGATCGGTAAATTTTTCTACACGCACATCTACTAATTTAGTCGTCATACCTCTGTGCATAGACATTCTCTTCGCTATGCTACTAGCTAACTCAAGATTCGCGTTACCAGCTATGATTTTTGGTTCTGAATGTATTGGGATGTTCATTTTGAAAAACTCTCTCTTCTCGTGATTCCAATATTCATACTAATGTGTTATTATTAATTAACATTGCTACTGTACGGTTAAAAGTATTTAAAATTAGAAAACTAAAACTGATACATTTTCATTACAATTTTTATTACTTGATACTAACTTTTTTCTCATTTCTTTTTAATACTAAACTTTCTCAGCTTCGAAAGTCGTCAATTATATAATCCTCCCACTCGTCTTCTGGTATTTCAAACTCTGGGACACAAACGCCTCTTACAGAGATTCCGGCGTCATGTATCGATTCTGTGCTCCCTGAGATTAAAGGGTGCCAGTCAAACAAAGGTTTTCTCTCATATAATAGACGATATGCACATGTGTCGGGCATCCAATAAGCAACTTTTTTAATATTCGCTGGGGACAACACCACACAATCTGGAACAAAATTCTTCCTTATCGAATATTGACCACATTTACATGAATGATCGTCAAGGAGACGACATGATATTTTGGTGTATTCTATACTACCAGTTTCCTCATCTTCAAGTTTATGTAAGCAGCATTTTCCGCATCCATCACAAAGAGCTTCCCACTCTTGTTTATTTAATTGTTCTATTGGAAGTTGTTCCCAAAATTTTGGCCTTAATTTATTTTTCATTTCAGTGTCATTCATCCTCGATTAAGGCTTTTTTTTGCCTTCCCACAATCAAGACCCATCTGTAAGATTAATTCATCTACCGAAGAAAAGTTCTCTTCCGGTCGAATAAAATCAACGAGGTCGACTGATATTTCCTCTCCATATATATCTTCATGGAAATCAAATATATATGTTTCACAATTAACTGCATTTTCGCCAAACATCGGTTTTTTCCCTATTGACGTTACTCCATTATATGAACCACGTTTTGATCCAGTTAGAATATCGATAAAAACAGAATATACTCCTAACCTTGGTTTATGTACTCCGTCGAGAGATATGTTAGCTGTAGGATAACCCAGTGTTCGACCTCTTCGGTCTCCCGATATTACTACTCCATCCAACCTATGCCAATGTCCAAGCATTTTAGCCGCTTCTCTCGTAAAACCGTTAGAAAGTAAATTTCTGATATTGGTAGATGATAAAACTTTATCATTATTACTTACTGTATGGGCTATTTCGACGCTAAAACCAAGTTCGTAGCCAAATTCAGTTAACATATTAACATCACCAGCTCTGTTTTTTCCAAAGCAGAAATCAGCGCCAACAACAATATTTTTTGCGCCAAGACCTTTTGCAATAACTTTTTCTGCAAAGTTATAAGGGCTCAGAGATGCCATGGCCGCATCAAAATTAATTTGATACAATATCTTAATACCTAACTTATTGAGTCTATTATTTCTACTTTTATCACTCATTAGTCTAAAGGAGGGGCCCTGAGGATTAAAAAACTCCCGGGGGTGAGGACTGAAAGTTAGAATGCCTAGGGGATAATTTGATGAAAATTTTTCAGCCTTTCTTATAATTGCTTGATGCCCTAAATGGACCCCGTCAAAATTTCCAACCGCAATAGAGGCCCCTCTATCACATTTATTCATAATATTATAATCAGTTAATATTCTCATAAAAGTTGCGTAAACGGGTTAAGTGTCTCGTGCAAGCCTCAGATTAATGAAAAAGGGTAACATTTAAACTTATCTAAGCTTTCCTATAGTCCAGTCTGGACTAGAGTTCTCTTTTTTTAAGAACTGTTTCAGCATAGTTTCATCCGGTTGATATTTAGTGTTTGTTTCTGAGGAAGCCAAGCCTCCAGAAATAAATAGAGAGTCTAGTTTATTATTAATTGCTCCAGTTATATCCGTTAAAATCCCGTCTCCAACGCACAAAATTTTATGATCAGGAATGGTTAGACCTAAATCAGTGAGACACTTTCTTGCAAGATCATAAATTGGTTTATGAGGTTTCCCAAAATACAAACTTTTCCCTCCAAGCTTTGTATACTCAGCTGCTAAAGCTCCAGCACACCACTCTCTTTTGTTACCCCTGTCAACGACTATATCTGGATTGGCGCACAGTAGTTTTAAACCTCTTTTTTGACCAGAAATTAGGTCATTTAAATTTTGATCGGGTGGTACTGAAGGATTGAATGGACCACAGCATACAATGCCGTCCGCTTGATCAAGGGATACAAGTTCAATTTTGTCATATTTTGTTAAATATGATGGTGGGTCAAAAAAGTTTAAGTCATGAGGCTGACCTATAAAATAAATTTTTCTTCCTACAAGCCCAGAAAATAGACCGAAACGCGCGGAGTCTCCAGAGGTGGCTATAGCGTCCCAACATGATGAATTTATACCGATTCTATCAATTTGACTTTCAACACTTTTGCTATGTCTAGGAGCGTTTGTGACGAGTATTACTATACCCCCTTTTTTTCTGTAATCCGTAAGTGCGTTGGTGGCTTCAAAAAAAGGATTATACCCGTCGTGCAGGCAACCCCAAAGATCAACAAACATAGCATTATAGTTTGAAGAGATTTCTGACAGGTTTTCTATTATTTTAGTCATTAAGCCTTATTACTCTAATGAATTTAACAGTAAGAAATGAAAAAAGTGGCTCACACGGATGAACCACTTTAAGAGGTATCACTATCAATCTTGCTTTTCTACCCAATTAATAGGGGTGCTATAACCAGACTAACAATTGCCATTACGTTGATTAGAATATTCATAGCGGGTCCAGAAGTGTCTTTCATGGGATCGCCCACAGTATCACCAACTACTGCAGCTTTATGAACATCAGAACCCTTACCTCCAAGGTTACCTTTTTCCACATATTTTTTAGCATTATCCCAAGCCCCGCCAGCGTTCGCCATCATCAGAGCCATCATTACACAACATATAAGCGCACCCCCAAGCATTCCGCCTAGTGCTTTAGGCCCTAGTCCAAACCCAATTATCACGGGGGCAAGAACGGCTAGTGCTCCGGGAACTATCATTTTCCGCAACGCTGCTCTGGTGGCTATATCTACACAACTGGCCGTATCTGGTTTAGCTGTACCTTCTAACAGGCCAGGAATTTCTCTAAATTGACGACGTACTTCTTCTATCATATCGAAAGCTGCATCTCCCACGGCTTTCATTGTCATAGAACTCACTACGAATGGAAATATACCACCGATGAACATTCCACAGAGAACTAGAGGATCATTTATTGCCAAAACAAAACTATCATCCTGCATAGATATTTTTTCTATGTAAGCACTAATAAGTGCCAGAGCTGCTAGTGCTGCTGCTGAGATTGCAAAACCTTTTCCAATTGCTGCAGTTGTATTGCCAACCTCATCAAGACCATCAGTGATCTCTCGGGTTTCTTCTCCCATTTCAGCCATTTCAGCTATTCCACCAGCATTATCGGCTACTGGGCCATAAGCATCTATAGCCATAGTAATCCCAACGGTGCTTAACATACCTACTGCTGCCATTCCTACGCCGTAAAGGCCGGCGGATAGGTTGGCAAAAAATATTATCGCCGCAATAGTTAGCACTGGGAGGGCTACTGATTCCATCCCTACTGCTAAACCTGAAATCATAACAGTTGCAGGACCAGTTTCTCCATCCTTTGCAATCTTTCTAACAGGAGGACCTCCGGTGTAGTACTCAGTGATAAGTCCTACGATAATACCTCCAACGGATCCGACAAGAACGGCCATCCACACCCCTGCTGACACACCAGCATTTGTTACCATGAAGTAGGCTAAAACGATAAATAAGATAGCTGACCCAATAGTTCCAAACCTAAGAGCCACATCAGGGCTCTTACTTGAAAATAATCGAACGGAAAGAATCCCTGCAAGAGAACAAATAAGTCCTAAAGAAGCAAGGGCCAATGGCATGAATTGAAGGGCGCTTCGATCGCCACCTAGACTATCTACATTTGTCAACGACATTGATGCTGCTAAAGCGATAGATGCTATCATGGAGCCGCAATAGCTCTCAAAGATATCGGAACCCATGCCTGCTACATCACCAACATTATCCCCTACATTATCTGCAATTACGGCTGGGTTCCGAGGGTCATCCTCTGGAATTCCAGCTTCTACTTTCCCTACTAAATCGGCACCAACATCAGCACTTTTGGTAAAAATTCCACCCCCGACACGACTAAATAGCGCTACTGATGACGCTCCCATTGCGAAACCCTCAATTGAGTGAATGGTTTCCATACTCCCAGCCATGTAGTGGTACAAAATTCCAACCCCTAGAAGTCCGACAGAGGCTACAGTTAAGCCCATTATCGATCCTCCAGAGAAGGCGATATTTAAGGCCGCTGATGCACCGCTAGTATTTGCAGCGACAGCGGTTCGAACATTCGCACGTGTTGCGGTGTACATCCCAATATATCCAGCCACACCAGAACAAGCTGCTCCAAGGAAAAAAGCGATTGCTGTTCCTGACCCCAAGCTAAAATAGAGAGCAACGATACAAACCAGGCAGAAAATCGCAAGACGTTTATATTCGGCGGCCATGAACACCATCGCTCCAAGGTGAATTTCGTCTGCTATCTCCTTTACACGTCCTTCGCCACCTGAGCTTTGAAGAATTTTCATATAAGTTAGTAATGCAGCTATCATACCAAGCGCACCGAGGCCGATTGGAAGTATTGCGGTTGAAAGCATGAACTTGTCCTTTTTTTAAGTTTTCTGGTTGTCAGATAGACCATTTAAAGATCTAAAATCGACGCGGTTATAGCGACAATGTTATCTTCTGTAAAGCCATGAATGGTTGACCCATTAGTTAGCATTTTTTTTATCATAAATTAAACGAGAGCAGTTGTACTCCATGTACTTCTTTTTACGAAAATATAATCGATTGATATGACGGGTATCTAAGTTGTAAACCTTTCAAGATTAAGCTCTTTTATTTTGGTTAGAGAAGCTTATGAAAGATTTTTATTACCTTAGTACTTGACTCTATTATCGGTGATACCTATCTGCAGTTTGTTAGCACTCTTATGGTGAGAGTGATAATTGTCCAGTAAGACGGACCTAAATTTAAACTGTTAGTTAAGGAGCTAGTAAAATGGCATTAAAACCGCTTCACGACCGCGTGCTAGTAAGGCGCGTAGAGAGCGAAGAGAAAACTGCAGGGGGTTTAATCATCCCTGACAGCGCAAAAGAGAAACCAGCAGAGGGCGAAATTGTCGCTGCAGGAGAAGGAACCCGAAAAGATAGTGGTGAACTAATCGAAATGGCCGTATCGACAGGAGACAAAGTTCTTTTTGGAAAATGGTCGGGAACCGAAGTAACAGTTGATGGCGAAGAGCTATTGATCATGAAAGAGAGCGATATATTAGGCATTCTGTCTTAAATCGCATCACAATTTATAAATAGGAGCGGAGAAAATGTCTGCTAAAGAAGTAAAATTTAATACAGATGCACGTGATCGTATGTTGAGAGGTATAAACACTCTCTCTGATTCCGTGAGAGTTACCTTAGGTCCAAAAGGACGAAACGTTATCTTAGATAAATCCTTTGGGGCACCTCGTATCACCAAGGATGGTGTATCAGTTGCCAAAGAAATTGAACTAGAGGACAAATTTGAGAATATGGGTGCTCAAATGATAAAAGAAGTCGCCCAACGCACTAATGACGAGGCTGGGGATGGAACCACTACGGCAACAATCTTAGCCCAAGCAATTGTTAAAGAAGGTTTGAAATCAGTTGCGGCTGGAATGAATCCAATGGATCTGAAACGCGGTATTGATCTTGCAACATCAAAAGTTGTAGACGCTATCAAAAAAGCATCTCGTGAAGTCAAGGATAGTGATGAAGTAGCGCAAGTTGGAACTATTTCTGCTAATGGTGAAGCAGAAATTGGTCAACAAATTGCTGGTGCAATGCAAAAAGTTGGTAACGAAGGTGTTATCACTGTTGAAGAAAACAAAGGTTTAGAAACAGAAACAGATGTTGTTGAAGGAATGCAGTTTGACCGAGGTTACTTAAGTCCATATTTTGTGACAAATCCTGAAAAAATGACTGCAGATCTTGAGGATGTATATATTCTACTCTTTGAAAAGAAATTATCAACGTTGCAGCCCATGGTTCCACTTTTAGAAGCAGTTATTCAGTCTGGTAAACCCTTATTGATTATTGCTGAAGATGTTGAGGGCGAAGCACTAGCAACTTTAGTAGTAAACAAGTTGCGTGGTGGGTTGAAAATTGCTGCGGTTAAAGCTCCAGGGTTTGGGGATCGACGCAAAGCGATGCTTCAGGATATTGCAATCTTGACAGGCGGTCAGGTCATCTCTGAGGATCTGGGCATGAAACTAGAATCTGTTACAATCGATATGCTCGGAAATTCAAAGCGTGTTTCTATAACAAAAGATGAAACAACAATAGTGGATGGTTCTGGCGAGAAAGCCGAGATTGAAGCAAGAGTAAGTCAAATACGCGCGCAGGTTGAAGAAACAACTTCAGACTACGACAAAGAGAAACTTCAAGAACGTGTAGCGAAACTCGCTGGTGGCGTAGCTATTATCAGAGTTGGTGGTATGACTGAAGTTGAAGTTAAGGAACGTAAAGATCGTGTGGACGACGCTTTAAATGCTACTCGGGCAGCAGTTCAAGAGGGTATCGTAGTTGGCGGTGGTGTAGCGCTAGTGCAAGCTACTAAAGCGCTTTCCGGTTTGAAAGGAGCAAATTCTGATCAAGCAGCTGGAATTTCGATCGTTACTAAGGCACTTGAAGCTCCACTTAGACAAATTGCTGAAAATGCAGGTGTTGATGGTGCAGTCGTTGCAGGTAAAGTAAAAGAAAGCAAGGATGCTTCTTTTGGTTTTAATGCGCAGACTGAAGAGTATGGAGACATGTTCGCTTATGGTGTAATTGACCCTGCAAAAGTTGTTCGTACTGCGTTAGAAGATGCTGCGTCTATTGCAGGATTGTTAGTCACGACAGAAGCTATGATTGCAGATAAACCATCAAAAGATGCTGGTGGTGCTCCAGGTGGAATGCCTGATATGGGCGGCATGGGCGGCATGGGCGGTATGGGCGGTATGATGTAACTGCTCGCCAATTTAATCACGTAAAAGGCCCATTTTAATGGGCCTTTTATATTTTTACCCCACCTATAGTCAAACCTCCAATCATCAAGGTTGGTTGCCCAACACCTACTGGGACCCATTGACCAGATTTCCCACAATTTCCAATACCAGGGTCTAGTTTAAGATCATTTCCTACAGCTTTAATATTTCTTAGAGCTGTTACTCCATCACCTATGATCGTTGCGCCTTTTACTGGATGTAGTATTTTTCCATTTTTTATTCGATATGCTTCGTTGCAAGAGAAAACAAACTTTCCATTAGTTATATCTACCTGACCACCACCAAATCCAACTGCGTATAGACCATCTTTTAATTCACTCAAGATAGATTCCGGGTCATCGGGACCTGGTAGCATATAAGTATTCGTCATGCGTGGCAAAGGAGGAAAAGCATAACTTTCTCTCCGACCATTACCCGTTGACTTCAAGCCCATTAATCTAGCATTTTGACGATCATGCATGTATCCGATTAGTTGTCCATTATCGATGAGAGTGGTTTTTGCGCCTGGAGTGCCTTCATCATCAATCGAGACTGAACCACGTTTACTGGGGATTGTGCCATCATCTAATATAGTAACACCTTTAGCCGCGATTTTCTTTCCCATTAATTCACTGAATGCACTTGTCTTTTTTCGATTAAAATCACTCTCTAAACCATGACCGATTGCCTCGTGTAGTAGAATGCCTGGCCAGCCTGGTCCGAGTACAACATCCATTATACCGGCTGGAGCACCTACTGCCGTTAAATTCACTAAGGCAATTCTTAAAGCCTCTTTCACTAAAGGTTCCCAGCTTTTACTATTCATCAAAACTTCTAATTTATGTCTTCCACCAAGTCCAGAAGTCCCACTTTCACGACGACCATTTTTTTCAACTGTTACCGATATATTCAAACGAGTCATAGGTCTGGTGTCCGCAAACTTAGATCCCTCAGGTCGCAATATTGAGATTTCCTGAATCGAAGACGATAGATTTATAGATGTTTGGACAACTCTAGGATCGAGCTGATGGGTAAAAGAATCAATTTCTTGTAAAAGTTGAATTTTCTTGAACACACTAAATTCATTAATAGGATCACTCGCTTCATAGAACTTCGCATTTTTACCTTTTGGGGGAGACGATATTTTATTTTGATCAGTTCCTAGAGTTTTTGTTGCACTTTTTGCAGCTCTTTTAATAGATTTCTGATTTATTTCATTGGAGTGTGCATAACCAGTCTTTTCACCTTTGACTACCCTAAGACCAAATCCTTGAATATTACTAAAATTAGCATTTTTTAAAATATTATCTTGTAAAGTAAAATCTTCTTTTCTTGAGTGTTCAAGAAATAATTCACAGTCGTCAGCACCTTTTGCTGCATTTTGTAATGTATCTAGTGTATTTTGATAGTCTAGATGAGTTTCGAACGGCTTAAATCTATTATGAAATATTTTCTTCATTAAAACTTTCTAATAGGTTACATCAAATACCTGCGGCATGGTAACGCGAGCGAGGTTCAAATACTTGCTACCTGGTGGTTTATATGATCTCTCCCGAATACTATATTAAGTTAAGTATGTTGCAATAGCGTTAATTATTTATAGGAACTACTAGATGAGATTTTTAAAACTTTCTATTATATTTACTTTTCTTTTTTCTGTTAAGGAAGCTTTGGCGGAGTCGGTTCAAAACAATCTTCAAATTATAGGAAAGCCTATTCCGCAAGGCCTAGGTTTTCAACCAGCGGCTACGGAGATGGCTCGAGATTTACAGTGGTTGGATAACTTTCTTTTAGTTATCGTTACAGTAATCACTCTTTTTGTAACGCTTCTTTTGATTTACGCGATTATAAAATTTAATCAGGCAAGAAACCCTGAACCTGCAACATTTACACACAACTCACCATTGGAAGTTGCTTGGACTTTAATACCAGTTTTAATTCTTATCTTCATTGGCGCGTTCTCAATTCCAGTTTTATTTAAATCTCAAAAAATACCCGACGGCGATGTTGTAATTAAAGCGACAGGTAACCAATGGTACTGGAGTTATGAGTATGTAGATCATGAATTTGAATTTGACAGCTTCATGATAGGAGCTGGAGAGAATAGAATAAGCCCAGAGACGATTGTTGAGTTGAAAGAGGCAGGATATTCAGAAGATGAATTCTTGCTTGCGACCGATACAGCCTTGGTAATACCCGTGGATAAAACAATCGTAATTCAGGTGACCGGAGCAGATGTAATTCATGCATGGACTATCCCGGCCTTTGGAGTGAAACAAGATGGGGTTCCAGGAAGGTTAGCCGAACTTTGGTTCAAGGCTGATAAAGAGGGTATATATTTTGGGCAGTGTTCAGAACTATGTGGGAAATCCCATGCTTACATGCCTATTACCGTAAAAGTAGTAAGCCAAGAGAAATATGAAACCTGGCTCGATAACTCTATTGAAGAATACGCTGGCGTACCTCGGGTGACTAAAATAGCATCGATCGATTGAGACTAATATCGACCATATTTAGAAATAACATAGAAATAATATGACTGATTTAACGACTCATATAGAATACCGAGAAGCAGAATTTACCGATTATTTTGCATTACTTAAGCCGCGAGTAATGTCGCTAGTGGTGTTCACTGCTGCTGTAGGTCTATTTGTGGCCCCTGGGAATACCCACCCATTTATTGCATTCACATCCATTTTATTTATAGCGCTTGGGGGTGGAGCCTCAGGAGCTTTGAATATGTGGTTTGATCATGATATCGATGCTTTGATGCGAAGAACATCCGAGCGTCCCGTACCTATGGGAAGTATTAAGCCAGGTGAAGCGCTGTCATTTGGTCTTTGGTTGTCTTTCATTTCTATTACTATGTTGGGGTTGGCTGCTAATTGGTTCGCTGCAAGCATTCTTGCATTTACTATATTTTTTTATGTAGTCGTTTACACTATTTGGCTAAAAAGATTGACCCCTGAAAATATTGTGATTGGAGGGGCTGCAGGAGCTTTCCCACCTATGATTGGCTGGGCAGTTGCGACAGGACAGGTATCTACAGAGAGCCTAATGATGTTTATGTTAATATTTTTGTGGACCCCACCTCATTTTTGGTCCTTGGCCTTATTTATGAATGATGAATATACCGAAGCGGGCGTTCCGATGCTTACCGTTACTCATGGGGAGAGTAAAACACGTCGTCGAATAATGTTATACACTTTGCTTTTAATTCCGGTGGCGATTGGCTTAGCGTTTACAAGTATTGGTGGGTTTATATATTTAGTTACAGCAATAGCACTAAACATTAGATTTATTAAGGGAGCGTGGAATTTATTGAAGCGGGATGAAAACGATTCGAAACTTGATAATAATCTAATCGAAAGAAAATTCTTCAGACAATCTCTATCGTATCTATTTATTCATTTTCTCGCTCTAGCAATTCAATCAGCTTGGGTCAGCTTTGGTTTGGAGGCCTGGTTTTGAGTTTACGTCGAATGCATGAATTACATATTAGAAGGTTAAGTCGAAACATATGGCTAAGTATTATTTTAATTGGGTTTGTCCTGATAATATTTTGTCTTACTATAGTGAAGGTTTCTAACGGTAATGGCTTGGAAGCATATGATCATGCAGTACGTCCATCACTTTTACCAGAGGTAAAAAATTAAGATGGAACTAGCAAAGAAAAATAAAAAAGTACTAACACTTTTATCTATTGTTGTGGTTACCATGGTGAGTTTAGCATTTGCATCAGTCCCGTTCTATGATTGGTTTTGTCGGGTCACTGGATTTGCCGGTACTACGCTTACGGCGAGTAATGGGTCTAATATAGTTATTGATAAGGAGATCAAAGTACGGTTCGATGGCTCAGTGGATCGTGAATTAGCATGGGAGTTTAAGCCAGTACAAAAAGAGATAAAATTAAAAATAGGAGAAACAGCTTTAGCTTTTTACGAAGCATATAATCCTACCGATAGGCCTATAATGGGTACCGCTAGCTACAATGTTTTTCCATTTAACGCGGGTTCGTTTTTCACTAAAATAGATTGTTTTTGCTTTGAGGAACAAATCTTAGCGCCGGGCGAAAGGGTTCAAATGCCAGTTACCTTTTATATCGATCCAGAGATCGAAAACGATAGAGATGGAAAATTTATTGAGCAGATAACTCTAAGTTATACTTTTTTTAAACAAGAAATAGTTGACGAAGCTAGATTGATTTCGCAATCTTTAACTAATATTAAATCTAATTAAAGCCCACGAAGGGGATTAAAATGGCACATTCAAAAAACCATGATTATCATATTTTATCACCATCAATTAACCCATTTTTAGGTGCTGTTGCAGCGTTTGCGATGCTTACAGGGGTTGTAAGGTGGATGCACGGATCTAGTCCTTGGTTAGCAGTTATAGGACTAGTAGCTGTTTTATATGTAATGTTTACTTGGTGGGCGGATGTAATAGACGAGAGCAACGTTGGAGATCATACACCGGTTGTAAGGATTGGGCTGCGATATGGGTTCATATTTTTTATAACTTCTGAGGTTATGTTTTTTCTTGCTTGGTTTTGGTCTTTTTTTAAGCATGCAATGTATCCAATGGGCCCCAATTCACCGG
The DNA here is from genome assembly GCA_049602715.1 of Paracoccaceae bacterium. Taxonomy (GTDB): domain Bacteria; phylum Pseudomonadota; class Alphaproteobacteria; order Rhodobacterales; family Rhodobacteraceae. Next base: position 19,016 of record JBMYRX010000003.1, on the reverse strand, counting down.
CAATTGATGGGGTTTGGCCACCAGTAGGAATAGAAACTTTTGATCCTTGGCATTTACCGTTAATCAATACGCTTATTCTCTTGTGCTCTGGCGCAGCAGCAACCTGGGCGCATCATGCTTTGGTTCATGAAAATAATCGTAAAGATCTCAAGAATGGGCTTATTTTAGCAATTCTTCTTGGTGCTTTATTTACTGGCTTTCAAGCCTATGAGTATGGTCACGCAGCCTTTGGTTTTTCTGGAAATATTTATGGAGCTAACTTCTTTATGGCTACCGGATTTCATGGCTTCCACGTTTTGATCGGGACAATCTTCTTGGGGGTATGTCTCATAAGAGCATATGCCGGGCATTTTACCCCAGAACGTCATATCGGTTTTGAAGCTGCTGCATGGTACTGGCACTTTGTTGATGTTGTTTGGTTGTTTTTATTTTTGGCAGTTTATGTGTGGGGCGGTTAATTTATCGCAATGAGCTGGATGGCTCTATCATAGAGAAAAACTGAGGCGCAGTAGGCGGTGAGAGATTTTTTTATACCTCTTATTTTTGGTGTGTGTGGCGTCTTAGTTCTCGTTTCCCTAGGTTTTTGGCAAGTTCATAGATTATCATGGAAGCAGGCTATCTTAAACAATATTGATAACAAAATAAAGGCCGAACCTGTAGAACTCAATTTACAATCAGTAACTGAAAAAGATCAGTACTTACCAGTGAGAGCTGAGGGGCACATCCTTAACGAGGAAGCGCACGTACTTATTTCACTTAAAAATAAGGGAGCTGGTTACCGATTGATCAGTGTTTTTGAAACTCGAAGTGGTAAAATTCTGTTGGATCAAGGTTTTATTAGTCTGGAAGATAAAAATAAATTAAGAGTTAAAAGCAGAGCAGATGTTTTGGGGAACCTTTATTGGCCCGACGAAATCGACAGTTTTACGCCGGAACCAGACAAGGAAAAAAAAATTTGGTTTGCAAGAGACATAAAAAGAATTGCGTTAGAACTTAATACTAAGCCTATTCTACTAGTTGCTAGGAGCATATCTCCTTATAAACCATATGTGATGAGTTTACCTATAAATTCTGTAAGGATCCCGAACAACCATCTTCAATACGCTATAACTTGGTTTTCGTTAGCCTTAGTTTGGTTGGGGATGACAGTTTATCTACTTTGGCGTATTAGAATTGAGAAAAATAGTTAAGAGGCCCAAATGCGATATATTTCTACGAGAGGAACGGCGCCAGAGTTGAACTTTGAAGAGGCCATGCTGTCGGGACTGGCTAGAGATGGAGGGCTATATCTTCCTAAGTGTGTTCCGACTCTCAATAAAAAGACTATTTTAGAATTGAGAGGAAAGTCGTATGAGGAGATAGCCTATACTGTGATGGAGCCTTTTGTACGCGATGCGTTTTCTAAAGAGGAATTCCAAGAAATAATTAATAAATCCTATTCATCTTTTAGACACAAAGCTAGAGCTCCTATTAAAAGACTCAGTGAAAAGCAGTTCTTGCTAGAATTATTCCACGGACCTACTCTCGCATTTAAAGATTTTGCTATGCAACTTATTGGTCAACTTTTTCGTGTATCTCTGGCAAAGTCTGATAGACGGATTACTATCATTGGAGCAACTTCGGGCGACACCGGGTCAGCAGCAATAGAGGCGTTTAAAGGGTTAAAAGAAGTTGACGTTTTTATATTTTTTCCAAAAGGACGGGTGTCGGAGGTTCAACGCCGTCAGATGTCAACTCCGTCAGAAAATAATGTGCATGCAATTTCAATAGACGGTGATTTTGATGATTGTCAGAAAATTGTCAAAGATCTATTTAGTGATCTAGCATTTCGTGACAAAGTTAATCTTTCAGGTGTGAATTCGATTAACTGGGCTCGAATAATGGCTCAAATTGTATACTATTTTTCATCATTTTTAGCACTTGATAGTGATTTTAATGATGTAAGTTACACCGTTCCAACGGGTAATTTTGGCGATATATTTGCTGGTTATATGGCAAAAGAAATGGGTTTACCTATATCAAAATTATATATAGCCACTAACCAAAATGATATACTTCATAATGCTCTGATAAATGGTCATTACATTAGAACGGAAGTTAAACCATCGATAAGCCCCTCTATGGATATTCAGGTTAGCTCTAATTTTGAAAGAGCTGTTTATTACGCCCTAAATAAAGATACTATTAAAGTTTGTAAATTTTTTGAGGATTTTAATAATAATGGAAATTGTGAGATTCAAAAATCGGCGTATACCAACTTACTAAAATATTATTCCTCAGGTAGCGTGAGTGAGACGCAAACGGCTAAAACAATTATGAAAACGCGTAAGAAATTCAAATTAGATGTTTGTCCTCATACAGCAATTGGCCTCAAAGTCGCAGAAGATAATATAGGTAAAGAGACAATGATAACCCTCGCTACCGCGCATCCAGGAAAATTCTCTGCCGCATTCAAAAATGCTACAGGGGAACAACCTGAAAGTCTAAATTATTTATTAGGTTTATTTGATAAAAATGAAAGAATTACTGAATTAAAATTAGATCTTGAAATTATTAAGAAAATCATACTGGAAAGGATTTAAATTTGAGCAATCAATTACACACCCTTGCTAATGGCTTTCGCATTGTAACGGAGAATATGCCAGGTTTAGAAAGTGCAACAATCGGTATATGGGTAAGTGCCGGCGGAAGACACGAAACTGTTGAACTAAATGGTATTGCTCATTTTTTGGAGCACATGGCTTTTAAGGGGACCACTAACAGAACAGCTCTTGAAATAGCTGAACAAATAGAAGATGTCGGTGGGTATATTAATGCTTATACTAGTAAAGAAATGACTGCTTATTATACTCGTGTCTTAAAAAAAGATGTGAGTTTAGCTATTGATGTTATCGGTGATATATTACGCAACCCGACATTTGAAGAGAAAGAAATAGAGGTCGAACGGGGTGTAATAATACAAGAGATTGGAATGTCGTTAGACACACCTGATGATGTAATTTTTGACTGGTTACAAGAAACAGCATTTCCTAACCAATCTTTGGGCAGAACTATACTTGGCCCAATAGAGAAAGTTTCAGGTTTCACTAAAAACGATTTAACTACGTTTGTTTCTCGTCATTATAACCCAGGAAAATTGATTTTATCTGCAGCAGGTGCTGTTGATCATGATGAAATAGTACGTTTAGCAGAAAATATTTTTGGTGATTTACCTTCTAAGAAAGTTGAAAATGTTCAACCAGCCAAATTTTCTAATGGAAGTAAGAAGATGGTAAAAACACTAGAGCAGGCTCATTTTGCAATGGGATTAGAGGCCTGTGGCTACAGGGATAAGAATTTCTACATAGCTCAAATATTTGCGAGCTTATTTGGTGGGGGAATGTCTTCAAGGCTTTTCCAAGAAATACGAGAAAAGCGTGGGCTATGTTACTCTATATTTTCACAATTAGCAGCATATTCAGATATAGGCTTGTTAACCATATATACCGGAACTTCCGAGAGGTCTATTTCTAGCATTTCTGATATAATTTTAGATGAGTTAAAGCGTGTCAGTGAGGACTTAATGGTAAAAGAAGTTGACAGAGCAAGAGCTCAAATGAAAGCTGGCCTTCTAATGGGTTTAGAAAGTTCTTCTTCTCGTGCAGAAAGGCTTGCAAGGCTAGTAAGTATTTGGGGAGTTGTACCCAATCTCGTGGATACAATTGAGAAAATTGATAATGTTAGCGTAGATAACGTCAAAGCCTTTTCTGAAAGTCTAATATCAAATAAACGACTGGCTGTGACTGCCTATGGCCCAGTTAGAAAATCTAAGGACTATAACGAAATTCTTGATAGAATGAATTAAGAAATGCTTAAGCTTACTCGGCAAATAAATATTGAAACTGAACGAATGTTGTTAAGACCTCCGATTCAGAGCGATTTTGAATCTTGGCTGGCTTTACGGACAAAAAGTATTGAGTTCTTAGAGCCGTGGGAGCCTTCTTGGTCAGAAGATCACTTATCTAAGAAAAATTTTCTTAATCGAGTGTATTGGGCAAAAAAGTCTATAAGAGATAAAACAGCTTTACCGGTATTTATGTTTGAAAGAAATAGTGGGGCTCTCTTGGGGGCAATTACTCTTGATAATATTCGGAGAGGTCCGGCCCAAGCTGGTACATTGGGTTATTGGATTGGCCAAACCTTTGCACGGAATGGCTTTATGAGAGAGTCAATTGGAGCTTTAGTACATTATGCATTTGAATCACTTGACTTGAGTCGGTTGGAAGCAGCTTGCTTACCAGAAAATATAGCGTCTAGAAAAGTTTTAGAAATATCTAATTTCAAATATGAAGGAGTTGCTCAAAGTTACCTTCAAATAAATGGGCGGTGGCGTAATCATGTATTGTATTCCTGCCTTAGATCAGATCGCAGGGGTAAGACGGGTGTTCGTTAAAAAATAAAGAGTTTATATTAATTGGTTTATGTATTAACCGTGACTTATTAGAACTTTTATTTCAAATTAGATGTAGAGCCTAAAGATATGCTGAACCCATTAAGCGACAAAATAGAAAAAAAACTGAGAGAAAACTTATCTTCAGATACTTTTAAAGAGTTTTCACAACAGTACTTAGAAGAGCCACGGGGTAGACATTTTGGTATTGAAGGGTTGTTGTTGGCGCCTGATAATGTGGAGGATGTTTCAAAAATCGTCCGGATATGCTTAGAGGCTAACATAGGCATAATACCCTATGGTGGTGGAACAGGGTTGGTAGGAGGGCAGATTCTTTCTAATGGACCGAAACCAGTTATCTTATCCTTGGAAAGGATGAATAAGATTAGAGATGTTTGGCCATCAGAAAATATCTTAATTGCGGAAGCCGGAGTAATTCTTAGAAATATTCAGGATGTGGCAACTTCTTTAAATAAAATATTTCCACTGTCTTTGGCGTCTGAGGGCTCTGCTAGAATTGGTGGAAATTTAGCAACAAATGCCGGTGGGATTAACGTAGTTAAGTATGGAAACATGCGTGATTTGTGTTTAGGAATAGAGGCAGTGATGCCCAATGGCAAAGTATTTAATGGCCTTTCACGTCTTAGAAAAGATAATACCGGATATGATTTAAAAAATATCTTTATTGGTTCGGAAGGAACTTTAGGAATTATAACTGCTGCTAGCTTAAAATTATTTTCTAAACCCCAGAGTCAGGCTTCTGCCTTTTTAGTAGTGAAAGACCCAAGTACAGCAATCGAATTATTTGAGATTTGTCGAGATAGATTAGATGATCAATTATCAGCATTTGAATTGATCAGTAATGTAGGACTAGATTTTTTAGAAGAGGTTGGCCCAGAGATAAAGTCGCCATTTTCTCATAATCCTGAATGGATGGTATTATTAGATGTGAGCTGTAACCAAAAAGATTTCGCTCAAACTGCCTTAGAAGAACTTTTTGCGGAGGCTTATGAGAGAGAGTTAGTCATGGATGGAGTAATATCTCAATCTATAAGTCAAAGAGATGACTTTTGGAGGGTAAGGGAAAGTATTCCTGAAGCAAATCATAGGGTGGGTGCTATCTCTTCCTCTGACATCTCTTTTCCTATTAGCTTGATTCCTGAGTTTATATCCAGGGCAGGAAAAAGTATATCTAGAGTTGGAGAGTTTCGTATTAACTGCTTTGGGCATATCGGCGACGGTAATTTACATTATAATGTTTTCCCATTGTTGGGAGAAGCTCGAAACGATAGGGAAAAAGACAGAGAAAAGGTTAAAAGCATTTTGTATGACATAGTAAATGATATGGGCGGGTCCTTCTCTGCTGAGCATGGGATAGGTCGTTTAAAAGTTAAGGAATTAAAAAAATACTCTGAGCCAGTAAAGCTTGAATTAATGGAGTTATTAAAACAATCTTTTGATCCAAAAGGAATTATGAATCCGGGTGTAATGTTTAATTCGAAATAATCGGTTTTTAAGTTAGTTTTCTAACTCAAAAGTATCATGAAGTGCTTGTACAGCTAGCTCAAGATATTTTCTATCGATTAAGACCGATATTTTTATTTCAGAGGTCGTTATTACTTTTATATTTATATTTTCCTCCTTAAGAGCATTAAACATTTGAGCCGCAACGCCAGCATGGGAACGCATACCGATACCAACTACTGACACCTTAGAAACATTCGTATCTACAACTAAATCTTCAAAAACCAAGTCACTAGAGTCTTTATTATATTTAATTGCTTTTCTAGCTCTATCCACCTCTTCTACAGGGCAAGAAAAAGTCATATCAGTTAGCCCTTCATCTGAAATATTTTGTACAATCATATCAACATTCACGCCAGATTCTGAAAGAGGCCCAAAGATGGCTGCGGCAATTCCTGGTCTGTCCGCAACTGAAACTAGGGTCATTTTTGCTTCATCTCTTGAAAAAGCTACCCCTGCTACAACATTTTTTTCCACTACGTCTTCCTCCTTACAAACTATTGTACCTGATTTTTCTGTTGCCAACTCGAAGCTAGAGAGTACCCTTAAAGGAACTTCGAATCTCATAGCTAATTCAACCGACCTTGTCTGAAGAACTTTTGCACCCAAGGAGGCTAGCTCTAACATTTCTTCATATGATATTTGGTCTAATTTACGGGCTTTGCTACAAATCCTTGGATCAGTAGTGTATACACCGTTTACATCGGTATAGATATCGCAGCGCTTTGCGCCGAAGGCTGCCGCAAATGCAACTGCTGTAGTATCTGAACCACCTCTCCCGAGGGTAGTTATTCTTTGATCGTATGAGATGCCCTGGAAACCTGCGATTACTGCAACTTTCATACCTTCGGAAAATTTCTTCATTATGTTGTCGGTTGGAATCTCTTCTATTCGCGCCGCGCCATGATTTCCTGTGGTTTTTAAAGGAACTTGCCAACCCTGCCAGCTTCTAGCTGGAACATCTAACTCCTGTAGAGTCAGTGCCATTAGACCTGAGGTAATTTGTTCTCCAGAAGAAACTACACTATCATACTCACGGGCATCATACATTATTGAAGTATCATTTACCCATTTTATGAGTTCATTTGTTCTTCCAGCCATAGCGGATACTATTACAATTACTTCATAACCCCGCAAAACCTCTACTTTTACACGTTCTGCAGCTTTTTTAATTAATTCTGTTGAGGCGACCGATGTGCCTCCAAATTTCATAACTAGTATTGGCATGTGTAGTCCATCAAACTGGTTTAAACAGTAGGCTAATTAGTTCCTATAGTTTGAAAGGGCAAGTATTTGTCGGTTTATCGGCCTTGATTCTTATATTAATTAGAAGATGTTGCTCTTTTAACTAGTTTTCTAATTAGTTTTTCTACTAGAAATAAAAGGTAAGGGCACTACGCTTATTCCGTCGTCAATTAAATCTTTGGCTTCCTTTACAGTTGATTCACCATAAATCGAACGTTCGGGAACTTCACCTAAATGCATTTTCCGTGCTTCAGTTGCAAATTTTGGTCCAACATTTTCTGAATTTTTTTCCAAATGTTTTCGGAACTCTTTTATGGCTTTCTCGGTAGCCGTTGACGGATTTGATAGTGATACTTCTTTTTCTTTATTTTTTTGATTAGACTTTGAATTACTTTTAGCTCCGATATTGGGGGCCATTATCGATTTAGAAACATCACTAGTTCCGCAAGTTGAACAGGATATATGACCCGATGCAAGAACCTTCTCGAAAGCATCAAATGACTGAAACCAGCTCTCAAACTTATGATTATTTTTGCATTCTAGGGTATATTTTATCATTAGTTTCTCTAGATAACTTTTATTACTAATAGATAATACTCAATTTACGCGATGCAAGTGAAATAAATTGATTTATTTTAAATAATTTGAGTTCAAAAGCATTTTAGGGTTAAAATTTTTTAAAATCCGTTTTAACTCAGGTTCCAAAACATTCTCTGAAGCGAACTTAAGAGAGACCCACGTCCGAGTTCTTTGTTCTCTTTCTTTGTAGTCCTCGATAAGCTCGATTACGTTTAGTGGATATACTTTTACCTCACAGGGTATGTATTTATTGTTTAGTTCTTTAAGGTATGAATATTTTCCAATACAAAAATCTAATATATTCCCTACAGCTCCAGCTTCCTCCAAGGCTTCTTGCTCTGCAGCCTTGTGGGCTTTCAACCCTTTTATAGGCCAACCTTTTGGAATCACCCACCTCTTTGACCTACGGCTAGTTACTAGTAGAACTTCAACTTTGTTAATATCGGAAAGCTTAAAACACAAAGCTGCCACTTGAAAATTAATTTTTTTCGAAAAATGTTTTTCTTGTGAGCTCATTGTTATGGATTATACCTATTCTAGATTTTTATTCTATATATAAGTTAACGAAAAGTAATTAGCTTATTTGGTAATAATCTTAAGCCTATTAAAGCAAAAATGCAGTTATTGAAGCTAAGCAGTAATAATAGGGAATGTTCGGACGTTTTCACAGGGAATCCATATATAGTCAATAAGCATGGTCGTTTTGGATAGTGCTATAGGAAGAAATACATTACTAATTTGATGATTTTTAAGAGACATGGCATGGAGTTTAACAGAGTTTAAAGAAGTAAGTTCCGTATTGTTTCAATTATAACGTAAAATATACGTTTATTGAGAAAAGAGCCTTAAAAGTACGCTATTATATTTCAAGCAAACCTTTGCAATATTGCTTGCGTGTAGGTGATTTGATTATAGTAGAAAAAAATTAAATTAAGGTGTTCCGTAGGTGGTTTTTAAGATAATATAAAACTATTGAAAATAAAAAAAGTGGGATCTGAGTTTCCAATTAAAGGTTAAAACTAAATGTCAATAAAAACAAACACATCTAATGGTAAATGGGACTTTTGGATAGATAGAGGTGGTACGTTTACGGATATAGTAGCAAAGGGTCCAAGTGGTTTAATAAAAACCTCTAAATTATTATCAGAAAACCCTGAACATTATGATGATGCAGCCTTAGAGGGTATCAGATCGTTTTTAGGCTTAAACAAAGCAGAAGAAATTCCAAATAATAAAATAAACTCTATAAAAATGGGGACTACAGTAGCCACAAACGCGCTGCTTGAACGTAAGGGTGAAAGGACGCTTTTACTAATAAATAAAGGTTTAAAAGATTTACTAAAAGTTGGATATCAGAATCGGCCAAAGCTTTTTGATCTGGAAATTAAGAAACAGGTTTCGATATATGATGAAGTAATAGAAATCCCAGGGCGTTTGGATTCAAAAGGCCAAGAGGTTAACAAATTAGATACAAACCTTGCGAAAGAAATTTTGAGCAAAAAATTTAATGAAGGGTATAGATCCCTAGCAGTCGCTTTTATACATTCGTATTTGAATACTAGTCACGAGAAGAAAATAGCAAAAATAGCAAAACAAATTGGTTTTTCGCAAATTTCTACGAGCGCAGGTGTGTCTAAATTAATAAAACTAGTTAGCAGGGGAGATACCGCGGTTGTAGATGCGTACCTATCTCCAATATTAAGGCGTTATGTCAAAAAAATATCCTCAGAAGTTAATCCAGATGAACTCAAACAAAAAAAGTTATTTTTTATGCAGAGCTCTGGGGGTTTGGTAAATGCTGATAGCTTTCAAGGAAAAGACGCAATTTTATCAGGCCCGGCTGGCGGAGTTGTCGGGATGGTTAAGACGGCTGAACAGGCTGGAATTACAAAATTGATTGGGTTTGATATGGGCGGAACATCAACAGATGTTTGCCACTTTTCTGGAAATTATGAGAGGTCTTTTGAAACAGAAGTGGCTGGAGTTAGAATGCGGGCACCTATGATGAGCATTCACACGGTTGCAGCTGGCGGCGGTTCTATTTTAAGTTTCAAAGATGGTCGATACCAAGTGGGACCGGAGAGCGCGGGTGCTAATCCTGGACCAGCAGCGTATCGTCGAGGAGGACCACTTACGGTCACAGATTGTAACATAATGTTGGGGAAGCTTAATCCAGATTGTTTTCCGAAAATTTTTGGACCGAATGCTGACGAGCCCTTGGACAAGAATTTAGTAACTGAAAAATTTAAGGAATTGGCAGATCACATATCCAAGCAAACTAAATTAAAACCTTTAAGCCCAGAAGAAACAGCAAAAGGCTTTCTAAGTATTGCAATTCAAAATATGGCACGTGCTATAAAGAAAATTAGTGTGGAGAAAGGTTATAATATTACCGAGTATACATTGAATTGTTTTGGTGGGGCTGGAGGACAACACGCCTGCGCAGTTGCTGATGCATTAGGCATGAAGAGAGTATTTTTACATCCATATTCTGGTGTACTATCAGCGTATGGGATGGGACTAGCTGACATAAGGGCTCTGGAAGAACAGCAATTTGATATGAGTTTAGAGTCAGAAAAAAAAGCGCGTGCAGTCATTGAGAAAATGTCAAGAAGAGTCGTCGATCACGTTGCTTCGCAAGGTTTAGATAGGAAAGATATCTTTGTAGTTGCAAAAGCTTATCTGAAGTATTCTGGATCGCATCAAAGTCTAGAAGTCAGTTTTGATAGCCCTGAAAAAATGAGAGCTGAGTTTAAAAAAAACCATCTAAAGAGGTTTGGTTTCTTCTCGCCAGTCGATGATCTTATAATTGAAGTACTTGGAACAGAAGCAATCGGGAGAAGTAAGCAATATGTAGAAAAAAGGAAAAGAAAAACAAAAATTAAGGGAAAGAGAGTTAAAGATATTCCTTTAAGCGACTACGGTAAGGTTCCATTGTTTGACCGAGAAACATTAGTAAGTTCTCAGGTTTTGAACGGGCCTTGTGTAATTATGGAGGCCACAGGGACGACAGTAATCGAAGATGAATGGTCCGGGTGTATTGATGATCTTGGAAATTTAATTTTGGAAAGGAAAAAGGAAAAACAAAATGAGCACGCATTGGGTACAAAAGCGGATCCAATAATGCTTGAGATATTTAATAATCTTTTTATGTCTATTGCCGAACAAATGGGGTCGACACTGGCCAATACAGCTTACTCCGTAAATATAAAAGAGCGTCTTGATTTTTCATGTGCACTGTTCGACTCATCTGGTAATTTAGTAGCAAATGCGCCTCATGTACCTGTGCATCTAGGTTCTATGTCAGATGCCGTTCGAAAGGTGGAACAACTTAACAAGGGAAAAATTGAACCTGGTGACTCTTTCGTTTTGAATGCTCCTTTTAATGGAGGAACTCATTTACCAGATGTGACAGTCATAACACCAGTTTTTTCTGTGGATTTTAATGAAATACTTTTTTTTGTAGGGTCAAGAGGTCATCATGCGGATATTGGAGGTAGAACACCTGGTTCTGCCCCACCAGATAGTAAAACAATTGATGAAGAAGGAGTAGTGATCGATAATTTTAAAATAGTTAGCAAGGGAAATTTCAGACTTCAAGAGACGCGTGATCTGCTTGCTTCTGGTAAATTTCCGTGTCGAAATATCGATCAGAATATAAAAGATTTAGAAGCTCAAATAGCTGCTAATGAGACGGGTATTAGAGAAGTTAGAAGGATGATCCAAAATTTTGGTACTGATACCGTGCACGCCTATATGGCTCACGTACAGGACAATGCGGAAGCATCGGTGAGGCGAGCGGTCGGCAAACTAAAAGATGGAAATTTTATCTACCCAATGGACTTTAATCAAAAGATAAAAGTGCAGGTCAGAGTTGATCGGAAAGTCGGTTCGGCGGTAATAGATTTTACTGGAACATCTCTTCAAGGAGACAACAACTACAACGCGCCGCGATCTATATGCAATGCGGTGGTTCTATATGTTTTTCGAACACTAGTAGGAGCAGAGATTCCTTTAAATGAAGGTTGCCTGAAGCCTCTAGAAATAATTGCACCTGAGGGGACCATGATAAACCCGAAATACCCCGCGGCAGTTATTGCCGGGAATACCGAAGTTAGTCAAAATATGTGTGATTGTCTGTTTGGTGCATTGGGAGTAATGGCCGGATCTCAAGCCACAATGAATAATTTTGTTTGGGGAAATAGTGAATTTCAAAATTATGAAACGATTGCTGGAGGAAGCGGTGCTGGACCAAATTTTAACGGTGCTTCTGGGATTCAGGTTCATATGACGAATACTTTGATGACAGATCCAGAAGTTTTGGAAAGTCGTTTTCCTGTTCGTTTGGAAACTTTCTCTATTAGAGGAGGATCTGGTGGAAATGGTCAATGGCGAGGGGGAGATGGTATTCATCGCGTCTTAAAATTCCTAGAAAAAGTTAAAGTTACAACTTTATGTTCACATCGCATTGTACCACCTTTCGGTGTTAAAGGTGGAAAACCAGGGTTGGTAGGAAAAGATACAGTAATTAGATCTGATGGAACGCGTGAATTACAGCCTGGAAATACTGAAGTAGATTTGAATTGTGGCGATGCTTTCGAAATGCTGACACCAGGAGGTGGTGGCTGGGGAGAAAATGTTTAACATTAAAGGTTTGGTGAGAATAAATAAGCGATTCTGGATTGACAATTATTGGTGTGGATGTATAAGCGCTTCAATTGGTGTTGGCGGACCTCGCAAGAGGAACCCTGTCGGAGTTAGCTCAGAGGACAACGCCCTTCAAAAGACGTAATTATAGTCTAATATCATAGGGAAGGAGATCAGCCGTGACCAAACGCACGTCTGCCAAGTATAAAATAGACCGTAGGATGGGAGAGAACATCTGGGGTCGACCAAAGTCACCAGTAAATCGTAGAGAATATGGCCCAGGACAGCATGGACAAAGGCGTAAGGGAAAGCTTTCCGATTTTGGTTTACAGTTAAGGGCAAAACAAAAGTTAAAAGGTTATTATGGTGATCTTACTGAAAAGCAATTTCGCCGAATATTTCGTGAGGCAGAAAGAGTAAAGGGCGATACAGGAGAAAACCTTGTAGGACTTCTTGAAAGAAGGTTAGATGCGATTGCCTATCGAGCAAAATTCGTACCGACAGTTTTTGCAGCTCGTCAGTTTGTTAACCACGGTCATCTTTTGGTCAACGGTAAGAGAGTTAATATCCCGTCTTACACTGTTAAAGACGGCGATATAATCGAAGTAAGGACGCGTTCAAAACAACTTAATATAGTATTAGAGTCTGCTCAATTACCCGAAAGAGAAGTTCCAGAGTACCTAGAGGTAGACCAAAGTAAAATGACTGCTACTTTTGTAAGAACTCCGGGGCTTAGTGATATACCATATCCAGTTATTATGGAACCAAATCTGGTTATCGAGTATTATGCTCAAAATTAAGGTACTCTAACTTTTCTAAAAGATTAGTGCTCAGAAGATTTAGCTAATTTTTATAATCGCTGTCTAGGAGTTTAATCTATAGTGATGTGTCATGGCTTTCGGCTACTATAATAATAGAATAAGCCTAGATGATGCGAACCGCTTAAATTTTTTGCGGCGGCCAGTATTTTTACTAGCTCTAATGGCATTTGCAATGCCTATTTCATTCTCAGTATGGATGGCTCTCTTAAATAACTTTGTGATTGAAATAGTTGGATTTACTGGTGTTGAAATTGGTTGGTTGCACACAATTAGAGAAATCCCAGGACTACTTTCAGTTGGAGTCATTTTTTTATTAATTTACTTAAATGAGCAATTACTAGCACCTTTGGCATTGATATTACTAGGTTTAGCAAGTGGGTTGACAGCATATTTTCCTAGTTTTGGTGGTGTTATAGTATTAACATTTCTTGCATCAGTTGGGTTTCATTACTTCGAGGCAGCAAACCAATCTATTCAATTGCAATGGATTGATAAACGAATGGCTCCTCAAACACTTGGCTGGATAGCAGCTGTAGGCTCCCTTTCCTCTCTGATAGCTTACACTACTCTGGTAGTAACTTGGAAGGCGTTTAACCTTTCATTCTCATTTGTTTATCTAAGCTCGGGATTATTAACGGTAGTAATAGCTTTAATCTGTATTCTCTTTTATCCCCGGATTGATACTATTCATAGTAAATCTAGAGGTATGATTGTTAGAAAAAGGTATTGGTTGTACTATGCATTACAAGTCATGTCTGGCGCTAGGAGACAAATTTTTTTAGTGTTTGCGGCTTTTATGATGGTAGAGAGATTCAACTTTCAGGTACACGAAATTACACTTTTATTTTTAGTGAATTTTATTGGGACAATGGCATTTTCTCCAATCGTTGGTCAAATGATTAGTATTTTTGGAGAAAGGAGAATTTTAATTCTAGAGTACATTGGATTGGTAATAATATTTCTAGCCTATGCTGGTATTTATTTTTTTGATTGGGGAGTTTCTGTTGGTATCGCTTTATTTGTCCTAAACCATTTATTTTTTGCTATGTCGTTCGCAGTAAAAACTTATTTCCAAAAAATTGCTGATCCCGAAGACATAGCACCATCAGTCGCTGTAGCTTTTACTATAAACCATATTCCAGCTGTATTTTTACCTGCTTTTCTTGGTTACGTTTGGGTAGTATTTCCTACAGGGATTTTCTTACTAGCTGCATTAATGGCTTTTGTATCTCTAATTCTGGCTTTTTTAATTCCTAAAAACCCATTGAAAGGCCACGAAACAATTTTAAAATTTACTCAAACTTAGATTACAGTTATAACTGAATATCAGATTAAAGGACTGGAGGGATGAAATATATGTTCTTTGGAGAAAATAAAGCTGAGATGGTTACCTCAGAAAGTGCCTTAAAGGGTAGAAAAGAAGAATTGCTTACAGCTGAGTACCACTATATCAATGGTCGGCCATTAAACCTCACAGTCCCAGGGGGAATGGAAGTAGCAATTTTTGGAATGGGTTGTTTCTGGGGAGTAGAAAGACTCTTCTGGCAATTGGACGGTATATACTTAACTATGGTTGGGTATGCCTCCGGCTATACGCAAAATCCCACTTATGAAGAAGTGTGTACAGGTTTGACTGGACACAATGAGGTAGTAAGAGTTGTCTTTGATCCCCAAAAGATTTCTTATGACGAATTATTATGGATTTTTTGGGAATCACATAATCCAACCCAGGGCATGCGTCAGGGTAATGATTTGGGAACACAGTATCGCAGTGGAATCTATTATTTAGATGAGAAACAAAAGATAACCGCTGAACAAACTAAATCCACTTATGATGATGCTCTGAGATTGAATGGCTTTGGAGAAATAACTACAGAAATATTACAGGCAAGTATATTTTATTTTGCGGAGGATTATCACCAACAATATTTAGCCAAAAATCCAAATGGCTACTGTGGAATGGGCGGTACGGGTGTTTCGTGCTCTGTTGGGGTAAATGCATAGTGAAAAGCTATACTGCTTTTACTACTATCAAAGGTAAAAGCCACGCACAAAATTTCAGTAAAGTTATGGAAACGATATTGCCGTTACCGGTGGGTATAGGTGTTTTCGAAATTGAAGATGGCTCAAACACTTGGGAGATTGCCGGATATTATATAGATAAGCCTGATGAAATTGCATTATCGCTATTGAGCGCTTCTTATGGGTCAAGTTCTTTCATTTTTTCAGATGTCCCTGATCAAGATTGGGTGGCTCATGTTCAACGAGATCTTCATCCCATTACAGCGGGACGTTTTTTTGTATATGGGAAACACGATTCGAGTAAGGTTCCTAAAGGTTCTATTGGTTTACTAATCGAAGCCTCTATGGCATTTGGTACAGGGCATCATGGAACTACTAGAGGATGTTTACTTGCCATTAATGAGCTGATCATTAATGGTTATCATCCAAAAAATATTATAGATATTGGTTGTGGAACTGGTGTTTTAGCTATGGCAGCTGGTAAAACTTGGAATAGCTATATAGTTGCCAGTGATGTGGATCTAACTGCAGTCGAAGTAGCTCAAACAAATCTTGTCGCAAATGAGTTACAAAATAATATAAAATGTATTAATGCAGATGGTTTAAACCATACGGGCCTGCGTAATAGAGCGCCGTTTGATTTAATTTTAGCTAATATTTTAAAAAACCCACTTATCAGCCTGGCAGATGATTTTTGTAAAAGTTGTTCGGCTGGCGGTATAATTATATTATCGGGTATACTGAATGAACAACATGAAGAGGTTTTAAAAGTATATGTTGAAAAAAACTTTAGGGTGGTTAATAAAATATCACTAGAGGGTTGGACGACGCTGACACTGAGCAAAGGCGTATAGCTTTTAACTTTTTGGAAAAACTAATCTTTAAAGTTTGAAATAAAAAACTATAAATTTGTTAACTTTGCAAGTTTTAATATTTCGTGCTAGCCGTTTAAGAGTTTAGAGGTGGTTTGGTATGAGAGTTTTGGGAATTGATCCAGGTCTTCGAAATTTGGGTTGGGGGATTATTGACTCAAATGGTTCGCGTTTGACTCATGTCGCTAATGGTGTGTGTAAATCTCAAGGATCAGATTTGTCTAAGCGATTAGTGAGTTTGTTTGAAGATTTAAATTTTATTATAAAGAAATATAAACCAGAGAGAGCAGCGATTGAAAAAACATTTGTAAATAAAGATGGTGAAAATAGTATTAAATTAGGTCAAGCTAGAGGCGTTGCGATGTTAGCGCCAGCTTTAGCTGGTTTGGAGATTGGAGAGTATGCGCCAAATACTATTAAAAAGTCCGTAGTTGGAGTGGGACATGCGAATAAAAAACAGGTTGAGGCTATGGTCAAATTACAGCTGCCCAAAGTAGAAGTTTTCGGGGCAGATGCTGCAGACGCTTTAGCAATTGCTATGTGTCACGCATTTTTTCTTGGAAGAAAATCTAAAATTGTTTCGTCTGTAAAATAGGAAAAAAAATTGATAGGAAAATTAACAGGAAGAGTTGATTCACGAACTAATGATCATGTTATTATAGACGTTAACGGTGTTGGTTACGCAGTCTATTGTTCTGAGAGAACGCTTGCATCACTTCCGAGTAGTGGAGAAATAGTTTCGCTTTACACTGACCTTCTCGTAAAAGAGGATATACTTCAGCTTTACGGCTTCACAAGTATTGTAGAAAAAGAATGGCATAGGTTACTTATGACAGTGCAGGGGATAGGTGCAAAAGCATCGATGGCTATTTTAGGAACTCTTGGCTCTGAGGGAGTTACTAGGGCAATTTCAATGGGAGACTACACCTCAATAAAGGCCGCTAAAGGGGTTGGACCAAAAACTGCACAAAGAGTTGTTATAGAATTGAAAGAAAAAGCGTCGTCGATGATATCTCTTGGGGGAGTGAATATTTCAGATTATGATACAGTAATTGACCCAATGGATGGTAATCTACCCACTTTTTCAAAGAGTAAAAATAGTGCTAATGTTCAGGCAGAAGTCTTATCCGCTTTAATAAATTTGGGTTATTCGCACGGTGATGCAGCTCGAGCAACAGCGAACGCTATTGAACAAACAGAAATACATGAAACACCTATAGTAATAAAAGCTGCTTTGACTTTTTTGGGATCAAATAGTTAAGTAAACTAAAGTTGAAAAAAAGTGGAAAATTAAAAATATGACTTCAATTGATCAAGAGAATGTGAGCACAAGTTCAGAGATACAATTGGAGGATGCAGATAGAGCGTTACGCCCACAAAAATTGGCTGACTTTATAGGCCAGAAAGAAGCTAGAGACAATTTAAGAGTATTTATTGATAGTGCTATAAAAAGAAATGTAGCTATGGATCATACATTATTTCATGGGCCACCTGGGTTGGGAAAGACTACTCTGGCACAAATAATTGCGCGGGAATTAGGTGTAAATTTTAAATTAACTTCTGGACCAGTTTTAGCTAAGGCGGGTGATCTAGCAGCTATTTTAACCAATCTAGAAAAAAATGATGTATTATTCATTGATGAGATACATCGGCTAAATCCCGTAGTGGAAGAAATACTATATCCGGCGTTAGAGGACTTTCAACTGGATTTAGTAATTGGTGAAGGGCCGTCGGCTCGAACCGTTCGAATAGAGTTGGAGCCATTCACCTTAGTGGGTGCAACAACCCGTTTAGGATTACTTACTACACCGTTACGTGATAGATTTGGTATTCCTATTCGCCTACAGTTTTATTCTACAGATGAATTGAACGAAATAATATTACGAGGAGCTCGCCTTCTGGATATGCCAATCGAGAAGGATGGCGCAAGGGAGATATCTGAGCGTGGTAGAGGTACACCAAGAATTGCAAATAGATTGTTAAGAAGGGTCATAGATTTTGTTGTGGTATCAGGAGATTCTAGTATCTCGTATGAGATGGCTGACAACTCTTTAACAAGGCTTGGGGTGGATGATCATGGTTTGGATGAGGCAGATAGGCGTTACCTGAAAATTATAGCTCAAGGTTATAATGGGGGTCCTGTTGGAATTGAGACTTTAGCAGCAGCCTTGGCAGAAAGCCGTGATGCAATCGAAGAGGTTATAGAGCCTTATCTACTGCAAAAAGGACTCTTACAGCGGACTCCAAGGGGAAGAATGATTACTAAAAATGCGTGGGAGCATTTAAAATTAGAAATGCCTAAACAAGTTGATAATCTTTTTTTTAAATAATCTAATAAAGGTTTCTTGGAAGTAATTGATCTATGCTTAGTAAATATCATGAATTTAGCTGTCGGGTTTATTATGAGGATACTGATTTAGCTGGGTTAGTGTATTACGCGAATTATCTAAAATTTATTGAACGGGCTCGGAGTGAGTGGTTAAGAGAGCTTGGTATTAATCAAAACCAACTCAAGGTAAAGTACGGCAATATTTTTGTAGTTAGAAAAATTGAGGCTGAATATCTTGCTGCAGCAAAATATGATAATGTTTTATTAATTCGGACTAGGCTTATGAGTTGTGGTCCTGTTAGACTCATTCTTGGCCAGGATATCTTCTTGAAAGAGAAGTTAATCTTTAAAGCTACGGTGACAATACTTTACGTCGGGCTTGAAGGGAAAGTTTTAAGGCTTCCGGCGGATATCCGCCGATTAATGATTGATTTTTAAAAAAATACTTTTTTTTTAAAAAAAAATAGCGATATTGAAGCTATAACATAATAGTGATTTCCATAGATTGATGGAAAAAGTAAAAGAGCAGATGGTATGGAAGCAGAACT
>JBMYRX010000002.1:0-78679 GCA_049602715.1 Paracoccaceae bacterium | reverse complement strand
ATTGTCATTATTGGTATGGAACCACCTAAGCGGGTTTCGTAAGGCTCTTTTTGATAAACCTCTGCCAGTATATCTTTGGCGATTTTACTCGCATTATGGCTCTTTGGCATTAGAAATGGGTTACCGCCTCCCGCTAACTTTTGTACTATAGAAGTAGTGCCGGCAGGTGTATATCTTTCCACATGATCTTTAACTAGTTCAAATATCTTTTCGGGATCTTGATTTGCTACTAGTCTAAATGTTATTTTAACGCTGGCTTCAGAGGGATGGACAGTTTTTGAACCTAGTCCTTGATAACCGCCCCATATGCCGTTTACGTCCAGGGTGGGACGGGCCCATAATCTTTCTCGGGTACTATATCCTTCTTCCCCAAAAAGTTCAGATACACCGAGTTCGGAAATATATTCCTCCTCATTATACGGGACTTTAGCGATCTCATCTCTATCATCAGTAGTTAATTCAACGACATCATCATAAAAGTGTTTAATTAAAATCTTTCCATTTTGATCTTTCATTGACGAAACTAACTGACTGATTGCCATTAGAGGATTAGCAATTGCTCCTCCATGCAGTCCAGAATGCTGATCAACTTTAGGTCCTGAAACTTTAATTTCTACCCCAAGTAAACCTTTTAAACCTAAAACGATATTTGGCTCGTCCTCTGTCCATTGGAGTCCATCTGCTGAAAAGATCATATCGCAAGAAAACTTCTTACGATGCTTAGCTATAAATTCTGGCAATTGAGGAGATCCTATCTCTTCCTGGCCTTCAAAAAGAAATTTTACATTTACAGGCATTTTCCCAAGACTTTTAATAATAGCTTCAAAAGAAATAATTGGTATTAACATGCCACCTTTATCATCTGATACCCCGCGACCATACATTTTGCCATTCCGTATCTCTGGTTCAAACGGTGGTGTATCCCATAAATCAAATGGTTCTGCTGGCTGAACATCAAAATGACCATAGATTAATACAGTTGGCTTTGAGATCCCCGCATGTAGCCAATCACCATAAACGACCGGATGCCCACCGGTTGGCATTATGGTAGTATTTTCAACACCACCCTTATTTAAACGGTTACAGACCCATCTCGCTGCTCTCTCGACATCTTTAGAGTAATTGCTGGAAGCCGAAACGGACGGAATTCGAACAAACTCCATGAGTTCTTGTTCAAAACGATTTTGGTTTATATCTAAAAACTCTGCCCAATCGGTCATGTTATTTCCTTTCAGCTCGTAAAGAATACAATATTTAGGATACTGTCAATTAATGGATCAAAAGCCGTTGTTATTTTAAACTCACTATTTTATCATTCTACGTCAAGACTGTTTTTGAAAAAAGGCTTTGGAATTTCCATGATAGATTATGAAACAATTGATGTTTATGATGCAAAAGTAGAGGAGTACTCTCAAATGGGTGGCTTCACTACTAATAAGCATCTAAAAGATTTCGTTGAATTGCTAAAAGGAAATAATAAAATTTTAGATTTAGGATGTGGTCACGGAGCTGCAGCATCCTATATGATTAAAAAAGGGCTCAAATGTTATGCAGTTGATGCCTCGTCAAAAATGGTTGAACTTGCTAATAAAAAGTTCAAAGTTAACGCTGAGGTGTGTACATTTGAAGAGTTGAATTCTGACCTACGTTTTAATGGTATTTACGCAAGTTTTAGTCTTTTGCATATTAATCGGCAAGACTTTTTAAAAACCTTAGAAAAAATAAAAAACATGTTACTTCCTAGTGGTTATTTAGGCTTGGGAATGAAGTTAGGATACGGAACAGAGCGTGATACTATCGGAAGATTTTACTCTTACTATAGTGAAGCCGAACTAGTTACGTTCCTAGAAAATATTAACGTAAAAATTGTAAACCGTTATTCTGGTAAGTCAAAAGGTTTAGCGGGTAATATTCAGCCTTGGATTTTTCTTATCGGACAGAAGACATCATAAAGGTCATTCGTTAGAACATCTTATAATTCCTAGTGACAAGCTCTACCGTGAACCTTAAGTCGCCAATAATTATATGGAAGTGGTGTAATAAATCCCGCTAGAAGCATAATCGGTACAACCCAAATATTTAGTTTGGCTTCACCCACAAGAATTAAATCAGTAGCATTCATTGAAATCTCCATTGCCAACATTGAGATAAAGGACATGCCAAGTGCGGTTTTGAGTGCAACTGATAAAATCATTTGGCGAGATAAAATTATTGTTTCTAGTATAACTGAGGTTATTAAACCGTTTAAAATAGCTAAACTCATAACCGTAAGTGCTGGGACTTGATAGTCTGACATTTGAAAAAAAAGAATAGTTCCAAAATCGCCGATAGAGCATCCTATCAAACACCAAAGTGTATTATAAGATGAGGTCTTCCAAGTGTTTTTGCATTTCCAATCGATTTTCAACTTAGACATTTTTAATGGAATACTTTCTGTAAACTAAAATTATCTAGTTTTATTGTAACAATATTCCTATTTTAAAATGATTCTTTGTACAAGCTATTGCCTAATGATAATTATTGGAACTATTAAAAGTCTAGAAAGCCAGATTACACAGGGTGGCTTGTCCTTTGTGGTATAGGAAACGATTTGATGAGAAAAAAAATTCAGATAATTAACGGCCCAAATTTGAATTTATTGGGAACAAGGCAGCCAGAAATTTATGGTAAGGCGACGCTAAAGGATATTGAGAAAAGCTGTAGTTTTATAGCAAAAAATAATGACTTAGATCTTGATTTTTTCCAATCAAATCATGAAGGTGAATTGGTTGAAATAATTCAGAAGGCAGAAGAAATTTTTGATGGTATTATTATAAATCCTGGAGCTTTTAGTCATACTTCAGTGGCGATGTTGGATGCCTTGAATAATTATAAGGGTCAGGTGTTAGAAGTTCATATTTCTAATATTCATAAGCGTGAGGAATTTAGACGTAAGTCGTTTGTTTCGCTAAGGGCAGATGGGGTGATTTGTGGTTTTGGAGTGGCTGGCTATGAAATCGCTCTAAACCACATCGCAACACTACTTGAATGAACTCGATTATTATTAAAAAATCATGGAATAATATATAGATGAGTTTGTTCAACCAATTAAAAGCTTTAAATGAGAATAAGGATTCAATTCGTATCGGTTTGATTGGGGCTGGTAAATTTGGTACAATGTTCGCTTCCCAGGCTATTAGATTACCAGGGATTCATGTTGTTGGTATCGCTGACCTAAATATTGAGGCATGCAAATCTAATTTGGATTTAGCAGGTTGGAAGCCGGAGATTTATAATGCAATCTCTCTAGATCAAGCTTTAGTTTCTGGAGCTACGTGTATTTTAGAGAATTATACTGATTTAATTAATGAACCTCGGATAGATATTATTATAGAATGTACCGGAAACCCTGTCGCGGCTATTGACCATATAATAAGTGCCTTCGACTCTGGAAAAGATGTAATAAGTGCGACAGTTGAATCAGATGCGCTTTGCGGAGTGTCGCTAGCTAAAAAAGCTAGGGATGCGGGTGTAATTTATTCGATGGCTTATGGTGATCAACCGGCAATGGTTTGTGAGTTAGTAGACTGGGCTAGAGTATGTGGATTTGAGGTTGTTGCAGCTGGCCGAGGGCATAAATGGAATCCTGAATACCGATACTCAACACCAGATACGATTTGGGATTATTGGGGTTTATCTGAAGAACAAGCAAAACGTGGTCGTCTTAATCCTAAAATGTTTAATTCCTTTCTTGATGGAACTAAACCCGCAATCGAGTCCTCTGCAATATCGAATGCAACTGGTTTGCTTGCTCCACCTCATGGTTTGAACTACCCCTCTGGAACTATTGATGAGATACCAATGCTAATGAGGCCAAGACAGGATGGTGGTATTTTAAACGGTTCAGGTTTTGTGGAGGTCATCAATAGTTTGGATTCAAATGGTGGTATGTTGGATTATGATATTCGAAAAGGTGTTTGGGTAAATTTAAAAGCTGCAAATGACTATCAAAAAAATTGTTTTGAAGAATACAAGGTTCAAACTGATGATAGTGGTAAATATTTTACAAGTTATAAGCGCTGGCATTTAATTGGATTAGAACTTGGCTTATCGGTAGCTAACGTTGGCATCAGAAAGGAACCTACTGGTGTGGCTAATGAATTTTTATCAGATGTTGTGACAATAGCGAAAAGAGATTTAAAAATTGGTGAAATATTAGACGGAGAAGGTGGGTATACTGTATCAGGGGATATACGTCCAAGTACAATATCTGTTCATCAGGGCGCTCTACCTTTAGGCCTTTCAGCCGGAGCGAAATTGGTGAAAGATGTTAAAGCTAATTCAATTATTAGATATGATGATATTTCTATTGAAAATCAGTCTAATGCATATAGACTTAGAAAGATTCTTGAGAAAGAGATTTGTTAATGGATATTAATCATTATTTTAAGCGGAGAGTGTTAAGTGACAATAAAAATCTTACCAGTAATTTCTAAAAGTAAAAAAGAATTATCAGAAATTTTTGAAGATCTTCATGCAAATCCAGAGATTGGCTTTCAGGAAGAACGAACATCGAAAATCGTAGCTGAGAAATTAGAAATCTTTGGAGTGGACGAAGTGCATACTGGAATTGCGAAAACAGGTGTTGTTGGAATTATCCATGGTAAAGGGAAGGGAAATAGAAGAATAGGGCTTCGCGCAGATATGGATGCGTTGCCAATTGATGAGATTTCGGGTGTACCGTATTCTTCAAAGAATCCTGGAGCTATGCACGCCTGTGGTCATGATGGCCACACTACTATGCTTCTCGGGGCAGCTAAACATCTGGCAGAGACACGCGACTTTGATGGAACGGCTGTCCTAATATTCCAGCCAGCAGAGGAAGGTTTGGGTGGTGCTAGAGGAATGTTATCTGAGGGGTTATTCAATCAGTTTCCATGTGATGAAGTTTTTGGAATGCATAATTCTCCCAATGGAAAAATAAATTCTGTCGATATTTGTAAGGGTGCTGCCATGGCAGGAGCCTCTTTTTTTGATATTACTGTAACAGGAGTGGGCAGCCATGCCGCAATGCCACAGCAATCGAAAGATTCTTTAGTGATAGCATCCGCTTTAGTGGGGCAAATACAAAATATTGTTAGTAGAAATGTTCCCCCTCTAGAAACGTGTGTAATTTCTGTTACCCAGATTCATGCAGGCGCAGCGTATAATGTTGTTCCTGAAACGGCTTATCTAGCAGGAACAATCCGGTATTTCTCCGACGCTGTTTATGAGATGGTTGAAACTAGAATGAAAGATCTATGTGAGGGATTTGGCAAGGCATACGGGGTAAGTGTTTCGATTGACCTGAGAAATATATTTGATGTTCTGACAAATGATGACGACTTGTCTGACGAATATATGAAAGCTGCAGCAGATATCGTTGGAGTAGAAAATATAGATGATAAAGCTGAGCCAGCAACAGGGTCTGAAGATTTTGCGGATATGTTAAAAGTGGTGCCTGGTGCGTATTGCCGGGTTGGACACGGCGGCAAAGTACCTTTGCATAATCCAAGCTTTGTTTTAGATCAGGAAGTTTTGCCGATAGGAGCTTCTATAATGGCAAGAATTGTAGAACGCAGAATTCCT
The DNA here is from genome assembly GCA_049602715.1 of Paracoccaceae bacterium. Classification (GTDB taxonomy): domain Bacteria; phylum Pseudomonadota; class Alphaproteobacteria; order Rhodobacterales; family Rhodobacteraceae. The sequence continues at coordinate 73,072 of JBMYRX010000002.1, read as the reverse complement.
ATGAATGACTAATTAAGAAGTCATTCTATAAATAAAGTTAATATAGGAAATGTTATGAGACTTAAAGATAAAGTGGCAATTGTAACCGGTGGTGGTTCTGGATTTGGTATTGGGATCTGTAAAAAATTTGCGGAGGAGGGCGCACGAGTAATCGTTTCAGATATCAATTTGAGTTCTGCTGAAAAAGTAGCAAATGATATAAATGGGACGGCGCTTGAAGTAGATGTGTCTAATGCTGTGAGTATGAAAGGTTTTTCTGAAAAAGTTTTTTCGAAATTTGGGAATTTAGATATCATCGTAAATAATGCTGGTGTTACTCACCTGCCTGCACCAATGGAAACTATTAGTGAAGAGGAATTCGATCGTGTTCTAAATATTAATGTACGTTCAATTTATTTGTCAGCTATAAATTTTGTACCACACATGAAATTAAATAAATCTGGTGTTATATTAAATATGGCTTCTACCGCTGGAATTTCGCCCCGTCCAAATTTAAATTGGTATAATGCATCTAAGGGCTGGGTAATAACAGCTACTAAGGCTATGGCAGTAGAGCTGGCTCCTTTTAACGTTCGTGTTAACGCCTTGAATCCAGTTGCGGGTGAAACACCATTGCTGAAGGCATTCATGGGAGAAGATACCCCTGAGATAAGAGAGAAGTTTTTATCAACTATTCCTATAGGAAGATTTTCTACACCAGAGGATCTTGGAAATGCAGCCTGTTATTTGTGCTCTGATGAAGCCAGCATGATTACGGGGGTTGCTATGGAAGTTGATGGCGGTCGCTGTATCTAACTTAATTGTTTATTTGTTTCTTATAAGAAAATGGAACTTTGATTGTCTCGGCATTTACTGGTAACGGGCTACTAAATGTTTTCTATTAACACTTGTACTCTAATTTTAATATGATACTGCGTAAATTTTGCTTTATTTTAGAGTGGATCGAATTATGAAAACGCGAATAACAGAATTATTCAAAATTGAATATCCAATTATACAAGGTGGGATGCATTTTGTAGGGTTTGCAGAATTGGCGGCGGCAGTATCAAACGCCGGTGGTTTAGGTATCATAACCGCACTAACTCAAAAATCACCCCAAGCACTATTAGATGAAATTTTGCGTTGTAAAGATTTGACTGATAAGCCGATTGGCGTAAATCTAACATTTTTACCAACTGTTTCCTCTCCGGATTACCCTAGTTATATTAAGGCTATAATTGACGGTGGAGTGCAAATTGTAGAAACCGCTGGCCGAAACCCGCAAGCACACTTACCAGCCTTAAAAGGTGCTGGTATAAAAGTGATTCATAAATGTACATCAGTTCGGCATGCTTTAAAGGCTGAGTCTATTGGCTGTGATGCCGTTTCTGTTGATGGATTTGAATGTGCGGGCCATCCCGGAGAAGATGATATACCAAATTTTATTTTATTACCTCTGGCGGCTGAAAAACTAACTGTACCTTTTGTTGCATCAGGTGGAATGGCGGATGGACGGAGCTTAGTAAGCGCACTTTCATTGGGTGCAGACGGTATTAATATGGGAACTCGTTTTATGGTAACAAAGGAGGCTCCAATACACGCAAAGGTAAAGCAGGCAATTATTGATGCCTCAGAATTAGATACAAGACTAGTAATGCGTCCTTTGAGAAATACTGAAAGAGTTCTAGTTAATCCGGCAGTAGAAAAGGTCTTGAAGTTGGAGAAGGAGCTTGGAAGTAAAATAGCTTTTGATGATATTTTTGAAGAAGTTGTTGGTGTATATCCCAAAGTTATGCTTGAGGGGGAGGTTGACGCAGGTGCGTGGTCATGCGGCATGGTTGCTGGTTTAATTAATGACAACCCGAGCTGTGATGAACTTGTTCGGAGTATCATTAATGAAGCTAATCAAATAATCCTGGAAAGACTAAACTCAATGATCAAATAAAAAGTAAATTTTTTTAACTCATTAACTCTATGCCTTATGATTTTATATTTATTTTCCTTCAGTTTAGATTTTTTTAGTGGTTCCTCGAAATTAGCCTGATTTTTATCTATAAACTTTTTTGCTAACGTTTTCGACCTTCCGTATATCTTAAGTTCTCCCATTCTTCCTTTTCATTTTCTACAGAATGAACTTCAATGATATTACCGTCAGGGTCATAGAAAAATATTTGATGCCAACCATTCACCGCAGCATTTCCCCAATCAGCATACTTAACCCCCTTTTTATCGAGGTGAGCTTTAAATTCTTCTATGTCGTCTGTTCGATAGGCTATATGACCGCGCTCCACAGGATTAACAAACTGCTGAGTATTAAACCCTGCCATTTGATCTTTCTGTGCTATATGAGTTTGTATCAAACCATCTGTAACAAATGCGACGTCACCACTATAACCTTTATTTTTTTCTAAGATTGGTAGGTCATCTGTCGCGTCCCTATCAAGTTTAAGTACATCCTGATAAAACTTATCCATACGTTCTACGTTTTCAGTACTAAGATTAATATGGTGAAGTCGAAGTTTCATTTGTTTCTCCTTTTAATTTTATCATTACTCAATCAAATTATACACTTAATGATTAATTGCTTATAATATCTCAGTCTCTAGTGTCATTGTTGCTACAGACCTTATAATTTGCAAGTTGCTTTAAAATTTTAAATTCGTTTTTTTCGGATATAATGTTACGGTTGATTATCAAATTTTTTGGAAGGAAGTTTTAAAATGGTTGCTGAATTTAATGGAATAATTTATTTAATTTTGTATATATTGATGATTGCTGGTTTTGGTATGTATACTTATCAGACGTTATTTATTACCGTTGATTGGTTGGCAAAATATGGTATTCACGAATCTGCGGTATTACCCACTAGAATAGCTGGCACATTTGTTGCCGCTGCAACGCTCCTTGGCATATATTTCTTGTTTGCAGGCTTAGGCGGGGCTTGGGTCTTCCTAGTCTATATATTTATTCAGGCGTGTATATTAGTGGTAACTGGTTATATCACCGTTACAAGTTCAAATGCGTCTACATTAGAAGGCGTGAAATACACCGCTGAAGGGTATATCGCACCAGCAATTTTTGCTATAGTTTCTGCAATATTGATTTATGGTCTAAGTGATAAAATATATATGTAAAAATATTTAAAGCGTATTTTTAATATAAATACGCTTTAAATAACAGATTATAACTAGCTATAAATTAATAACTTAATTTTAAAACTTTTCTATCCAAGGCCTTAGCTCTAATTCCCAGGCCCAACAGCTTCTATGTTGCTCATGAAATTGCAAATAAGCTTCTGCAATCATATCCGGGTCTAACATATTGTCATCAATTGGTTCTCGTGTCCTTGAACTGATTCCTCCATCTATCACAAAGTGACCTATGTGTATGTTTTTAGGGTGGAGTTCTCTAGCCAGCGATTGAGCAAGCCCTCTTAGACCAAACTTACCCATAGCGAAGACAGATGAATTTGGAAAACCCTTCACCCCAGCAGAAGCTCCTGTAAAAAAGATGCTGCCACTTCCTCTTTTTTCCATTCTTTGGGCAGCTTGTTGAGCGACTAAGAAGGCCCCAAAACAAGTAACTTTGAGGGCTTTCAATGTATCCTTTGCACTTAAGTTAATTATTGGCCCTCTCACTCGCGCTGAGGGATTATATACAACCAATTCCGGAATACCTGTAGTTTCATCGAGCGTTTTGAAAAGATGTGACACTTGATCTATCTCACTTGCGTCACATTCATGAAGCTGAGCGTTCGTTTCGAGCTGCAATGACTTTAATTTAGATAGATCTCTAGCAGCAAGGTTAACTGACATCTCACGACTGAAACATAATTTGGCAAGCGAAGCGCTCAAACCATGGCCAGCACCTACTATCAATACGGATTGTTTCATTTCCTCTCCCAACTCTACGTTTGTAATAGTTGAGCTTAAATAACTATAAACAAAAATTAAAATAATCAATCGATGTGAAACTATTATTAACATTCGATTGTATTTTGACTGAAATAATTTAATTTGGTTATCAAAGATAATTTTGACAAACTATAATCTATTTATGTAAAGATAGTATTTAGCTTTAGGTGAGGTATCGAGGGTAAGTGTTAACTATATTCAGTAGATTTTTATTAATATTCTTCTTGGTATTTTCTTTTTCTAACTCTGGAAATGCCATGTCTAGAATCGCTAGCAAAAAAAGTGATATTTGTTCGCTGCTCAAGTTGCATAGAGGATGGATCCGACCTTTAAAAAAAGTTGAAAAGAAATGGGGTGTTCCTGCACATGTCCAATTAGCAACAATCTGGAAGGAAAGTAGCTTTACTCGGAACGCTAGAACTTCTCGAAAAAAGATATTTGGGTTTATACCAGGGCAACGAAGATCTACTGCTCAGGGGTACGCTCAGGCCTTGGATGGAACGTGGAGAGAGTATAAAAAAAGTAATGGTATCAGATTTGCAAGCAGGGCAAATTTTGGACATTCAGTAGATTTTATTGGGTGGTATATGGACAATGCGAGTAAATCATTAGGTATTTCTAAAAATGATGCCTTTCGTCAATACCTTGCTTATCATGAGGGAATTTCTGGATATAAAAGAGGTAGCTATAAATCTAAGCAATGGTTAATTACGACTGCTAAGGCGGTAGATGCGAAAGCAAAACTTTATAAAGGCCAGTTAAAAACCTGTCGTTATTTTTAGTTATTTTATTTTACTATAAGGACCATTATAATTTGGTTTTATAAGTTCTTCCTAAGGCCAAGAATATTTCTTGCTTCTGCGCAAGTAGCTGGCTTTCGATCATATTTTTCACAGAGCTCCACCGCCTTTCTTACTAAATGAGCATTTGAGTCTGCTAAAGTATCTCTATCTAATTTTACATTGTCTTCAAAACCGGTTCTTGTGTGTCCGTCATTCGCGATACACCACTCATTTACAGTCAGTTGATTTTTCCCAATACCTGCAGCACACCATTCCGCATCAGGTAGTAAACGATTGACAGTTTTAATATAATAGTCAAATACATCCTTATCTACTGGCATTGCGTTTTTAACCCCCAGAACAAACTGAATATAGAGTTTTCCGGGTATTCTTCCATCTTTATTCATTATTGCTGCTTGATGAATATGACTAAGATCGAAAGCCTCAATTTCTGGTTTTATCTTATATTTCAGCATTTCGGAGGCTAACCAGTCAACAAGACTAGGTGCATTTTCATAAACTCGATTTGGAAAATTATTTGATCCAACGGTGAGAGAAGCCATGTCTGGTTTCAAACTCAGCATACCGCCTCTTTCTTTGTCAGCCCCCGACCTTCCACCGGTTGAAAATTGAACAATCATACCTGGGCAATGTTTTTCCAGACCGTCTCGTAGCAATAAAAACTTTTCTGGACTGGATGTAGGAGCCCCTTCGTCGCTTCTGACGTGACAGTGGGCAATTGAGGCTCCAGCTTCAAAAGCTTCTTGAGTACTTTCGATTTGTTCACTAATCGATATTGGCACTGCTGGGTTATGCGCTTTAGTTGTCACAGACCCGGTTATGGCTACGCAAATTATACATGGTTTAGTCATTTTACGCCTTTACATAAAAATAGTACTCTAATACTTTTTTTTTACGGAGTCATTAACCTCTATTAAACTATTTTGTAATCCACATCGTCAAAATTTTACGATTTATCTTGAATACTTTTGATTATTCAATTCAAATACAATTATAATTACAGGGATCTCTAAAATATTATGTCAACTTGGATTTGGGTGACGGTAGTAGCAGCAATTTCGCAAAGTCTTCGAACAGCTCAGCAAAAGAACTTAACGGAACGCTTGGGAAATCTTGGTGCTAGTTATGTAAGATTCTCCTATGCAATTCCATTTGCATGGGCATGGATAGCTTTTTATTCGTATTTTTATAATCAACCAATACCTTCGATAAATTTACAGTATCTTTTTTGGGTAACCATTGCAGGGATAATGCAGATTATTTTTACAGTTCTCCTGATAAAGCTCTTTTCTCATAGGTCATTTGCTGCAGGCGTAGCATTCTCCAAGACTGAAGTACTTATGGCAGCTATATTCGAGGCATTAATATTAGGATATTTTGTTAGTTTTGAAGTTGGGCTTGCTATATTTTTGGGTGTTATAGCTGTTTTCTTATTGTCTTTGTCTAAGAGTGATATCGGTTTTTCGAATTTACTTACGTCTTTGTGGACACGACAGACGGCAATTGGATTGGGCAGTGGAGCTTTTCTAGGTTTTTGCACAGTAGCTTTTAGGGCGGCAACCGACTCGTTGGAAGGTTCAGATTTAGTAATGCGAGCCAGTTTAACTGGAGGAATAGCTGTGCTAATTCAATCTACTATTATGGGGATATGGCTATGGGTTAAAGCTCCAGATCAGTTGGTCCGTAGTTTTATAGAATGGAGAAGAGCATATTTAGTCGGTGTTTTTGGGGCGATTACAACGGCTTGCTGGTTTTACGCTTTTTCCGCTAATGCCGTTGCGCCGGTAAGGGCAGTAGGTCAAGTTGAACTTCTGATAGCACTCGGAATTTCATTTTTCTTTTTTAAAGAGCGCCCTAGTAATAAAGAAGTTTTTGCTGTCGTTCTTTTAGCTGCGTCTATCATCATGGTATTAATGAATTCTTAGTTTAAATTTATTTTCTTCACTCCCCCGCAGTTTTCAGCTTCATTGACGGGCCTACTGTAATAAAATGTAATATAATCGTATTTAATTCCTAAATAAAAAATAAAGCTAGTACAAAAGAAAAATATCGTATAATGAGATTCTCTATATTTAATACCCAGGGAGGGATGAAATGTTAAAAAAATTTAAAATCATTACAGCTATTACTTTTGCACTAATTGCTACTAGTTTTTCTAGCTCAGCGAATGCCGGTGTTGAGGGTGATACTATAACACTTGGATCAGCGCTTTCGCTGACTGGTAAATATGCAACGAATGGTTTGCACACTCAAAGGGGTTATGACTTTGCAGTAGATCGAATTAATTCAACGGGCGGCGTTATGGTCGGCGGTAAAAGCTATAAATTAACCGTCAAGTATTACGACGATGAATCCACACCTGCCCGAGGTGCTCAGTTGGCAGAACGGTTAATACAACAAGATGGTGTGGAATTTATGTTGGGACCATACAGTTCTGGTATGACAAAGGCTATCGCGCCAGTTTCAGAAAAATTTGGGGTACCAATGATTGAAGCTGAGGGAGCGTCACGATCATTGTTTACGCAAGGATACAAGTATCTGTTTGCTGTTCTTTCAACTACTGACCTATATCTGCCCGGAGCGGTGCATTTTGCAGCTGACCAGAAGAAAAGTATTGGTAAACCAGCAAGTGACGCGCGAGTAGCTATGGCATTTGAAGGTGACCCATTCTCTATGGATATTAGAGCTGGATTGGTGGAAATGATCAATGACTATGGTATGAAACTGATTATAGATGATCAGCTTCCTGCAGATCTCTCGGATATGTCAACCACATTGACAAAAGTTAAGGCTCTTAAACCGGACATTTTAATTGTATCAGGCCACTCAAAAGGTGCTGCAACTGCTGCAAGACAAATTGATGAGATGAAAATTAACGTTCCAATCATCGCTATGACGCACTGTGAGGCAGCAAAAGTCCATGAGAAGTTTCCTAATGCGTCAACTGGTTTTCTTTGTCCTACACAATGGGTCCCAGGTATAGACAAAAAAGACGCTATGTTTGGGTCGGCAGCAGACTGGAATAGAGACTTCAAAGCAGCTCATCCAAGCTACTCTTCTGTTCCATATCAGTCAGCTCAAGCTTCCGCCGCTGTTTATGTTTGGAAAGAAGCTTTCGAAGCTGCAAATACCTTTGATAAAAAAGCAGTGAGAGATGCAATAGCCGGTGTTGAAATGCAGACTTTTTACGGAGACGTAAAATTTGGTCCAGACGGAAACAACATTGCGAAGCCGATGTTTTTACGTCAAATTGGAGCTGATGGTTCTTATAACTTAGTATCCACTTTTTCTGATCTAGCTTACCCAAGAAATGTGAAATACTAATTCTTTGGATTGAAAATTGAGGGGAAGGAACTTCCTTCCCTTCTTCATAACTTACTGGAAAAAATATGCTTGATAACCTCCAACTACTATTTGTTTGGGCTCCAATTATTAATGTTCAAGTGATCCTTGACGGAATATTTGTTGGTGCCGTTTTTGCGCTTTGTGCGTATGGGCTTGCTCTTGTTTGGGGCGTGATGAATATCAAAAATCTAGCCCAGGGTGACTTTGTTATAATGGGTGGTTATCTAGCCTTGGTACTCCATTCATGGAACCTGCCATTACCTGTCATTTTGATAATAGTAATAGTTATTATGTTTATTTACGGATGGGGTGTTTATGCGCTCGTCATTCGAAGAATTGTTGATAAAGATATGTTTGTCTCTCTTCTTGCAACTTTTGGGTTGTCGTTATTAATGCAGCAAGCCATGAATTTATATTTTGGTCCTGAAGTGCAAACCGTCGATATGAAATTGCCTGTAATTGATGCTTTTGATAATATGGTTACAATTCCCTACTCTAAAATAATATCTCTTGGGTTGGCGGGTTTAATCACTGCAGCAGTAGTAATTTTTATGAAAAGATCTAGAACTGGTCAAGCTATAAGGGCAACTGCTCAGGATGCCAGAGCGGCGAGAGTTTTAGGAATTGATACGGATAGAGTCTACGCATTCACCTTTGCTTTCAATTCTGCTTTATGCGGAGCTGCTGGAGTTCTTGTGTCTGTTATTTGGGTTATTCAACCGTTTTATGGAATTACCTATTCGGTAAGAACCTTTGCAATTGTCACCGCTGCTGGGCTAGGAAATTTGCCGGGTGTTATTAGCGCGGCGTTTGGAATTGGGTTGTTTGAAAAATATACAGGAATGATTGTTGGTACCGCCTATGAGGTTGCGGCACCAGTATCAATTCTTCTAATCGTGTTGATTATTCGCCAAATTCAAATGAGAAGAAATAGGCAGGTGGTTCGATGATACGGCGTAACACTTTAATTATATATGCTGGTCTAGGCCTTTTTGGAATATTTGGACCTATTCTGTTTCCAGCTTATACTTTATCAATAGCGTATTTGTGGATGATGGTTTTAATGGCCTCAACTTGGGATATTTTGGGTGGACAAATGGGCTATAATTCCCTTGGAAATATCACCTTCTTCGGCGTAGGTATGTACGTATCTGCAATAATCCAAATAACTATGTTTTATGAACCTGGCGTAGCTGAATACACGTCAGCGATGGGTGCAATCAAACCTGAATTTACTGATCAACAATATTATTGGGGAATATTTTTAGGGATATGTGGAGGTGCGTTAGCGGCATTAGCCTTAGCAATGATCTTTAGCACTTTTATGTTTGGGCTAAGAGGACCTTATTTTGCAATAGGCTCTCTAGGCTTGGCAATCGCTGCAGCCGAAATTACTGTAACCATAGATTATGTCGGTGGTGCTTCAGGTATATCGATGCCAATGTTTCCTGGGGATATCGAACTTCGGTCAGTATTTTTCTACATACTATGTTTTATAATGGCCATATTATCTCACTTTGTTATTAGGTGGATGCTATCTACCCAATATGGATTAGCTATTAACGCAATTCGAGATGATGAGGATAAAGCAGAAGCGATGGGGCTTCCAACTCTCAGATACAAACAAATTGGTTGGGCGGTAACAGCTGTATTTATGGGTGGAATCGGTGCCATAGCAGGAAATATGGCAGGGTTTATAGATAAGGAAGTAGCGTACCCAATACCAACCTTTGGAATATTTATGGTTGCAATGGTTTTGTTGGGAGGAAAGGGTACTTTATGGGGCCCTGTTCTAGGAGCAATTATATTCCATATAGTAAAAGAAACCACTTGGACCTACTTGCTTGGATGGCAATGGGTTACCCTGGGATTAATTTTGATTGTAAACATCGTTTACTTTCAGCAGGGGATAATGGGCTGGCTACAAACAAAATATCCAGAAATGTTTGGCATTGTTATCGATCAAGGACATGCTGGCGAAGCCAAAGAAAAAGGTAACTGAAACATGGATGATATTATTAAAGTTACAAATGTTTCGAAAGCATATGGCGGTGTTAAAGCTAATGTTGATATATCTTTAAAAGTGCAGCGCGGCTCAATTACGGGCCTTATAGGTCCTAATGGTTGTGGAAAAACTACCCTTTTTAATTCGATAGTAGGCTACCACCCGATTGATAACGGTTCAATAGAATTCGATGGAAAAGAGATTTCTCATTTGCTAGTCGGAGATATAGCCAGGTTAGGAATGCTCAGAACTTTTCAGCAAACAAAAATTTATGGTTTAATGGATTGTGTGGATAATATGCAGATATCAGTTTCTCACCGTTCAGACTCAAAAGACGGAATTTTTGCTAGCAGAAAGGGAGAGATTAAAGAGAGAGCTGAACACTTACTTGAATTTGTTGGCTTATATTCAAAACGTAACCTCATCTCTGGTGATCTATCTTTTGGTCAACAGAAATTATTAGAATTTGCTATGGCACTTATGAATGAGCCAAAAGTTTTACTTTTGGATGAACCTACAGCGGGTATTAATCCAACTTTGATTAATGGGCTTATCGATCGCTTAGCTCGAGCGAATGAAGAGCTTGGGATAACCCTCTGTGTGATTGAGCATAATATGCGTGTTATTATGAATTTGGCATCTCATATTTATTGTCTTTCAAACGGTAAAATGTTGGCTGAAGGAAAACCAGCGGAACTACAAAATGATCAGCGTGTGATCGATGCTTATTTAGGGGGACACTAATGAGTGATAAAAAGCCCAAAAAAGAGAAAAGATCTAAAAAAGGCGTAAGTGGCTACGGTGGTGGTGGTGTTGATGTTGTAATGTCAGTTGATCAGGTCGCTAAAGAAGCGGCATCTATGTCCGCTTCTGCTCCGACTGTAGAGAAGCTGGAGGGATTGGTCGATGGCGGTACTTTCTTAACTATAAATAACTTAAGAGCAGGATATGGTAAAATGGAAATTTTACATGATTTCAGCTTGCAAATTGGCAAAGGTCAATCGCTATGTCTTATAGGTCCGAATGGTGCTGGAAAATCTACTGTTCTTCATTCAATATTTGGGTTTACAAATATTTTTTCTGGTTCGATCATCGTTGACGGGTTAGATGTAACCTCATTAACCCCTTCTCAAAAACTGTCTAAGGCAGGTATTGCTTATATTCTTCAGGATAAGTCAGTTTTTCCACAAATGACAGTCGAAGAAAATTTATTAATGGGAGGTTTTTTAAAAGATCGCCCTGCTGAAGCAAAGCAAGCAGCAGAAATGGTTTTTGATAAGTATCAAAGATTGGCCGATAGGCGCGATAAGCCTGCTGGAGTTTTGTCAGGAGGAGAACGTCGACTTCTAGAAATTTCACGCTCATTGGTTATGCAACCGGAGGTATTGCTTGTTGATGAACCATCAATCGGATTGGAGCCAAGATTTATTGATATGGTCTTTGAAATTCTAGACGATTTGCAGAAGAAAGACGGTAAAACTATCATAATGGTAGAGCAAAACGCCAAGAAAGGCTTGGCTTTTGCAGATATTGGATATGTTTTAGTGTCAGGCGAGACTGCGATTGCTGACAAAGGAGATGATTTATTGAAGAATCCGGATGTTGGACGATTGTTCTTGGGCGGATAAATTTTTCAAAGTAATTACTTAAATTAAATTCGTTAAAATTCGTAATAAAATAGATTTGAGAGGTACTCTAGCTATTGTCTAATACAAAGAGTCTAGTCTATTCTTTATTTAATTTGACAAATGGTATTTAAATGGCTTCTGGAATACACTCGATAAAGTTAGTTATTTCGCTTTGTATCTGTTGCCTAATTTCTATGATTGGTATTTCTTTATGGCCCGTTTTTTTAATAGAATTAAGGAATGTTTGGGAATTAAATAATACTGAAATTGGTTGGGTTAGCGGTTCATATTTTATTGGTTATGTCTTGGCTACTCCCCTTATGGTTGGTCTAACCGATTTTACAGACTCCCGGTTTATGTTTATTTCTGGGTGTATTTCTAGCTTTATAGGAAGTGTGGGATTTGCCCTTTTCGCTAATGATTTTTTATCAGCATGTTTTTTTTACGCTCTAATAGGTGCAGGATTGGCGGGCACGTATATGCCTGGTTTGCAAGTTTTGAATGCCCGTCTGGACGATGATTTTCGTATAAAGGCTGTTCCATGGTATACATCAAGCTTTGGCCTGGGTACTGGTTTGTCGTTTTTTATTATGGGCCTGTTATTGACTTACTCCAATTATAAAGTTGCCGCTCTCACAGCAGCATTAGGTTCTTTAATCGCAGGTTTCTATATTTTAGTATTTATCCAACCCAAAAGACCTTCAAAAGAAACTCAAGAGAGCTTACAACGGCATCCTCTTGACTTAAGACCAGCCTTTAAAAAACCGAAAGCAATGAGTTATATTTTCTCATACTCAGCTCACACATATGAACTTATGGCTTTCAGAGCCTGGAGTTTTGCTCTGTTTGTTTTTTTAGGTTCTAACTCGGCGCACTCACTCACTTATTCACAAATAGCCACTATCTTTGGATTATTAACTATTTTCGGTATGTTTGCGTCTACAACGGGTGCAAAATTTTGTCTTATGTTCGGCCGACACCGTAGCATTCTTTGGATTGGAGGAGTAACAGTCCTATTAGCAATAGCCTGCGCCATCTCACTAGAGGCTCCCTTGTGGTTTTCTGTGGGTCTTTTGTGTATTTATAATATAGCCATAATGTTTGATTCCGGGGGCCTTACTGCTGGAACCGTTACTGCGTCTGATCCACATGATAGAGGCGCACTTTTGGCTGTTCATTCAATGATTGGCTTTGCTGGAGGTGCTATTGGTGCACCTCTTATCGGATTTGTTCTGGATTTTATGGGTGGAGAGACGGAATTACGTGCTTGGGTTTTCGCACTATTCATGATGGGATTTGGTTCTTTTTTAGTCTCGGTTATACAATATATGAGTTTAAGGTCAGACAATCTCTCTTTTTAAAGAAAAATAGTTTCTAAATTGGTAAAAATTGAAAATTGTTATTGATTTTCACAATTTTTACCATATGGTAAATAAAAGTCTCAAATAGCCATTTTTTTAAATGAAAGAGAATTTACGATGACCAATAATAGTTCCTCCCCAGGTGTTTTATCTGGAAGGTTAGCCAAAGCAGAAATATCAGATAACTTTGTAGACCTTCATCAACCGTTTAGCTCTCATGAAGCATCTGTTGCTGCTGACAGGTGTTATTTTTGTTATGATGCACCCTGCGTAACAGCTTGTCCGACTGAAATCGATATTCCACTTTTTATCAGGCAAATACAAACCAATACACCAGATGCTGCGGCAAAAACTATATTTGAACAAAATATATTGGGGGGTATGTGTGCAAGAGTTTGTCCTACAGAAACTTTATGTGAAGAGGCGTGTGTGAGAGAAGCCGCAGAAGGGAAACCTGTTGAGATTGGTCGGTTACAACGCTTTGCTACAGACAGTCTTATGAGTTCTGGGGATCATCCATTTTTAAGGTCAAGTGAGACTGGTAAAAATATTGCTGTTATCGGAGCTGGTCCTGCAGGTTTGGCGTGTGCACATCGATTGGCAATGTATGGCCATAATATTATTATTTACGATTCTTCAAAAACAAAACCTGGTGGTTTAAACGAATTCGGTATCGCTGCCTATAAAACAACCGATAATTTTGCCGCCAAAGAAATAGATTGGTTATTAAAAATTGGTGGGATCGAAATCAAGTTAGGTCATGAATTGGGGAAAGACATTCATCTTTCAAATTTGAAAGATGAATTCGATGCTGTATTTATTGGGGTAGGGTTGGCTGGTGTTAATGACCTGGATACGGATGGTGATCAGTTATTGGAGGTCTCTAATGCAGTGAAATTCATATCACAGCTGCGACAGGAGCCAGATCTATCAAAATTGCCAGTAGGTAGAAATGTCGTCGTGATAGGTGGTGGTATGACTGCAGTTGACGCTGCAGTTCAATCGAAACTTTTAGGAGCAGAGTCGGTTACTCTTGCTTATCGTCGCTCCCGGCAAAATATGGGTGCTTCAAAATATGAACAGGAATTAGCTACTTCTAAAGGCGTGGTTATTAGAGAAAACCTAAAGCCTTTACGGATTGATGGAAATGATAAGGTAACTGAAGTGCAATTTGAGAGGACAGAGCAAACCTCTTCTGGTCTGGTTTCCACTGGAGAAATTGTTAAAATACCTGCAGATCAGGTCTTTAGAGCGATCGGTCAGAAATTGGTATTAGAAACGGAGAGTCTGGAGATATCAGGTAACAAAATTGTAGTAACCGAAAATGGACGAACATCGGTTTTGGGCGTTTGGGCTGGTGGAGACTGTATCAGTTCGGGTGAAGATCTTACCGTAACCGCTGTAGCTCAGGGAAGAGATGCAGCTGAAGATATTAATAACAGTTTAGAGAGGTAATCTAAAATGGCTAACTTATCATCTGAGTTTTTAGGAATTAAGTCACCGAATCCTTTTTGGTTGGCTTCTGCACCTCCTACAGATAAGGAGTATAATGTTCGGCGTGCTTTTGAAGCTGGTTGGGGTGGTGTTGTATGGAAAACATTAGGAGAAGATGGTCCCCCTATAGTTAATGTGAATGGCCCTAGATATGGTGCACTTTATGGAGCCGATAGGCGACTTTTGGGCTTAAATAATATTGAGCTTATAACCGATAGACCTCTTGAATTAAACTTACAGGAAATTAAAACGGTAAAAAGAGATTATCCCGATCGTGCTATGATTGTAAGTATTATGGTTCCCTGTGAAGAGGGAGCATGGAAAGCTATTTTGCCGCGTGTAGAAGAGACTGGGGCAGATGCGATAGAGTTAAATTTTGGTTGTCCTCATGGTATGTCCGAAAGGGGTATGGGGGCGGCTGTGGGTCAAGTACCAGACTATATTGAAATGGTTGCAAGATGGTGTAAACAAAATACTCGGATGCCTGTTATAGTTAAACTGACTCCGAATATTACTGATATAAGATATCCTGCCCGAGCTGCCTTAAAGGGGGGTGCAGACGCAGTAAGTTTAATTAATACAATTAGTTCTATTATCTCTGTTAATTTAGACACAATGTCTCCAGAACCATCAATCGATGGTAAAGGAAGTCATGGTGGGTACTGTGGCCCTGCAGTTAAACCTATTGCCTTAAATATGGTGGCTCAAATTGGAAATGACCGAGACACAAGAAATTTACCAATTTCTGGTATTGGAGGCATAAATACCTGGCGTGATGCTGCAGAATATATGAGCTTGGGTTGCGGTAATGTTCAAGTATGTACTGCTGCTATGACTTATGGTTTTAAAATAGTATCAGAAATGAAATCCGGTATGTCTGATTGGATGGATGAAAAAGGTTATACATCCGTATCAGACTTTATCGGATCTGCTTTACCAAATGTTACTGAATGGCAGCATTTAAATTTAAACTATGTTGCAAAGGCTAAAATTGATCAGGATTCATGTATTAAATGTGGTCGTTGTTATGCTGCGTGTGAAGACACTTCTCATCAGGCGATTTCTATTAATGAAGGACGAGTTTTTGAGGTAATAGATGAGGAATGTGTTGCATGTAACCTTTGCGTAGATGTTTGCCCAGTTGAAAATTGCATTAGTATGGAACCTCTAGCTCCAGGAACTTTAGACACCAGAACAGGTAAGATCGTTCAAGAAGAGTATGCGAATTGGACAACGCACCCAAACAATTCGGGTGCATGTGCCGCTGAGTAAAATTAAAAACTTTTATGCGAGAGTGTATTTTATTATGGTTTCAACAACTTTGTGAATAAGTCATGAAGGTATAACTCAGCGTTTTCATAAGGTTCTTCGTTTGTAAGTACAGCTCGAACCTGGACATCAAAGTCAGAATAGTGTTGTGTCAAAGACCAAATCGAAAATATCAAATGATATGGATGAACAGCAGCAATTAAACCATCATCTGACCATTTTTGGATAATTAATATTTTTTCATCAACTAAATCTTTTAAATCACTTTTTAGGGCTTCATGAATTCGTGGAGCTCCCTGTAGGATTTCGTTTGCAAACAATCGGCTTTCACGAGGGTATTTTTTACTCATCTGTAGTTTTCTAGTTACATAACTACATATCTCTTCCGTGGGATTACCAGTAGCCGACATCTTTCTTAATGGTTCTAGCCACTTTTCTAAGAGTTGAGAGATAAGCTGAGAGTGAATTTCCTCCTTGCTATTAAAATAATAAAAAATGTTTGCTTTTGATAAACCAGAACGGAGGGCAATCATATCAATTGTTGACCCACGAAATCCATGAATTGAAAAAACATCAAGAGCTGCTTGTAAAATCTCTTTTGTTTTCTCACGTTGAATACGTGTTATTTTCTTAGTTTTCTCAGAACGTGCCAGTGTATCACCTCGTCGCAGAGTTATTATCTTATTAATTAACAATAAATATTTGGTAGAAAAATATGCTTTTATAGTTGGTGTTATTATAATATTGACTCGGGCTAATGCCAACGCCATTATCTTTACCAAATGGTCAGAAAAAAGTCAAAGGAGTAGACATGTCTCAACCCACAAGTAACATACGAATTGATAGCGATAGGCTTTGGGATAGCCTAATGGAGATGGCAAAAATTGGTCCTGGTATTGCTGGGGGAAATAATAGGCAAACTCTTACCGATGAAGATGGCGAGGGCAGAGAATTATTTAAACAGTGGTGTTTGAAAGAAGGCTGCACAATGGGCTTGGATCAAATGGGCAATATGTTTGCTAGACGGGAGGGAACCGATCCTGATGCGCTTCCAGTTTACGTTGGTTCACACTTAGATACCCAACCGACTGGAGGTAAGTATGATGGTATCTTAGGAGTTCTAGGTGGATTAGAGATACTCCGCACACTCAACAATCTTTCAATTAAAACAAAGCACCCAATTGTAGTTACTAATTTCACAAATGAGGAAGGAACTAGGTATGCTCCAGCGATGCTTTCTTCAGGTGTTTTCGCCGGTATTCATGATCAAGATTGGGCGTATGATCGGGTTGATGCTGATGGTAAAAAATTCGGGGAAGAACTTGAGCGAATAGGTTGGCGAGGTGAAGAAATAACAGGTGATCGCAAAATGCATGCGTTTTTTGAATTGCACATCGAGCAGGGACCAATTCTAGAGGCAGAAGGGATTCAAGTAGGGGTAGTTACTCATGGGCAGGGTTTAAGTTGGATGCAGCTAACTATCACAGGTAAGGATAGTCACACAGGTTCTACTCCAATGCCGATGCGCCGTAATGCTGGGCTAGGTATGGCTAGAGTACTTGAACTTGTCGAAGAGATCGCACTCTCACATAGTCCAAACGCCGTTGGTGCAGCCGGTCATATTGATGTTTACCCTAATTCTAGGAATGTGATTCCTGGGAAAGCTGTTTTTACTGTAGATTTTAGATCTCCAAGTTTTGATGTTATTACAGACATGGTTAAAAGGCTGAAAGAGGGTGCAAAAAAAATCTGTGATGACATGGGTTTAGTAGTTGAAATTGAGAAAGTTGGAGGTTTTGATCCGGTAACCTTTGATGAAAATTGTGTTACGGCTGTCCGAAATGCAGCAGAAACGTTGGGGTATAGCCATATGAACTTAATATCTGGTGCTGGTCATGATGCCTGTTGGATTAACAAAGTTGCACCTACTGCAATGATAATGTGCCCGTGTGTAGACGGGTTAAGTCATAATGAGGCAGAGGAAATAAATAAGGATTGGGCCGCCGCAGGCACTAATGTTTTATTTCACGCTGTACTAGAAACAGCTGAAATTATTGATTAAGGGCTTTAATAAATCATATAGTGGTTATTTTTGTCATAATTTAGTTTGGGGAGAAACTTATGTTGAAAGTTATTAAAAATGGAACGGTTTGTACCGCAGATCGAACTTGGAAGGCAGATGTTTCGGTTGAAGGCGAAAAAATTAAACAAATCGGAGAAAATTTAAGTGGGGACGAATACATAGATGCTGAGGGGGCTTATGTAATCCCTGGAGGAATTGATCCACACACTCATCTAGAGATGCCTTTCATGGGAACTACAGCTGCTGAAACTTTCGAAACTGGTACTTGGGCTGCAGCTGCGGGTGGCACGACTATGGTAGTCGATTTTTGTCTACCTGGTGCTGACGGTTCGATTAAAAATGCAATTAATGAATGGCATAGAAAATCAGCGCCACAGATTTGTTCAGATATCGGTTATCACATGGCAATAACAGGTTGGGATGAGAGTGTTTTTACTGAGATGGAAGATGCAGTTAAAATGGGTGTAAACTCATTCAAGCACTTTATGGCGTATAAGGGAGCTTTGATGATTGAAGATGATGAAATGTTTTCGAGTTTTAAGCGGTGTTCGGAATTAGGTGCTTTACCAATGGTCCATGCGGAAAATGGTGATCTAGTAGCCGAACTGCAGCAAAAGTATTTTGATCAAGGTATAACTGGTCCAGAAGGTCATGCATTCTCCAGACCGCCAGAGTTAGAGGGAGAGGCTGCAAATAGAGCAATAACTATTGCTGATACTGCTGGAGTTCCCCTGTATATTGTGCATGTATCTTGTGAGCAAACTCATGAGGCAATTCGAAGGGCTAGACAGAAAGGTATGAGGGTTTACGGAGAGCCTTTAATACAATTTCTAACTCTTGATGAAAATGAATACTTCAATAAAGACTGGGACCATGCGGCTCGGCGTGTAATGAGTCCGCCTTTTAGATCAAAGGATCATCAAGACAGTCTTTGGGCTGGCTTGCAGGCAGGGTCTTTGCAGGTTGTCGCTACTGATCATGCGGCTTTCAATACTGAACAGAAACGTGCAGGTCTCAATGATTTTCGAATTATACCAAATGGTTCTAATGGTTTAGAGGAGCGTCTAGCAGTATTATGGACTGAGGGTGTTGAAACTGGAAGGTTAACTCCAAATGAGTTTGTTGCGGCTACTTCAACTAATATAGCAAAAATCTTAAATATTTACCCTAAAAAGGGCGCTATCGTTGAGGGTGCTGATGCTGACATTGTTGTGTGGGATCCAAAAATTTCCAAAACAATTTCACCAGCCAATCATCACTCAATACTTGATTATAATGTTTTTGAAGGATTTAAAGTTAATGCTCAGGCTAGGTATACCTTAAATAGGGGCGACATAATTTGGGCGTGGGGACAGAATAGTCAACCACAACCGGGAAGAGGAAAGTTTGTTCCACGCCCAGCGTTTCCTTCGCCCCATCAAGCATTAACTAAGTGGAAGGCCCTTAAAACGCCTCGCCGTATCGAACGTGATCCACTTAACATACCAGCCGGAATTTGACTTAAGGAATTAATCAACGTGAGCCAAACTCCAGTAATAAAAGTCAATAGTCTAGACTTAACCTTTGAAACAAATGATGGTCCAGTTAATGCCTTGAGCGACATTAATCTTTCCATTGATAAGGGAGATTTTGTATCTTTTATAGGTCCATCTGGTTGTGGAAAGACTACTTTATTGAGGGTTTTAGCGGACCTTGATGAACCAACACAAGGATCTGCTACAGTAAACGGAGTGAGCCCTTCTGAAGCTCGCATGTCGAGGGCTTATGGTTATGTTTTCCAAGCTGCTGGACTATATCCTTGGCGTAACATCGCTTCAAATATTAAGCTTCCTTTGGAAATAATGGGTTACTCAAAAAGTGAACAAGAAATGCGAGTTTCAAAAGTTCTAGATTTGGTTGAATTAAAAGGTTTTGAGAGAAAGTTTCCTTGGCAGCTTTCGGGTGGAATGCAGCAAAGAGCAAGTATAGCCCGAGCATTAGCATTCGACGCAGATTTATTATTAATGGATGAGCCATTTGGGGCTTTGGATGAAATCGTTAGAGATCACCTTAATGAACAATTATTAAAATTATGGAAATCAACTAATAAAACTATTTGTTTTGTTACGCATTCAATCCCAGAAGCAGTTTTTCTTTCAACAAAAATAGTGGTTATGTCACCAAGGCCAGGACGAATTGTAGATGTGATTGAAAGTGAGTTGTCCCCCAATAGACCCTTAGAGATCCGAGACTCGAAAGAGTTTATAGAGATTTCACAACGGGTTAGGGAAGGTTTAAGAACAGGCCACACTGATGAGTAAAGGTTCCAATAGATTCTTTCCAATTTTATCGGTTATTACTTTGATAGTTTTCTTCTGGTACGGTTTTTCTGTAGTTTTAAATGCTCCGTGGGCTTATGATCAAGCTAAAAGACAGTCAATTACGTTAACTCTTCCAGAATTAGTAAATAAGACCTGGTCACAAAAAAGGCCAAAACTGCCAACACCGCATCAAGTAGCGAGTGAAATGTGGGATACAACAGTAAATAAAAAAATAACCTCTAAAAGATCACTAATTTTTCATGCTTGGATTACTTTTTCGGAGACTATGTTGGGCTTTATTATGGGTATGGGCTTGGGAATAGCGCTGGCGATCGCTATTGTACATAATAGAGCAACAGCCCTAAGTGTGATGCCATGGATCATTACGAGTCAAACTATTCCGATCCTTGCTCTTGCACCTATGGTGATCGTGGCTCTTGGATCAGCTGGATTTAGTGGTTTACTTCCAATAGCGATAATTTCAATGTATTTATCGTTCTTTCCCGTAGTAGTCGGTATGGTGAAGGGTTTGAAAAGTCCGGAACAGCTTGAGATCGATCAGATGAAGACCTGGTCTGCCACGGGACCTCAGGTTCTACTTAAGTTACGACTGCCAAAATCCATGCCATATTTTTTTACTTCGTTAAAATTAGCTATGGCAGCTTCTTTGGTAGGCGCAATTGTCGGAGAGCTTCCTTCAGGTGGAGGAGGAGGATTAGGTTTTAGAATGCTATCGGGGAGCACCTTTGGTAATACATTGCAAATTTGGAGTGGTTTATTCTCTGCTGCAATATTAGCGGCTGCCTTAATTGCAATCATAGGGTTTTTGCAAAAGATAGTTTTAAATAAAATGTCGCTGGAGCCTTAATGATTTATTTTTGTTCAGCTTTATTATTCTGGATAGTTGCTTGGAGTGTAAATGTTTGGATTTCGAGACAAAAATCTCTGCAAATCTTAAATATCATTCCTCCTATTCTTTTTGGGGCAAGTATACTTCTGATATGGGAAACAACTATTTTTTATTTTAGTGTTAGCGCTGTCATCTTACCGCCACCCTCTGCAATATTTCTAAAGCTAATCACAAGTGTACCAACACTTTGGGCTGACTTTGTTCAGACTGTCGTTAAAGGGGCTCTTTCAGGTTATATGATAGGATGTATATCCGCACTTGTTGTCGCTCTGATAGTAGACAAATTTAAATTTTTAGAGCGTGGTTTGTTACCAATAGGGAATTTTATGGCAGCAATGCCAATTATTGGAATAGCTCCTATTTTAGTCATGTGGTATGGCTACGGGTGGCAATCAAAATCTGCAGTCGTTACCGTTATGGTCTTTTTTCCTATGTTGATTAACACTGTTCAGGGAATGAAGATGTCCGATCGTATTCACCGAGATTTGATGCTAACCTATAATGCTAGTTATTTACAGACATTATTAAAGTTAAGGCTTTCCACAGCTATGCCATTTATCTTTAATGGTTTAAAAATTAGTACGACACTAGCTTTAATTGGTGCTATAGTTGCTGAGTTCTTTGGCTCACCAGTCAGGGGAATGGGTTTTCGGATTTCAACAGAGGCGGCACGGTTTGCATTAGATATGGTTTGGGCAGAGATAACTGTTGCTGCTCTTGCAGGTTCATTTTTCTACGGGTCTGTTGTTTTGTTAGAAAAATGGTTTACTTTCTGGCATCCGTCACAAAGGGGTAGAGCTTGATAACAAAAAGTGATAATATGGGGTAATTAAAAAGGGAGAAGAAAATGAGAAAATTAATTACTTATACTATGAGTGTGTTATTCGCACTTACTGCATCTTTAGCAAATGCTGCTGATGATGTTACAATCCAGTTAAAGTGGGTAACGCAAACTCAGTTCGCGGGTTACTATGTGGCCCAAGACAAAGGATTTTATAAAGATGAAGGTCTTAATGTTACTATAAAAGCTGGTGGTCCTGATATAGGTCCAATGAGTGTACTAGCTGGTGGAGGTGCCGACGTCGCTGTGGATTGGATGCCTTCTGCACTGGCAGCACGTGAAAAAGGGTTTGACGCTGTGAATATAGCTCAACCTTTCAAAAGCTCTGGTATGATGCTGGTTTGCCGAAAAGACAGAGGGGTTAATTCTGTTGCTGATTTAAAGGGTAAAAACTTATATGTTTGGTATTATGGTAATGAATGGCCCTTCCTTAGCTGGATGAACAAACTTGGTTTGAAGCCTGATCAAGATATTTCTGTATTTAAACAAGGATGGGATATCTTGCCATTAACACAAGGTGATGCAGCCTGTGTATCGGCTATGGCTTACAATGAGTATTGGCAAGTTCTCAATGAAGGCCTGAAACCAGAAGAGTTAACTGTATTCAGGTATGAAGATGAAGGTGTGGCGACTCTAGAGGACGGCCTTTACGTCGTAGGAGATAATCTCAAAGATTCAGCGTTTAAAGATAAAATGGTTCGTTTTGTAAGAGCTTCCATGAAGGGTTGGAAGTATGCGGAAGCAAATCAGGCAGAAGCTGCTGAAATCGTAGTGAACAATGACGATTCAGGTGCTCAAACTGTAGATCACAATACTACACAAATGAGTGAAATTGCTAAACTGACCGCTGGAAGTAATGGTTCTCTGTCGGAAGCTGATTTCAACAGAACTGTTGATAGTCTAATGACTGGAGGCTCTGATCCGGTTATAACTAAAATGCCAGTTGGTGCTTGGTCACATGTAATTACGGATGCTGCGCTTAACTAAAATTTGTTAGCATCTATAATTAAAAAATTTAATGGCGCTGATTTAATTTGGCGCCATTTTTCTATTAATCAATAAAATTTTGAATCTCTCCTGAAATACAAAATAGAGGCAACGGGTCGCGCTTGAAGCTATTGACCTTTGTTTTCTGAAAGCTCACAGATAGAATAATTTTGAGGTTAAAATGATCCCTGAACTTGGACAATTCGCAGTAGTTCTAGCTTTGTTATTGGCTATTGTTCAAGGCACCTTGCCAATAATTGGTGCCAGCAGTGATAATCTACTTTGGAAAAATCTTGCGAGTTATACAGCTATATTAAAGTTTTTTTTGATTGGAATAGCTTTTTTCTCCTTAATGAAATCTTACGTAGTAAGTGACTTTACTGTTATCAATGTTATAAATAATTCGCACTCAGACAAACCACTACTTTATAAGATTGCGGGGACTTGGGGGAACCATGAGGGTTCTATTCTACTTTGGATACTAATTTTAGTGACCTTTGGTGCAACATTGGCTGTTTTTGGAAGGAGTATACCTTCATCTTTAAAAGCTAGAACTTTAGGTGTTCAAGCTTGGATTTCTATAGGTTTTATTAGCTTTCTACTTTGGACATCTAATCCCTTTGAAAGAACTTTTCCGCCTCCCTTAAATGGGAATGATCTAAATCCATTATTGCAAGATATTGGTTTGGCAATTCATCCGCCACTTTTATATATTGGCTATGTTGGTTTTTCCATTGTCTATTCGTTCTCTGTTGCTGCTTTAATTGGGGGATCCCTTGACGCAAACTGGGCACGATTGGTGAGGCCCTGGATTCTGGTGGCTTGGAGTAGCCTCACGGCCGGGATAGCTCTGGGTTCTTGGTGGGCGTATTACGAGTTGGGTTGGGGAGGTTGGTGGTTCTGGGATCCTGTTGAGAATGTCTCTCTCATGCCATGGCTTGTTGGAACCGCACTGCTTCACTCTGCTATTGTCACAGAAAAAAGAGATACGTTTAAATCTTGGACGCTACTATTAGCGATATTAACTTTTTCGTTATCGTTACTTGGAACTTTCATAGTAAGATCTGGTTTATTAACATCTGTTCACTCTTTTGCTGTTGATCCTGAAAGGGGCGTTTATATACTTATTCTATTGGCCTTGTCGATCGGTGGATCTTTGTCTTTATTTGCTTATCGCGCCCCTTCATTGGAAGGTGACAAGTTTTTTGCTCCTGTTAGTCGAGAGGCAGGTCTGTTATTAAACAATTTATTTCTGACAATAGCCGCATTAATCGTTCTTTTTGGAACGTTGTATCCGTTATTCTTAGAAGGTTTAACTGGTGATAAAATTTCTGTTGGACCACCTTTTTTTAACATGTCTTTTATTCCATTAACACTTATTCTGGCTTTATCAATGGCTCTAGGACCGTTCTTAAAATGGAAGAAAGGTGACATTTTCGGTGTCTTATCTCGAGTTAAGTTCTTAATCTTTATGTCTTTTCTTATGTCGTTAATCGTCTGGTACTTTAATACATCCGGTCCAGCTTACGCTGTTCTTGGTATTGGTATTGTAGGATGGTTATTCTTTATGACCCTTTTAGAGTGGTCAGAACGGGTAAAAATATTCTCGCGGGAATATCCTCAGGTTTTTAAACGAATTATCGATCAGCCAAGATCTGCTTCGGGTATGACTTTAGCGCATCTTGGTATTGCTTTATTACTATTGGGAGCGATTGGATCAAGTGCATGGAAACAAGAACTCACTAGTTTTGCAGTAGAAGGTACAGAGCTTCAGTTTGCTGGATTTTCTATTACCTTAGAAAAAGTATCTGATTTGAAAGGACCAAACTACCAATCTAAAATAGCGTCATTGCGTGTAAATGAGGAAAATGGCAAATTTGTCGAAGTACTTCGTCCAGAGCGGCGGACTTATGTTGTATCAGGTATACAAACCACCGAAAGTGATATTCGTCAAAGCTTGTTTGGAGATCTTTACGTATCGATTTCCGAACCCTCTGGAAAAAGTCAGAAAGGAAAGTGGGTTTTAAGATTAATTTATGAACCTTTAGTCAATTTCATATGGGTAGGAACAATTCTTATTGTCTTCGGAGGTTTAGTTTCTTTGTCGGACAAACGTTTTCGTTTGGTAGTACAAAGAAAAAATAAAGATGATACTAATTTTGTAGATGCGAGTATTAAGAGATGAAAAGGTTATTATTTTTTATACCCCTGATAGTAAGTTTAATTATAGGATTCTTTTCTATATGGAGTTTGCTGAGTGGACGTGACCCTGCTTCCATCCCTTCAGTTTTTATTAATAGTTCAGTTCCAAATTTTGAATTAAAATCTATACCTGGACTAGATACATTAGGTTTATCAAAAAAAGATATTGACTATTCTGGTAAGATAACAGTTGTAAATTTTTTTGCATCCTGGTGTTTACCATGTCGAGCAGAGCACAAGTCATTAAATAAATTGTCTAATAACAAAGATATTTTATTGGTTGGCATAAACTATAAAGATACTGCTGCTGATGTTAAGTCTTGGTTAAGTGAATTAGGAAACCCTTATGAGAAGATTGGATTTGATAATTCGGGGCGGACCGGAATTGACTGGGGTATTTCGGGTGTTCCAGAAACATTTATAATTGATAAAGGTGGTATAATCGTGAGGCGTTTTACTGGTCCTATAATTGGTGCGAATTATAAAGATTTTGAAAAATTCCTAATGGATCGTCTTAAATGAATATTGATTTAACGAAACTAATTATATTTGTATTAATCTTTAGTTTTAATAGTGTTATTTCTTTTGCTGTTGAACCGGATGAAATTTTATCAGACCTAGAGTTGGAGAATCGGGCTAGAGAAATTTCAGCAAATATACGGTGTGTTGTTTGCCAAAATGAGCCGATTGATAGCTCGAACTCTGGAGTTGCTCGAGATCTACGTATTTTAATTAGAGAACGTTTATCTGCTGGTGATAGTAACGCAGAGGTTTTGGATTTTCTTGTTAAGAGGTACGGAGATTTTGTTCTATTTAAGCCACCGCTGAAATATACAACTTACCTACTTTGGTTTAGCCCTATAATATTTTTATTTTTTGGGACATTAATACTACTTCGAGTTTTTAAAAGAGCTAGTCTTTTCTCAGAACAAAAAGATAACTCAGTTATCCGTAATAACAAAACCTCTATCGATGCTAACTTAGAGGAATAACTATGTTAATGTTTTTAAAAATCCTTATCTCCTTGATTGTAGTATTTGGGATGATCTTGGCGGTTATCAATATTAAAAACAACCGAAAGGGTAGTTTACCTATTCTTTTATTAATTCTTATTATCCCGATCGTTGGAGTAATGATACACAAAGGGCTGGGAAATAATAATGTCCCGAGCGTTGCGTATAAGGACAGAGAAGATGAGTTTCGAGATATTAAGCAATTTGAAGATTTAATCATAAAACTAGCTGAGAGATTATATAATGATCCATCTGGCGGTGACCTTGTAGGGTGGGAGCTATTGGGTGATGTTTATATGAATAATGGGGCTTATAGTGATGCTGTTCTCGCGTATACTCGATTAGTTGAAAAAGATAATCGATTTTCACAATCTTGGATTAAACTGGCCGGTTCGTTAATGGCAAATGATAATGGTACAATTAGTCAAAGTGCTCTTAATGCTATTGAGAAATCTTTAGTGTTAGACTCATCAAGTCCCATTTCGATCTATTATAAGGCTCTATATTTTGAACAAGAGGGTAGATTAGAAGAGGCTTATACACTTCTTATTAATAGATTAGATTTAGAGAAAGAAAATACTGATTGGACGG
The DNA here is from genome assembly GCA_049602715.1 of Paracoccaceae bacterium. Classification (GTDB taxonomy): domain Bacteria; phylum Pseudomonadota; class Alphaproteobacteria; order Rhodobacterales; family Rhodobacteraceae. The sequence goes on along the minus strand of JBMYRX010000002.1, from coordinate 46,347 downwards.
ATTTGTATCTAGTTGAGGCAAACCGAGTTGGTACTCTTCTAGGTTATGATAGAATAGTAAGATTAGCTTCGGAGGTACCTATCGGTCCTACAAATGCTGACATTATTGAAGCTTCAAAGTTAAATTCAGTAGAGACATCAGCTTTTATAAACTCTATGGTATCAAGTTTGGTCGAGAAGTTAAAAACTGAACCAGATGATATCGATGGTTGGTTAAGATTGAGTAGATCTTACATTGTTTTAAAAAAATTAGCACTCGCTAGAGAAAGCCTAAAAGAAGCCAAGATTTTGATTGAAAAATTACCAAAAAATGATCCTAAAATAGAAATCTATAGCCAACTACTTTTGGATTTAGAAGATATTCAATGAGCCTCTATTATAGCTTCTTTAAGTATATTGGTCGTAAGAATTTCTGGTAAAATAATCCCGTCCTTCCTTCCTGGTCCATAAACAATATTAAATGGAATTCCATAACGACCATTATCTTGCAAGTACTTTAAAAGCAGTGGGTCCTTCCTTGTCCAGTCACCACGCATCTTAATAATGTTTTCTTTCAATAGAAAACTTTGGACAGATTTATTTTCTAGGACCAGTAGTTTGTTTGCTTTACATGTCAAACACCAGTCAGCAGTTATATCAACAAAAACAACTTTACCTGATTCAAGATATGGACTTATTCTTTGTTCAATAAATATTTCCCATCCAGTATCATTTTTTTCGTCATTTGCATTTTTTGAGGAATACAAGCTGGCGCTAAATATTGCTATAGCTGCGAAGCCACAAAAACTTATGATCTTTGTGATACTCTGCGTAAAAAATTTTATTGAAAAAACCGCTAATAGAATTGGTATAAATAGTAATATTAAGTTTAAAGTGCTCTCTATTTGTATATAAAGCCAAGAAAACCAAATGACTGTCAAAAATAGTAAAAATCCAAGAATTAAGCGGATTAAGTTCATCCAATTACCTGGTTTTGGAAGAAACTTAATCACTCCAGGGAAAAGCGCTATCAATAGGTAAGGGGTGGCAAGGCCACATCCAACACAGGAAAATATAAGTAACGATTCAAATCCTCCCTTTGTCAACGCAACTGCAATTGCAGAGCCTAAAAATGGTGCTGAGCAAGGAGTAGCTAAAATAGCCGCAAATAATCCTGATAAAAAATCACCTAATAATCCGTTAACATTGGAAAGGCTGTTGAGTTTTGTCATTACACTTTGAGGTAATAATATATTGAAGGCTCCCAACATACTAAGAGAGAATAAAATCAATAATAGAATAATGAAACTAAGGAACGTAGGACTTTGGAACTGTATACCCCAACCTATTTCACGTCCTGACACTTTTAGTAATAATAAAGTTCCATTAAGGGCCCACATAAAGGTTAAAATACCCAATGCTGATACTAAAAACTTAAAACGAACTTCGTTGGATGTGTAGGTCTTAGAGTTTAAAATAGAGTTTAACTTAATAGCTAATACGGGTAGAACACATGGCATAAAATTTAGAATTAAACCACCTATGAAGCCGAAAACAAGAATAGTAATGAAACTCAAATAATTTTTATCAATGGTCTGATCACCATTTATGGAGGAGTTAATAGAAATATTTTTATAGATGGACGAGGTATTGCCGTTTGAGATTGTCAAATTAAGTGGTACTAAAGTATCTAATTCATTCAAAATAGGTAATTGAATAATAGTAATTTTTGGGTCTTTACTTTTAATGCTAATGGGTGGGCCAAATGCTATATCTGGCCCCATTTCCGGGAAAACGCTTATTTTATTAGCTATATTTAATGATTTGATCTTTATTAAAAGATTATTTGATAATTTATTTAACTTTACTGGAAGTAATGAAAATTCACTATTTTCTCCATCTAATGGTACTTTTGTTAAAGCTAAAGCAATTTCTTGCCGTGAGTATGGATCTTTAACTGGAACATTAGTAAGCTTGAGGCTGAGTTCAAAGTCTTCAGGTATACATACTTGATTACAAACTAACAATGATACTGACGCGATAAGTTCAGTCGGCTCTCCTTGATCTTTTAATATTAGGTTTACTGGAAAGGTAACTTGCTCAGTATAGCCGTAATTCTCTATATCAAAGTCAAAAAACCTTTTGGGCAATGGCCAATAAAATTTTGTGTTTGAGATATTGGTTGATTTTTCCCAACTTACTTTAGTTGGAAGCCCAACGGAACCAGGAGAACGCCAATAAGTTTTCCATCCTGGTTTCAGAGTGATTGATAAAGCAGTGGATATAGCATTTGTATTATTATCAATAAAGTTTTCTGCTGAAATAAGTTTAGCTGTCAGTTGATTTGATTGGTAATAATCAGAAACTGCAGAGTAAGCCTTGTGGGGCGAAAGAATATAACCTGTAAAAACGATGCAAGCTAATAAAATTAAGTTCAATGAAGTTAATTTCTCTTTAAATTTTGATTGAGAGTATTTATGCAATAATATTTTCCATATTTTTAAATTAGTTATTGGTTATTTTTTATAATTTAGATTACTGTTTTGAAAGGCATTTTTGGAGATTAGTAAAGAATGAAATATATTATACTATTTTTAGGATTTTTTTTAAATAATTTTATGGCATCACTTACTTTTGCTCAAGATACCGATTTAGAAGAAAAGGTTTTAGAAATTATTAGAAACAATCCAGAAATAGTAATGGAAGCGATAAAGATACTTCAGGCTAAAGATGCTAAAAACAAACAAGAACAAGTGGATCAAAATATAAAATCTAATAAGCAAAGGCTTGAAGACGATAAAAATGCCCCAATATTAGGAAATCCTACCGGTGAAATTATAATAGTTGAGTTCTTTGATTATAATTGTGGATATTGTCGTAGAGCATTTAAGACTGTTATGAATCTTATTGAAGATAATGAAGCTATTAAGGTCGTACTGAGAGAGTGGCCAATATTAGGAGATGGCTCAGTTTTTGCCGCGAAAGCAAGCTTAGCGTCACAAAATCAACAAAAATATAAAGCATTCCATAAAGCATTGATGGGTAACAGGGGGCCTCACACAGAAAAGTCCGTTTTAAAAATTGCGAAAAAAATTGGGATGGATATAGATCAGTTAAAGTCGGATATGAACTCTAGTTCTGTCTTAGAGCATCTAGAGGAGAGTCAAAAGCTTAGCCAATCACTGGGAATATCTGGAACACCTGTTTTTGTTTTTGGTGAAAAGATGGTTCCAGGTGCCATTGATTTTCAAGCTATGAAAGATTTGGTTGCCCAAATGGTATCCAAGTAACAAACCTTAGTCTTTATCGTGATGTTCTGAATAATTAATATAGTTCAACTTCAAATTTTTCACTCAAAAAATATTCTTCAAGGTTATCACCGGGCCCAATTCTATCAATTACGGCAAATATTCCAGGGGAGTTAAGAGGTGCTAATACGCCGTGCCATATGTTACGGTGAATGTTAATACCTTGGCTTGGTGCCGTTATAAAAGCTTGGGGTTCGTGTGGTTCATTCTTCGTGTTGTTTTTTGCAACAATTACGAGAAACGGGTTAGTACTCAAGGGAAGAAAAGCCTGTGAACCTTCTGGATGTCTTTCTAACATATCAAACTTGTAAGGGAGCTTTCTCACTTTTGCGTGGAATATACTTATTCCAGCTTTTCCATTTGTAAATTCTAGTTTTGCTCTATCGTTGTATCTCTCACAAAATCCGGCATTAATGAGCTTATCAGGAGAACCATTGATATCTAAAATATCACCAAAAGCGCAAAAACTCTTTTTACTTATATTTTGAGCTTTTATTTTTTTCATATTGTAGGATGTCGATTTACATCTTTGTATAATAGATACCGAAAATCACTATTTCCAGTATTTCGACATGCTTGAGGACAAAAGGCTCTGAGCCAAAGAAAGTCGCCAGCTTCTACCTGGACCCAATCCTTATTTAAAAGATAATCTGCAGAGCCTTCTAAAATGTATATACCATGTTCCATTACATGTGTTTCTTCGAATGGGATTACTCCCTCTGGTTTGAAATTCACAATGTTAACATGCATATCATGTTCAAGATCTTCAGGAGCAACAAATCGTGTAGTCGACCATTTCCCGTGTGAGTGATCCATAATAACAGGTTTATGATTTTTCTCATTTGTTACAAAAGGTTTAGGAGTTGAAACCCCAGGTATACTTAAGTACCGTTTTCTATAAAAATGAATTGTAGCAGTTTGACTACTTGTGTTTACTATGGAGTAAGGGTCATCTGGGGGGCAATAAACATATCCGCCAACTTTCAAATCATGATCTCCCAAGCTGTTTTTAAGTTTTAGATTTCCTGAAGTTACGAATATGATACCCTCCACTCCCATCTCTGGTTCTGGATTTTCTGATCCGCCATCTGGCAATATTTCGATTATATATTGAGAAAACGTTTCTGAGAAACCACTCAATGGTCTTGCTAAAATCCAAGCTCTCGATTTTTTCCAGTATGGAAGGTTACTTGTTACTATATCTCTCATAACACCAGCAGGAATAACAGCATATGAGTTTGTAAAGATTGCTTTTCCGGTGAGTGACGTATCTTGTTTTGGCAAACCTCCAATAGGTGTGGCGTATGTCATTTTAGGTCCTATTTAAATATATCTATTAGTCTAAGGTATGCTATTTTCTTTACTTGAAGGCAGGCTTCCTCAAACTCTATTTTTGATGGATTAGTAACCCTTTTCTTGAATGTCTCTAATATTGACTTACTTGTAAGGCCTTTTGCCGCAATAATAAATGGGAATTTGTTTTTTAGAATATAACTTTTATTCAAAGAATAGAAAAGCTGTTGTTCGTCGGGTTCTAAATTATTTAATCCTGCGCTCTTTTGCTCTAAGGTGCTCTCTATTGTGAGTTTATTCTTCACCATTAATTTCCCTGCTAAATCTGGATGAGATCGTAACACTTCTAACTTTTTAGCTTCTGTAGCACTTTGAAATATTTTTACCATTTGTTCGTGTATTGACTCCAGCGAATATTCTAAAGAAGTTGATTGGTCTTCCCACACTTTCTCTGCGATCCAGGGTGATTTTTCAAAAACGCTACCAAATGTGTTTAAAAATTCACCCTTATTTTTTATATGGTCTGACAGTAGTTTCACTTTTTAACCTATTTTTAGATTTTCTTACTTTGGATCTTATGTATATTTATGTAAGACAGACAATAATAATTGTCTATTAAAACACATTAGGGTTTATAACAGAAAACTAAAGGAGATAAAAATGGCGGGTTTTATTACCACTCACGTACTTGATACCGCATTGGGTTTACCTGCTCGTGGGATTACAGTCGAACTCTTTAAAGTTAATTCTGATGCTTCTGTCTTAATTAATTCTGCAATTACTAATTCAGATGGTAGATTAGACTCACCAATTTTATCGAAAGAGAATTTTGTTTTAGGCCAGTATGAACTATTATTTCATGTCAAAAAATATTTTGAAACACAATCTCTGTTAGGTGACAGCAAAGCATTTTTTGATATTATTCCAGTTAGATACTGCATTAAGAATACTACTCATTATCATATCCCACTATTATTATCGCCCTTTGGTTATTCTACGTACCGTGGTAGTTAGATTAGCAAAAATAGAAACGTGATAGGTTAAACATGTATGATTGGATAGTTATGTGGGAGTGGATCGCTTTTCTGGTAAAGTGGATTCATGTGATTACCGCTATAGCGTGGATAGGATCTTCATTTTACTTTATTGCTCTCGATCTTAGCTTGAACCGAGATATTGATGGGCCCGCTGACGGTGAAGAATGGCAAGTGCATGGTGGGGGATTTTATCATATACAAAAATATTTAGTTGCACCATCAGAAATGCCTGAGCATCTAACCTGGTTTAAATGGGAGAGTTATGCGACGTGGTTGAGTGGTTTTGTTGTACTTGTGATAGTTTACTGGTTTGGATCAGAACTCTATCTGATTGACCCTGAGATATCTAATATATCTTCTTTGCAGGCTATAATGATCTCTGGTGGGTCACTAATATTAACATGGCTAATTTACGATTTTCTATGTCGTTCAAATTTAAGAAACTATCCAACAATTCTGATGTTAGTTTTATATCTTTTGCTGGTTGCCTTAGCTTTTTGTTTTTCAAACTTATTATCTGGGAGGGCTGCGTTATTACATTTGGGTGCAATAACAGCTACTATAATGACTGCGAATGTATTTTTTATTATTATGCCTAACCAACGGATTGTGGTTTCTGACTTAAAAATGGGTAAAAAACCTGACCCAAAGTATGGAAAAATTGCAAAATTAAGATCTACTCATAATAACTATCTAACTTTACCAGTAATTTTTTTAATGTTGAGCGGGCATTATCCTTTAGCTTTTGGAACACATTATAATTGGGTAATAGCCAGTATTATTTTTATAATTGGAGTACTTATTCGGCATTACTTTAACTCCAAGCACTCTAGAAAGAAGCTCCCTAATTGGACCTGGGGTGCAAGCGCTATTCTATTCTTAATTGCTATGTGGCTGTCCACAGAACCATTTATTCAAAAGGATGTAAAGGTATCCGTACAACAGCCTTCTAGCACATTTAAAAACCATTTCGCTGTAGCAAAGGGTTATACAGAAGTAAAAGAGATAGTCTCAGCAAGGTGTACTGTGTGTCATGCGATTAAACCCGCTTGGGCAAGTCTTTATTGGCCACCAAAAGGAGTGGTACTTGAAACAGAATTAGATATTCAAATGCAGGCAAAATTAATCTTTCTTCATGCTGGGGTGAGTAGATCCATGCCTCCAGGAAATTTAAGTGGTATTAGTGAAAGAGAACGACAGCTTATTCGGGAATGGTATAGGTCTGGAGTTCAGTTAGGTTCTTAAAAACTATATTAATATCCCAGTATCCTGATTAATAAGGCTGTATCTTGTTTGGATAATTTGGAGTTAATTTATTTTAAGTTTTCATGATGTTTTTATTTTTTCTTTAGAGGGTTTTTTTGTCGAGTTAATAAACGCAATAATAAAAAAGAATGTTAAAATAAGTATAATTGTGGGAGCTGGTGCGCTATCTATAAAAAAACTTATATAAACTCCGAGAATTCCAGAAGCTAAGGTTACTAAAAATGCTATAATAAGCATGATTTCAAATCTTTTTGTTATAAGAAAAGAGATAGCGCCGGGGGCTATGAGAAGGCCAATTGATAGAATTATTCCGACGGACGACAAAGTTGCTACAATGGTTAAGGAAATTAAAGCTAATAACCCATAATGTAAAACTTTGACTGGTATGCCGACGGCTTGGGCCTGAATTGGATCAAAAGAATGTAATAGCAGATCATATCTTTTAAAAATTATTATAAGTGATACTAAAAGTGAGATTGAACCGGTTATCCATAAATCCTTTATAGATATACCCAACATATTTCCAAACAATATATTATCAAGATGCATGTCAGTCGAAATTTTTGTGTACAGAACAATTCCTAATGCGAACATACCTGAAAATACTACCCCCATAATCGTATCCCGTTTTATTCTGCTATAATCAGAGAGGAAACCTGTCACAACTGCACACACCATTCCTGCTGAAAATGCTCCAAAGACTAGTGGGATGTTTAATAAATAAGCTAAAACTACTCCTGGCAATACTGCGTGGCTGATTGCGTCACCCATCAAGGACCACCCTTTAAGAACTAGATAGCATGATAAAAGACTAGTAGGTAATGAAATTATACTCACGATTAGAAAAGCCTGGTTCATAAAAGAAAATTGGAATGGCATTAGTACAGGTTCCATTATAATTTATTCAATGCTTTTAGTGACTTTTTCCGACTAGATAAAAAACCATGTTTTGGCGCAATAAAAAAAGCAATTAGAAAAATAACTGTCTGTAAAATAACTATTATTCCTCCAGTCGCGCCATCAAGAAAGAAACTGAGGTAAGCCCCTAGAAAGCTAGTCACAGACCCAATGAATACACTAAAAATTAATAATGTTGAAAACCTATCTGTGAGCAGATAAGCGGTAGCTCCTGGAGTTACAATCAGTGCAATTACCAAAAATGCACCCACAGTTTGTAGGGCTGCGACGCATGAGGCTGATAGAAGAGTAAAAAATATTAACTTCAACCGATCTGGTTTTAAGCCAATTGATCTAGCGTGATTTTCATCAAAAAAAGTGACCATTAAATCTTTCCATTTTATAAGTAATATAGAAAATGTAACAAAGCCAATAATCGCAAGTTGGAGAGTGTCAGAAGGCGTAATGGCAAGGATATTACCCATAGTAATCGTATGAATATCTACTGAAGTTGGATAGAGGGACACCATAAATAGCCCCAACCCAAAAAATGATGTAAATATTATTCCAATAATCGTATCTTCTTTTAGTCCTGAGCGTTGATTTAAGAAAAGCATTGTGCCCGCTGCTAATCCACCAGAAATAAAAGCGCCAAAGGCAAATGGTAAACCCAGCATATAAGCGCCAGCTACTCCAGGAACTATTGAGTGACTCAGTGCGTCACCGATTAGTGACCAACCTTTCAACATGAGATAAGCAGACAAAAAAGCGCAAACCGAACCTACTAAAGCACTCACCCACATTGCATTAAACATGTAACTATAAGAAAATGGTGTTAACAGTGTCTCTATCATTTTTCTTTTTCTGTATTTTCTCCATATACGACAAAGGGTCTCTCATCATCAGAAATTACACGAATTTGTCGAGTATCGTCATCAGCGTGTAAATCTGATCCACCTAGTACAAAATTACGGAGGACGCCGCCAAAAGTGGTCTCAAGATTTTTATGAGTAAAAGTTGTTTCAGTTGGACCATATGCAATTATTTTTTTATTGACTAATATCGTCTGATCACAAAATTCTGGCACTGAACCGAGATTGTGAGTGGACACCAGCATTACGCGTCCTTCATTTCTCATTTCACGTAACAGTTTTATTATTGCGTCCTCGGTTTGCACGTCTACACCCGTAAAGGGTTCATCCAGAAGAATTACTTTTCCATTTTGCGCAAGGGCTCGTGCCAAAAAAACACGCTTTCGTTGACCTCCAGATAATTCTCCAATTTGGTTCGAGCTAAACTCAAGCATGTTCACTCTCCGAAGAGCGTCGTTGACTGCATCTTGATCATTTTTTTTTGGATGTCGAAAAAAATTCATATGTCCATACCGGCCCATCATCACGACATCTTTTACAAGCACAGGGAAGGTCCAATCTACTTCTTCTGATTGGGGGACATAGGCGACTATATTTTTCTTAAGTGCAGTTTGAACAGAGTTTCCTAGAATACGAATACTTCCATGTGTCATTGGCAAAAAACCCATTATAGCTTTAAATAAGGTCGATTTACCGGCACCATTTATACCTACAAGCGCACTTATAGTCCCAGTTGGTATTTTAAAATTCGCATTAAGAAGGGCTGTATTACCATTTCGATATGTAACCGTTACATCTTGAGCAATTATACCTGACATTACACTCATTAACGTAGGCCCTGTGCTATTGTTTCAGTAGTCACCTTTAGTAGTTCTAAGTATGTAGGTACTTTCCCAGTCTTCTCAGTTAAACTGTCCACATAGAGAACGCCGCCATATTCTGCTTCCGTTTCACGTGCGATTTGCTGGGCAGGGGCTTGGGAGACTGTGCTCTCACAGAAGATAGCTGGAATGTTATATTTTCGAACTCCATCAATAACTTTTCGTACTTGTTGTGGAGTTCCTTGAGAGTCGGCATTCATCGGCCAAAGATATAGCTCTCTCATTCCAAAATCTCTAATCAGGTAGCTGAATGCACCTTCACAAGTAACTAACCAACGGTTTTCTGCTGGTACAGTCATTATTTTTTTTCGAAGTGGATTAATAGTATCTATGATTTTTTTCTTATACTTTTCCGCATTTCTTGTATAAATTGATTTGTTTTTGGGATCAGAATTTATAAAAGCCTCTCTAATATTATCTATGTAAATTAGTGCATTATTAAGGCTCATCCAGGCGTGTGGATTCGGTTTTCCAGTATATTCTCCTTCCGTAATCCCTATAGGTTGAATTCCTTCTGTTAACACCACACTTGGAATATTTGTTAAGTTAGTAAAAAACTGTTCAAACCATAACTCTAAGTTTAATCCGTTCCAAAGAATTAAGTCTGCATCCTGCGCTTTGATTATATCTCGTGGCGTAGGCTGGTATCCATGAATCTCGGCACCTGCTTTAGTAATACTCTCGACCACCGCAACGTCTCCAGCAACGTTTCTGGCCATATCAGCTATTACTGTAAAAGTTGTTATAGCCTTTAATTTTGTTTTTGCTGAAATACCGTTAGAATTATTAGCGTAAAAGAAAAAGGTTATTAGCGTTAACAACATAAATCTCAAGGGAATCTCCAAAATGCACTGTTCTTCATAAACAAATTTAGAAGGGTATTTTACATTTGTAAACGAAAATGATAATCATTCTCAAAGATAAACACTTTATGAGAATCGAGAGTACAAAATGGGTTTCGATAAACGAGATATGGTTGTAATGACTGCATCATTGAAAAGTGCCGGTGTTAGAATTACTAAGCAACGCCTAGCTTTATTGAGCGTACTGACTGAAGCTATTGATCATCCTGATGCACTCGAGCTACTTGATAGAACAAGAAAAATTTCACCGACGATTTCTTTAGCAACTGTTTATCGAACGTTAGCTGTATTGGTTGATGAAAATTTAGTTCATCGTCATGATTTTGAAGGGGGAGGTGCTCGATATGAAAAAGCTAAGGATCAGCACCACGACCATATAGTTGACCTAGATACTGGAGAAGTTTTTGAGTTTAACTCAGATGTTATAGAAAAACTACAATTTGAGATAGCAGCTGAAATGGGTTATGAAGTAATTCATCACCGGTTAGAGCTATATTGCCGTAAAACGACTTAGAATATAGTGAACACTTATTGATAGGAATTTGATAAGCTATTGAGTAACTTGAGAAAGTTTATATGTTTAAATCTAAAAATTTTTTAAAAGCTGGTGTAATGGGCTTCCCGATAAAACATTCGCTATCACCATTAATGCATAATTACTGGTTTAAAGAGAAAAATATCAATGGATCATATGTTCCCATCCTTACTAAACCTGCGGATTTAGAAATAGCGTTAGAATCACTTCAATCATTGGGGTTTTCTGGTTGTAATTTAACGATACCGTTAAAAGAAATTGCTTTAAAGTTTATCGACGAATTCGACGAAGTAGCAAAAATAATTGGAGCTGTAAACTGTGTAACGGTAAAACCTAATGGAACTTTATACGGAACCAATTATGATTGGTTAGGTTTTATTAATGCATTAAAATATGAGTTTCCAAATTTAAATTTGGAAAAAAAGAAAGTTTCCTTGATTGGAGCTGGTGGAAGCTCAAGGGCTATTTGTTTTGGCTTGCTAAAAGAAGGGGTTTCTCAAATCCGGATTGTAAATAGGACGCGAGAAAAAGCAGAGATCTTGAGTTCCGACTTTGGGCCTAGATTAAAAGTATTTGAATGGGAACAACGAAATTCCTCTCTAGATAACACTGATTTATTGGTTAATACTACTAATCAGGGTATGGAGACAGAGAATAAATTAGACTTGTCGTTAGAAGCTTTGCCAAAAAAAGCTATTGTTTACGATATAATCTATAATCCGTTAGAAACTCCACTTTTAAAAGAGGCTAAAAGTCGGGGAAATAAAACGCTTAACGGTTTAAGTATGTTGGTCCATCAGGCGATTCCTGCGTGGTCACAATGGTTTGGTAAAACTCCTGAAATATCCGAGGACCTCCTAAAAGTATTGAGAAAGAGTATTTAAGCTACTATGAGTATCAAAAATAAATGTTTAAGGTTTGGAAAGGTATTTTCTGTCGCGCCTATGATGGATTGGACAGATAGGCATTGTCGATATTTCCACCGGTTAATGACATCGAATACGCTTCTGTATACCGAAATGATAACCAGTGCCGCGTTAATTCGTGGAAATGCTGTGCACTTGTTAGATTATAATATTGCAGAACAACCTTTGGCGCTCCAACTCGGAGGATCTGATCCGCGAGAACTGTCTGAGGCTGCAAGTTTAGGAGAAGATAGGGGATATACAGAAGTAAATCTAAACATAGGATGCCCATCCAGCCGGGTAAGAGCAGGTTCTTTTGGCGCTGTTCTGATGGAGCAACCTAAACTAGTGGCAGAATGTATAACTGAAATGCGTAAGGCCGTATCTATAGATATCACGGTTAAATGTCGAATTGGAGTGGATAATCAAAACCCTGAAAATACTTTACCATATTTCTTATCCGTGATCCAAGAAGCTGGAGTGGATAAGGTAACAATTCACGCTAGGAAAGCTTTATTGGATGGTTTAAGCCCTAAGCAAAACAGAAATATACCACCCTTAGATTATGAAATCGTTTCGAGGATGAAAAAGAAATTTGGCGACCTGCATATATCGATAAATGGTGGAATTTCGACTTTGTCATCTGCTGTTTCGTTAATAAATACAGATTTTGACGGCGTTATGGTTGGTCGCGCGGCGTATAACTCTCCTTGGGAGATCTTGTCCAATGTTGATCAGACTATTTATAATACTACACCAAAGTTAATAACACGGTTTGATATTATTATGAAAATGATCCCTTATATAAAAAATCATTTGATGAACGGTGGTAAAGTTCACCAAGTTACTCGGCACATGATTGGATTGTTTAATGGGGAGAAGAATGCTCGTAAATGGCGACAGACTTTAACTCAAGAAGGTGTACTGCCGTATGCTGATGAAACTATTCTCTTGAAAGCATATGAAAATATGATGGCGGCTACAGAAGTGGAAACAATAGCAGATGTCGCATAAATCAGACCTTCAACTAAAGGGTTGGACGAAGTTTAGGTTAGATAATGACATAGTGCATTGGATTACTGAGGCCTTACCATATTGTAGAATGATATCTGAAGATAAAAAAAATATTAAAAATTGGATGCGCTGTGGTGGCACTTGGTTTGCTGGAGTCAATATAGTTGAAAATAACTCGAAAGGAAGTATTGCAGGTGGACCCAGTTTATCGGGTCAGGTAATTGATTTTGTTAATAAAAACTTTGGCTCAGGTATTGAGTGGGATCAAGGACAACTATCAATTGTCTACGAAGGCTATCCAAAATCAAATCCTTCCGAAAGTAGTTCCGCCACTCGATTCCGTATCAAAAGAGACGCTGCTCATGTGGACGGTTTATTGCGTATTGGATTGAAAAAAAAGAGAATGTTAAGAGAACCACACGCATTCGTTCTTGGTATTCCGATGACTTTAGCAGATAATAAATGTAGTCCTTTAGTAGTGTGGGAGGGGAGTAATAAAATTATAAGAGATTATTTTACAGAAGCGTTGTCTAGTTATAATGAAAGCGAATGGTACAAAGTAGATCTTACAGAGACTTATAAAAAAGCAAGAAAAATCTGTTTTGAGAAATGTAAACGAGTTATAGTTCATGGTTGGCCGGGAGAAACTTATCTAATCCACCGATTGTCTCTACATGGAATAGCGCCCTGGAGTTTTAAAGGAAAAAAACCTATGGGTGGACGAATGATTTGTTATTTTAGGCCTCACCTGGACAACATATCCGATTGGCTAAACTAATTCCAGATTCTGAAGATACTAAATCTTAAGATCAAGTTTTAGGTTTGGATTCTCCTTAATTAAGTCTAGCCGTGCGGAACGACCTCCTCTTCTTTTTTTTAATTTAAGTTTCCTTTTTGGTAACTCAAGAATAATAGATTTTCGATCAATATCAGTTATAGAACCCCAAGACCCTATTTCCTCTATAGTCCGGTAGCAACCTGTACAAATACGCTCGAGAGGATGGATCGTGCATATTTTGACACAAGGAGATTGAATTTCGTCTCTTATCCAAACTTCATCCACCATTTTTAGACCTTATATTATTAAATCTGTCTAATGCTCCCTGTAAAATATAAGCAGCGGCAACAGAGTCGATGACTTCTGCACGACGCTTTCTGGTCGTATCCGCCTCGAGTAGTGCTTTTTCTGCAGCTACTGTTGATAATCTTTCATCCCAATAAGTTATCGGCACTTCAATTACCTTACTAAGATTGTGGGAAAAGGATCGAGTGGCTTGTGCTCTAGGCCCTTCAGTTCCATTCATATTTTTTGGTAAACCCAGTACTACCCCAGAAATAGAACGATCGTTGATAATCTCTTGAATCTTTGTAGAGTCGTCGCGAAATTTTATTTTGGTAATGGTTTTTAGAGGAGTTGCAACGGTTAAAAGAGTATCAGAAACCGAAACGCCAATAGTTTTGGTTCCTAGGTCTAGCCCAAGAATAGCCTGATATGGTTTCAAACATAAGAAAAAATCATTTAAATTTTCGAAAAGATCCGCCAATGCTATTCTTTCTTATTTTAAGATATTATTTTGTTTGATATATCCTGAGTCTGCGTTATTTGTGCTGCGTAATTAAAACTATGTCGTAACATACTTATGATATGTCTGTTGTATGTGGATTACTAGTTAAACCTATGGAAAAAAACTCATAATGATAAAATATTTTGAAGGTGACTTAATTTGAAAAAATACTCAGCTTTTTCACTAGCTCGAGAAGCTTTGAGGAACCATTCTGGGTGGGGAAAAGCTTGGTCTTCACCTGAGCCTAAGAGTAAATATGATGTTGTTATTATCGGGGCCGGCGGACACGGCTTAGCAACAGCCTACTATCTAGGGAAGAATTTTGGAATCACTAATGTAGCTATTATTGAGAAGGGATGGTTAGGCGGAGGAAATACGGGTAGAAATACCACAATAATCCGATCAAATTATCTTCAGGATCCATCAGCAGCTATTTATGAGAAATCAAGAAGCTTATATGAAAATTTAAGCCAAGACTTAAATTATAATATTATGTTTTCACCTAGAGGAGTTATGATGTTAGCTCAAACTCAACATGAAGTGAGAGGTTACCGTCGCACTGCTATGGCAAATTCCCTTCAAGGAGTAACTACGGAGTTTATCTCTCCTCATAAGGTAAAGGATTTGTGTCCAATCATTAATATCTCTGGTCCAAGATACCCAGTGTTGGGAGCCTTGTGGCAAGCACGTGGTGGAACAGCTCGACACGATGCTGTAGCTTGGGGATATGCACGAAAATGTTCTGATATGGGAATGGATATAGTACAGCAAACTGAAGTCACATCGATCAAATCTCAAAAAGGTAAGGTTTCTGGGGTTATTACAACTGCTGGCGAAATAGCTTGCGACAAACTATGTGTTGTTGTGGCAGGACATTCAGGGGTATTAGCAGAAATGGCTGGATTTAGATTACCAGTTGAATCGGTTGCTTTACAGGCGTTAGTCTCTGAACCTATTAAGCCATGTATGGATGTTGTAGTTATGGCGAATACCGTACATGGCTATATGAGCCAATCCGATAAAGGTGAAATGGTTATTGGTGGAGGAGCTGATGGCTATAATAATTATACCCAAAGAGGATCATTTCAACATATTGAAGAAACGGTTAGGGCTTTAGTTGAAACATTCCCAATGATTTCACGTCTAAAGATGTTAAGGCAGTGGGGCGGTATAGTTGATATGACTGGTGACCGATCTCCAATAATTTCTAAGACCCCGTTAATAAACTGCTTTTTTAATTGTGGGTGGGGTACAGGAGGTTTTAAGGCAATTCCAGGTTCAGGTTGGGCGACTGCCGAACTTGTCGCTAAAGGTGAGCCGGGTGGATTGGCTCGTTCTTTTGGTTTGGATAGATTTAGTGAAGGTAGGTTTATTGATGAAAGTGTCGCTGCCGGTGTGGCCCATTAGAGAGATTAAATGTTATTATTAAACTGCCCATATTGTGGAATAAGTGGTGAGGAAACAGAATTTTCTCCAGGTGGAGAAGCGCATATAAAACGTGCGGCAATTGAGTCATCAGATAAAGAGTTTGAAGCATACCTCTTTTCAAGAAAAAATCCAAAAGGAGTTCATTTTGAAAGATGGAGACATTCTAGCGGGTGTGGTAAATGGTTTCATGTCGCTAGATCAACTACTACCTTAGAAATATTTGGATCTTATAGAGCGCAGACGTTGATGCCGCCAAAAGAACTTCAAAAAAAGATTAAAGAGAAGTTTCCTAATTGGAGTTGGGAGGCTGGTAAATGAGCTCTAGAGTTTCAGGTATCGGACAATTAATAGACAGGACTAAGCTTATTAAGTTTAAATTTAATGGTAAAGAGTTTTCTGGCCTAGAGGGTGACACGTTAGCATCGGCTCTTCTTGCGAATGATCAGATGTTAGTGGGAAGGTCGTTTAAGTATCATAGACCAAGGGGTTTAGTAGCAAGCGGTGTAGAGGAACCAAATGGTTTGGTTGGTTTGGGATCTGATAATCAATTTGAACCTAATGCTCGGATGACTACAATTGAATTATTTGATGGCTTAGAGGCTTTTTCTCAAAATCACTGGCCATCTATTGATTTT
Source organism: Paracoccaceae bacterium (assembly GCA_049602715.1). Taxonomy (GTDB): domain Bacteria; phylum Pseudomonadota; class Alphaproteobacteria; order Rhodobacterales; family Rhodobacteraceae. The sequence continues at coordinate 29,870 of JBMYRX010000002.1, read as the reverse complement.
GACCTAGGATCTATAAATAATTTATTAAGTAAATTCTTTCCAGCTGGCTTTTATTATAAAACTTTTATTCATCCCAGAGCTGCTTGGAAATATTTTTTTGAACCAATAATTAGAAAATCTGCTGGTTTAGGTAAAGCTCCCAAGCAAAGAGATCCGGATACATATGAGCATTTCTATGCGTTCGTTGATTTATTAATTATAGGCGGAGGAATTTCAGGATTGATCGCTGCGAAGATTGCAGCCGACGCAGGTGCTAAAGTTCTTATTTTGGAGCAGTCTCCGCATTTGGGAGGTCAGTGCCTGGTTGATACGCCTGAGATAGATAAGGTCTCAACTTCGGAATGGATGAGGGATACAATCTCTCGATTAAAAAGTATGAGGAATGTCACTATCCAAACTCGAACGATGGGAGCTGGAATTTATGATCATGGTTATGCTTTAGCGTATGAAAGATTAACTGAGCATAAGTCAGGATTGACAGGCCCTAGACAACGATTATGGCGCATCAGGGCAAGGCACATGATAACTGCTACTGGTGCCATAGAAAGGCCATTAAGTTTCGCTAATAATGATATACCAGGGGTTATGCTCGCGTCTGCCGTCAGAAACTATTTAGTTAACAATGCAGTTGCCGTAGGTGACCGAACAGCAGTTGTTACAAATAATGATGACGCATATAGAACAGCTCTTTTTTTAAAGGAAGCTGGTTTATCTGTTCCAATAGTAATTGACTCTAGGCCAAATGGAGGGGGTGAACTTGCAGATAAAGTTAGGAGTTTAGGAATCCGTGTTGAGAACGGAAAGGCAATATCTTCAGTCTCAGGTAAAAATAGAGTTACTAGTATATCATTATGTGACCAGGCGGGTACTGGTACGAAACTTGAGGAAATTAAAGTTGATGTGGTAGCTATGTCAGGTGGTTGGTCCCCAGTTGTAAATTTATGGTCACATTGCGGTGGAAAATTAACTTGGGATACAAAAATCGCCGCATTTAGGCCCGACTCTGAAAAACCACCCACGGATGCTGGTGGTAATGGATTTATGTCGGTAGTAGGTTCGGCTGATGGATTTCTAGATAATGATAAAATTGTGGAATCAGTTTCCAACAGTGTTAGTGAAAAATTGAAAGAACTAGGGTTTACAATTAAAAAACAAACTATACCGATAGTAGATGTTATAAACACTAATGACATCAATCCTGTATGGAAAATGCCATATGGATCAACTTTAAAGTTAAAATCTAAAACCTGGTTAGATTTTCAAAATGACGTAAAAGTTATAGACGTGGAGCTTGCAGCTCAAGAGGGTTATGAAAGTGTTGAGCATACAAAACGATATACAACATTAGGAATGGCAACTGACCAAGGTAAATTAAGTAATATCAATGGCTTAGCAATTCTCTCTGAAGCAATAAAGAAAGAAATTCCTCAAGTTGGTACTACTACCTTCAGACCTCCTTATACACCTATTTCAATGGGAGTAATTGCTGGAGAAGCTAAAGGTGAAGTATTTCAACCTATTAGAAAAACAGCTCTTCACGAATGGCATGATCAAAACGGTGTACAATGGGAACCAGTTGGTCAGTGGCGAAGACCTTTCTGTTATCTGAAGGAACAGGAGACTGTGGATCAGGCTGTGTCACGAGAAGTTTTATCATGTAGGAATAATACTGGAGTTCTAGATGCTTCAACGTTAGGTAAAATTGTAGTTTCGGGAAAAGACTCAGGTAAGTTTTTAGATATGATTTATACCAATATGATGAGTAATTTAAAACCTGGTAAATGTCGTTATGGGCTGATTTGCTCAGAAAACGGTTTTTTGATAGATGATGGCGTGGTGGCTAAGATGGATGATCACTCATATCTATGCCATACAACCTCGGGAGGTGCCGATAGTATTCACGCTATGATGGAGGAGTGGTTGCAAACAGAATGGTGGGATTTTGAGGTTTATGTTACCAACGTAACTGAACAGTTTTCTCAAATTACTATTGTTGGAGAGAATTCTAGAGCCATTTTGGAGAAATTAGGGGCGCATTCAGTAGGTCCGGAAGCCATGCCTTTTATGACTTGGAGTAAAGATAATATTACTGGAATTGATGTTAAAATCTATAGGATTTCTTTTTCAGGAGAACTCAGTTTTGAAATTTCTGTTCCAATTAGTAAAACCGTGAGTTTATGGCAGGATATTATACAGGCTGGCGAAGAATTCGGCATAACTCCGTATGGCACTGAGGCGTTGCATGTGATGAGAGCCGAAAAGGGTTTCATTATGATTGGTGATGAAACTGATGGAACCGTAATCCCTCAGGACTTAGGATTAAATTGGGCTCTTTCAAAGAAAAAAACAGATTATATTGGGAAACGAGCTCATCAAAGAGTACATATGAGTGACCCTCGGAGATGGAAATTAGTTGGTTTGGAAACACTTGATGGATCTGTTCTACCCGAGGGAGCATACGCGATTGGGACTGGACATAACGAGAATGGACAGAAAAATACTATTGGTAGAGTAACATCAAGTTATTTCTCACCAACTTTGGGTAAGGGTATTGCACTGGGATTAGTTGAATTTGGTCCGGATCGCGTAGGAGAAGTTATAAAGTTTCCGTCCTTGAACGGAAACATAGTTGAAACAAAGATAGTTGAAACAGTTTTCTATGATCCTGAGGGGGCCCGACAGAATGGAGGATAATTCTTCTTTCAGTTATCAAATTAACGCAATTAAGATTAATCAACTAGAACCGAATGGTCTTTTAACAATCAGGTGCGATTTTGGATCGAAGGAAATTGCCGCTGTGATCAAATCAGTTGTTGGATTATCTATACCTGATTGTAGAAAATTTTTGATAAAAAAAGATTTTCAAATTTATTGGATGTCGCATGATGAATTGTTAGTTAAAGGTGGATATGATAATATTTGTTCGACGGAGACAAAGCTAATTTCTAAATTAAAAAACACTCACTCTTCCGTTGTTAATATTTCCGATTCTAGGATCTTTTTTAATATTGAAGGTAGTGGTGTTCAAAACGTTTTGGGTAAACTTTGTCCAGTGGACTTTTCACCAACAGTGTTTAAGGTCGGTGATTTTAGGCGTACAAGAATGGCTCAAGCTTCTGTTGCGTTATCTTTGTTATCTCCTGATAAATTTCAATTAATGTGCTTCACCTCTGTGAAAGATTATATTCAAAAACTTTTAGAAATTTCTATTTCAAAAGGTAGTGAAGTAAATTTTTATTGATCAAAAAGGTAATAACGTATGAAAAAAACTATATGTTGGATTGTTTTAACCCGAAGGGTTATGTTACACGGAATTAGAAATTAAATTTATTATTATAACTTACTAACTTTAACACCTGAGGAGGGCCCATAACATGGCTTTTGAACTTCCTAATCTTCCTTATTCACATGATGCTCTTGCAGATAACGGCATGTCTAAAGAAACACTAGAATACCATCATGACTTACACCACAACGCATACGTAACAAATGGTAATGCTGCAATCGCAGGAACTGAATGGGAAAATAAATCTTTAGAAGAGATAATCGTTGGCACTTATGATGCAAATGCAGTTGCTCAAAATGGAATATTCAATAATATTTCTCAACTTTGGAATCACAATCAATTTTGGGAAATGATGGGGCCGGGTAATTCTAGTATGCCGTCCGAATTAGAAAATAGTTTAATTGAAAATTTTGGTTCCATAGATGATTTCAAAACTTCATTTTGCGCAGCGGGAGCGGGCCAGTTTGGATCTGGTTGGTGCTGGTTAGTACGTGCAACAGACGGAAGTCTCAAAATAACTAAAACTGAAAATGGTGTAAACCCACTCTGTTTTGGCCAGAAAGCTTTACTGGGTTGTGATGTTTGGGAGCACTCTTATTATATTGACTTTAGGAATAAACGACCGGTTTATCTTACAAATTTTCTTGATAATTTAGTTAATTGGGAAAATGTAGCGTCAAGAATGTAGATTTATTAACGCAGCTTACTACAGGCTGCGTTTTTAACTCTAACTATAAAATATTAATTTTTGAGGATGTTATCTAGTTCATCCAATGTGGCTAATATAGTGTAGTGTCCATGTACCGAACTGCCAGAGAATTCCTGTATAACAAGGTGATCTAGTAATAAAATAAGTTTGTCCCAAAAACCGTTAATGTTTAAAATGTATATATCTTTACTATGCAATTTAAGTTGTTTCCATGTTAGAATTTCGAAAAACTCATCTAAGGTACCAATGCCGCCTGGAAGAATAAGTATAGTATCTGAATTCATAAACATAACTTTCTTACGTTCATGCATGTTTTCGGTTATGATAAGTGAATTCAAATCAGTTTTAGCAACTTCCATCTCGAGTAAGTGTTTAGGGATTACTCCAAGTACCTCACCATTATTTTTTAAAACAGAATCTGCTAATTTTCCCATTAAACCAATATCACCGGCACCATAAACCAGACGCCAGCCATTTTTAGCGATCATTCTACCTACTTTCTTTGTTGTGAGAGAAAAATTTGATGCTTTTCCAGCACGGGAACCGCAAAATACACACACTGATTTCCTAAAAGGTTTCAATTGAATTCTCCTGTGGTATGACTAGCTCAAGTTATGTTAGTAAATATTTTGTCTGGATTGTTATAATTCAGTTCTTAAGATTGTAACAGAGGGGGTAGCAAAATGGCAAACCGGTCTAAAGAAGGTAATGTTTGGCCGGTTATATTAGTCTCCCTTTTGGTAGGGTTTATATTTTTTGGTAATTACATTTTTGATTACTTTGGAATTACCCTAACTGATAATAGCATTTTAGAGGAGGTCAAAGAAAAATCTCCTTTAGACGAAGTCAAAACTAGTGATAAAGAACAAAGTGAATCTGTTGGTAATCAGTCAGTCGTTTCTAAAGATGAAAATAGTAAGGAAACGTTATCAGAATCGAAAATAATAAAAGATAGTGAAAATACAAATATCACAAATAATAAAGTGGAAATTGAAACGCTTTTACCTGAAATTGGATTGATTAGAGTAGAGAAAGATGGTTCAGGAATTGTTTCCGGAGACGGAGAGCCAGGTAGTACAGTTAGTGTACTTCTTAACGATAAACCTGTTACAAAAGGACTTGTTTCAGAAGATGGTCAATTTGCACTTTTCTTTGACCTTCCAGAATTCAATAAACCCTTCACATTATCACTTGAGCAAAAAAGCTTAAATGGATCAATTAATAATTCTACACAGTCAGCATTAATAAATCCGGTAATAAAAAGTGATGAAGCTGATGAGTCATTGAAAACCGCTGATACTAATAAAAATTTGTCGAAAGAAGTTGAAGATATTCCCGCTGGTAAGGACGCCACTTCAAACCAGGACACAGTTACTGCTGCAAGTTCCGAAAAGGTTAGCGATATTAGCGATGAGATCGTTATCTCAACTAGTGAAGGTACAAAAGATATTATTAGCGAAAACAAAATAAATGAAGTAGTTGAACAGGTATCAAATGATAAAGAAGTATCAAATGATAAAGAAGTATCAAATGATAAAGAAGTATCAAATGCGGGCTCTATAGGTACGACTACCAGTCATGAAAAAATAATCACTGATAATAAAGTAGTACCGAATACCGGTTCTGCAGATACGACTACCGGTCAAGAAGAATTAACTAAAATTCCAACTATTGTAATAGTCAACGACAAGGAAATTGAAGTTGTCCAGGTACCTAAAGTTTCTTCTGAAAAATTAAAAGGCTCGGATAGCTTGGGAATTGAAGTTATAACTTATGATGATGAAGGAGAAGTAACAATTTCGGGTAAAGGTGGTGTAGGTGATTTTGTTAGGATTTATATCGATGATAAACCTGTAAAGTCGACATCCGTTGGCGCAGATGGCTCTTGGGTCACTCCATTGACAGGACTAAAACAAGGATTATATACGTTACGAGCTGATGAAATATCACCAGACGGAATTGTTGTTAGCCGAGTAGAAACGCCATTCCAAAGAGAAAGCATTTCACTAGCTGCAAAAGGGGCGTCAGCCATCACAGTTCAGCCTGGTTATACGCTATGGGCGATAGCACGCGAAAGATACGGATCTGGATTCCAATATGTTAGAGTATATCAGGCTAATCTCGATTTGATCAAAGATCCGGACCTTATCTATCCTGGGCAGGTTTTTAATTTACCCGAGGAATAATTAAAAGAATATTTTTTAAGAATTTTTACAATCAGCTTTTATCTAAGTTAGTTATATTGGAGATTTTTGCCGAGAGATGCAAAACCTGTCACATTCAGTTAGAATAATAAGTTATGTATTACCGTACCTTTGGCCTGCGGGTAATTCGAGAATAAAAAGACGCGTCATTACCGCACTTTTTTTTCTGGTGACTGCCAAACTTATTGGTGTTGCAGTACCTTTTTTTTATAAAGAAGCGGTAGATATATTAGCTAATGATTTAGATAACCCAGGAGTAATTTTTGGGTTAGGCGCAATAAGCTTAACCGTTATTTACGCGATTGCAAAATTGATGAATGTTGGGTTTCAGCAATTACGTGATGTCGCATTTGCTCCTGTCGGGCAACGTGCGCTAAGACAATTAGCTCTAGAGACATTTACTCATCTGCACACTCTATCACTAAGTTACCATTTGTCTCGAAAAACAGGTGCGTTGAGTAGAGTGATCGAAAGAGGGGTTAAGGGAGTAGAATTTCTACTTAGATTTCTCCTTTTCTCAATCGTACCACTTTTCCTTGAATTATTAATGACATTGATAATTTTATATTTTGTTTTTGATGTTAGATTTCTTGTAATTGTTCTAGCAACAATTCTTGTATATATTGTCTTTACTTTTTGCGTTACTGAATGGCGGGTAAAAATAAGAAAAGTAATGAACGAGCAGGATACGGACGCTAATCAAAAAGCAGTAGATAGCTTATTAAATTACGAAACAGTCAAATATTTTTCTGCGGAAGATCGAGAGATAAGTAGGTATGGATCTGCAATTAAGAGATTTGAGCAAGCTTCTTTAAAGACTTTATACTCACTCTCTTTTTTAAATTTTGGTCAATCGCTATTTATTAGCTTGGGTTTAATGTCAGTAATGCTTTTAGCTGTATTAGGCGTTTCCAACGGTAAAATGACCGTAGGAGATTTTGTCATGGTAAATGCTTATATGTTGCAAATAACAATGCCTCTTAATTTTTTAGGTACAATTTACAGAGAAATAAGACAATCGATAGTGGATATGTCTGAAATGTTTCAACTTTTGGAGCATCAAATTGAGGTTTTAGATAATCCTAAAGCAAAGGACCTAGTAGTTACAGAAGGAGTTATTGAGTTTAAAAATGTTTGCTTTAATTATGAAAAAGAACGACAAATCCTAAATAATATTTCTTTCAGTGTGAAAAAGGGTGAAACACTAGGTATCGTAGGTCAATCAGGGTCAGGAAAGTCTACAATAGCAAGGTTATTATTCCGTTTTTATGATTTAACTGAAGGTGATATATTTATCGATGGCCAAAGTATATCTAATATAACTCAAAAAAGCTTACGTAGTAGTGTGGGAATGGTTCCTCAGGATATTGTACTTTTTAATGATAGTATTTTTTATAATTTTGCTTATGGGAAATCTAACGCTACAAGTGCCGATGTGGAGAAGGTTGCTAAATCAGTCAATATGCATGATTTTATAATGTCGCTTCCGTATGGTTATGATACACCAGTTGGTGAACGAGGATTAAAACTCTCTGGTGGAGAAAAACAAAGGATTGGTATAGCTCGTACTTTATTAAAAAACCCACCATTAATGATCTTAGATGAGGCAACATCGGCTTTAGATACTCTCACAGAAAATGAAGTGCAAAGCAGTTTTCTTAATTATGGTTCTGAAAAGACAACCATCATAATTGCTCATCGGCTTTCAACAATCTTTAGAGCAAATTTAATTATAGTTTTAGATAATGGAGAAATAATAGAAAGGGGAACACATAAAGAACTTATAAGGTTAAATGGAAATTACGCTGCTATGTGGTCAAAACAATCTCGAGAAAACAGAATTTCCGGTTAAGACAACTTCTTATTTTATTATACGAGAAACGATTTCACTGGCTTGTTGCATTGTGGTAGAGAGCGCCTTCTTGTCTTCTCCTGGATAAAACTTCGCTCGGGTAGCTGTTGCCATTGGGGTTGGTGTTTCTATTATAATTTCAAGGCTCTTATCTGAGTTCTCGTCTCGCCATTTTTTAACAAGATCAAGCTGAGCTAACTTACCTATACAATATGGAGTATGATATTTTTTGAATACAGTTGGATCATCAAAAAAAATAGCTTTACTTTTTGAAGAATTTTTCAATAAAGGACCAAGATTTGTTATTAACATGGACGTTGATATGATGTTGACTTCTAATGACTTTCTTAGTTCGACAGGATCAATGTGATCTACGGGAGACAATGCCGGAGCTAAAATAGCTGTATGAATCCAATAATCTATTTTTTCCCAACGCTTATAAATAGATAGACAACTTTGTTTAATTGCAGTTTCATCCGTTATATCTAGTGGCAATATAGATGCAGTCCCCTCGTTTTTGATAATGTTGTCATATAGTTGTTCTAATGCTCCAACTGTCCTTGCAACCAAAATTGTGTGAAAACCATTGGAGGCTAATGCCTCACTCATGGCTGCTCCTAGACCTCGAGAAGCTCCAGTTATTAATGCAATTTTTTCTTTGTCCATTCAGAACTCTTCCTAAATCGTTGTTTTAAATAATAATATTATATTTATAGTTTAATGTTTTATTATAAAATCCCTTCTCACTACCTTTTTCCGTAGGGGATAAAAAGAGCGTAATGTTAAATAAAACTATTATCAGATATCTGGTTGAATCGGATACTCGTTAGTAAAACAATGATCTGTCAATTGTGGATTTTCACTATTTCTACTTTTATATCCCATTGCTTTATATGTTCCCTCAATGCTGAGGAAAAATATTGAGGTAGCGCCTATAATGTTTTCTGTCTCTTTTTCAGAATATTTTGCTGCAATCAATTCAGCTTGGTTAGGTGTATCTATTCCATAAAAGTCAGGGTACTTTACTGGAGGACAAGCGATACCAATATGAACCTCGGTTGCTCCAGCCTCGAACACCATATCTACTATCTGTTTTGCAGTCGTTCCTCTAACCAACGAGTCGTCAACGAGTATTACCTTTTTTCCTTTTACTGCAGATTTATTAATACTGTGTTTTAATTTTACAGTATTCTGTCTAAGACTTTGTAAGGGCTCAATAAAAGACCTTCCTACATAGTGATTCCTAATAATTCCTAGTTCGTAATCACATTTAGTATATTGAGAAAACCCTAAAGCTGCAGGAACACCACTGTCTGGAATTGGAACAACAACGGTGTTTTCAATACCTTTACTGAAAGGAGAATTATCACATTTTGTCCATTCTTTGGCCATTTGATGACCCAAATTTTTTCGATATGTGTAAACAGTTTTACCTTTAACTACGCTGTCTGGACGAGCAAAGTATATTCTCTCGAATACACATTGTCTTTCGATTTTACTATTATCATATTGAATACTTTTTATACCATTTTCATCAATTACTATCAATTCACCGGGAGAAACATCCCTCACATATTTTGCACCGACCATATCTAATGCGCAGGTTTCAGAGGTAAGAATTGGTGATCCATCTAAATCCCCTAATACTAGTGGACGAATTCCAAAGGGGTCTCGAACACCAATCAATTTCTTTTTTGTCATAATTGTTAGAGCGTATGCACCCTGTATGCTTGCGAGTGAGTCAATTACCTTTTCAACGACACTTTCAGCATTACTTCGTGACACTAGGTGTAAAATTGCCTCAGTATCAGAGGTTGTCTGAAAAATGGCACCAGATTTTACAAGATCATTTTTTAATTTTTTCGCATTTGTTAGGTTTCCATTATGAGCAATAGCGAACCCTCCACGGAAAAGTTCTGCAAATAGAGGTTGAATATTTTCTGTTATCGACGCACCTGTAGTACTATATCTAACGTGGCCAATAGCACTTTTACCAACCAGCTTGTTTACAATTTCTGGACTGTTGAAATGCTCACTAACTAATCGTGGTCGTCTTACGCCATGGAATTTATTTCCATCCGTAGTAACTATACCGGCACCTTCCTGTCCTCTATGCTGTAAGGAGTGTAATCCTAGAGTGACTAAAGCTGCAGCGTTCTCGTGATCAAATATACCAAATATACCACACATTCTTTAACATACCTCGAATCTACTCTTCAATATTACACTACATTTAAGAGGTAACCGAAAAAGAGTCACGTATTTAAGTATTTGTTTAAGTTATATTTCATTAGTTTAGATCACAGCTGGAGACTAAGCCGTCATAGTTATCTATTAACCAATCGGGAATATTGTTAGGTAACATTGCCTCAATATTTGATGAAATACCGAAGACTGATTTATAAACTAAACTATTATTTACGATTTTATACTCTGTGTCTAAGGCTACTTGATTATAAACTATCACTAAAACTAAGACTAAAATGACTCCTCGGATTGCTCCAAATAAAAAACCAAGACTTTGATCAAAAGTATTAAGCATAGATCGTTTTACAACATTAGACAGTAGAGGGGTGAATATTGAGCAAACTAATACAGAAATAGCTAAGATTAACGCAAATGATATAATTGTTGTTGCCTCACATCCACTAACTATTTTATTCAAATAAGGTATTTCTGAGACTAAAGGCACACCAGCTGGAGCGAATATAAAGGAAATTACAATGGAAATGATCCAACCAGATATGGCTAAAATCTCCCTTAGAAATCCCCGAGCGTAAGCCAGAACTCCTGACAATAAAACCACTGCTAAAGCAGCTCCGTCAATTATAGTAAGTCCATCCATTTATTTTCTAACCATTTTTATTTTAACGAAAGTTTGTTAACCAAGCTATTTAAATCATCAAATTGTTTCAAATCAACTCCTAATTTTTGATGACGCTCTTTACCGTTTGCTATTATTGCAGAATCGAAACCTAGCTTTTTAGCCTCCCTTAACCGGTTTTCTGTTTGAGTAACTGATCGAAGAGAGCCTGATAGACTAATTTCTCCAAAGATTATAGTATTCATAGGCAAAGGCAATCCTGCCCGAGAAGATATTAATGCCGCAGCTATAGCTAAGTCTGCGGCTGGTTCAGTCACCCGAAGCCCTCCTGCAACATTAAGATATACATCATGGGTTGAGAACTTAATATTACAATGCGACTCCAGTACTGCCAAGATGGTTGCTAGACGCCCACTATCTATTCCAACAACGGTTCTTCTTGCTTGTGAATTAGGGGTTGGAGAAACCAATGCTTGAATTTCTGACAGCACTGTTCGTGTTCCTTCCACTCCTGCAAAAATAGCAGAGCCGGGGCTGGCCTTTTCTCTGTCGCCGATAAACATTGCAGATGGATTAGAAATTTCAATTAAACCCCGACTGGTCATTTCAAATACCCCGATCTCGTCGGTAGCCCCAAAACGATTTTTGACTGCACGGAGAATTCTAAAATTATGGTTCTGTTCGCCTTCAAAGTATAAAACAGTATCTACCATATGTTCTACTACTCTTGGACCAGCGAGCTGGCCATCTTTTGTTACGTGCCCTACCAAAATAATAGAAGTATTTCTTGTTTTTGCAAAAGAGATTAACTCGTGTGAAGCAATCCTAACTTGAGATACAGATCCAGGAGCACTTTCAACATTGTCTGACCAAATAGTTTGAATAGAGTCTATTATCGCCAAATTTGGCCTTACCGAGTCAAGGGTAGTTAGAATATTCCTTAAATTCGTTTCAGCTGCTAACTTTACTGGGCTGTCTTGAAGATTGAGTCGTCTTGCCCTTAACCGTATTTGATCAACTGCCTCTTCACCCGATATATAAACAACATCTAATCCTAAGCGAGAAAATCGAGCCGCTGCTTGAAGAAGAAGAGTTGATTTGCCAATACCGGGATCTCCACCAACTAGTATTGCTGACGACTGGACCAGACCACCCCCAAGAGTACGATCGAGTTCTTTAACACCTGATAAAGTTCTATCAGGTGGCGTATCTTTCGAAGTCAACGTGGAGAACTCTAGAATATCGCCCCTTACTCCTCCTAACGTTAATTTTTTAGGGCCTTGAGAAAGAGGTTCTTCTTTTGCTATAGTGTTCCAAGATTTGCAAACATCACATTGTCCAGCCCATTTGCTAGAGGTTGCATTGCATTTACTGCATACAAATAAATTTTGACTGACCATAAAAATATTTTACCAGAGGTTTAACTCACAGCAAGTTCTTTTCCTTAAAAAAGATTAAAAAAATAACTATTATCAATAGTTATTTGATATTGGACCATCTGGACGTCCATTTATAAATTGGTCTACCATTTCATTTTCTGAGTTGTCCAAATCATTTATATTGCCAATCCAATGAATTTTTCCACACTCTAGTAAAGCAACCTTATCACCTATAATTCTTGTAGAATTAATGTCATGAGTTATTGTTACAGCAGTAACTCCCATTTTATCGACTATATTGCGTATTAGTTTATTTATAATATTTCCCATTACAGGGTCTAACCCCGTAGTTGGTTCATCAAAAAAAATGATATCTGGATTTCCAGCTATTGCTCTCGCTAAAGCTACTCTTTTCTGCATACCCCCTGATAGTTCAGATGGATACTGATAAATAATTTCAGGACTTAAACCAACTAATTTTAATTTTTCAGCTGCATTTTCTTTAGCCTCATCATTTGAGATTGGTTTAATACGTTGTAAAAGCCTAAACGATATATTTTCCCAAATTGTCAAGCTGTCGAATAATGCTCCACCCTGAAAAAGCATACCAAACTGATCATAAAAGAAAGTATCTTTATTTTTTTTATTGTTTTTTCCATTAATTGAGATTTGTCCAGAATCATGAATTTCCAATCCTATTATACATTTTAGTAGAACAGACTTTCCAGTTCCCGATTTTCCAATGATTACTAGACTTTCGCCTCGCTCAACGCTTAAATTAACACCATCTAAAATTTGTAATGAGCCAAATGATTTTTTGACATTTTGAAGCTTTATCATTTTGTAAACAGTACCCCAGTTAAAATAAAATTGGCTGCTAAAATAATAATAGCCGCTGTCTCGACTGATTTACGTGTTGCCTCTCCAACGCCTTTGGCTCCACGATCTGAATTAACTCCAAAATAACAACCCATAATAGAAGCAATTCCTCCAAAAACCGCTGCTTTTATTAAACTAATACTTATATCAGAAAGTTCTAAGAAATTTATAGTGCTTTGTATGTAGTTGGTTGAACTAAAACCCAATACGCGTATCGATACAATATATCCACCTAAAATACCTATTATGTTACCTACTATAACAAGCAGTGGCAAAACCAATATGCTAGCGAATACTTTTGGGATAATTAGATATTTTGTTGGGTCAGTTGATAATGTCTTTAGGGCATCAATTTGTTCTGTAACCTTCATGGTCGCAATTTCGGCTGCAATAGAAGACGTAACTCTGGCTGCGATCATTAAACCAACTAATACGGGCCCAAGTTCTCGGACGATACCTATTGCTACTATCTGTGGAACCACTGCCTCAGCATTAAACCTTGATCCACCGGAAAATATTTGTAACGCAAGAGCGCCGCCAGTAAATAATGCTGTAAGGCCAACCACGGGTAAAGAGAAATATCCTATGTTTATGATTGATCTAAATAGCTCTGAAAAGTAAAAAGGACGAGTATAAAACTTACTTACTATCTCTATTAACAAAAGAAAAAGTCTACCAATATTTGTCAATAGTATTATCGTTATACTTCCAATATTACGCAACATTGTCATTTATAAACTCGGTTATATCTTGTACCAATAGATGTTAATACCTCGTGACCTATGGTGTTTGCAAGAGTCGCCACCTGATCAATTGATTGATGAGGGCCGATGAAGCTTAAAGTATTGGGGGTTTTATCGAGATGGCTGATATCTACCGTTATTAAATCCATTGATATTCTTCCGACACATTTGCAAGGGATATTCCCGTCATAAAGTACTAAATTATCGGTAAGTCTTCGAAATATTCCGTCGGCATACCCCGCTGAAACTGTGGCAACAATAGTGTCTTTAAGAAAAGTGTGTTTTGCCCCATATCCAATAGTCTCCCCCTTACTCACTAATTTAGTTTGAATGATCGGTAAATCAACTGAAATAACCTGATCAGAATCGGTGAATGGAAACCCACCGTATAACCCTATACCCGGTCGAGTAAGATCAAAATGGTAGTTTCTCCCAAGAAGAATGCCAGCTGTGGCGGAGAGCGATTTTGGAGTTTTTATCTCAGAGGTCATATTAATGAATTTATTTAATTGGTCTTGATTCTCGGTATTGCCGGGTTCATCAGCACAGGCTAGATGACTCATTACAAAATCTGCGTCGATCGCTAAGTCGTTACTCCAATCCTTTGCTGTTATACCCAACCTATTTATTCCTGTTTCAATTTGAATGGCAAACGGAAGACTTTTACTATTTAGTTTATGAAAAGCTACCTGATCTAACGAATTCAATATTGGTCTAGCATTATAATTAATAAATTTTTTAGTATCCTCCTCTAAAAGACCTGAGAAAACATAAATTTTGGGAGAATCTCCTAAGGACTCCCTAATTATTTTTGCCTCATCTACCATTGCAACAAAATATGTTTTAACACCATTTTGAGCTAATATTTTAGTAATATTGTAGGCTCCTAGACCATAAGCATCAGCTTTGACGACAGCACCAGTTTCTGCATTAGAGAGCCGTTGCAATTTTTTTAAATTGTTAATCAATGATGTTTTATTAATTTGTAAGTATCCTGAACTCATATTTTTATAATCTCATAGAATTTTTTAATTTTGTTTTTTAATTAATGATTTAGATCTCTCAAATTTAAAAATTGTTATGCCTTTACTGCTTGACTCTACATTATTTTCTTCAGAGCCCCACAATAAAACTGGATTTGAAATATTCTTTGTCAATCCGGCTAAAACGATATCTCTAGAATTTTTTGAGTTCTTACCTAGACCGAAGGACAATAGACGATTTGCTGAGGCGTATACTCCGGCGGCAACCCAAACACGTAATGCAAGAAGTGCGGGAGTTAAAAATAAAGTTAAGAAAGTTGAAACGCCCAGTCCAAACACGACAGCGGTTGCAAGTTGTTTCCACCAAAGCGCTGTTGGAGAGTCAAGAGTATAGCCACCATTTATAAAGTCTAATGAAAGTCCAAACATCATCGGAGTTAGGCCTGCCATTGTGGTTATAGTAGTTAGCAAAACTGGTCTTATCCGTACTTCTGCGGTTCTTACGATTGCTTCAAGCTTAGGCATATAATGCGAATACTCCGAATAAGTATCAATTAAAACGATGTTATTATTCACAACAATTCCCGCAAGAGCCACTATTCCAGTTCCGGTCATTATAATTGAAAATGTTTGGTCCATAACTAGCATTCCAATTAAAACTCCAGATGTTGACAGAATAACAGCTAGAAGAACTAGTAACGAATTATAAAAACTATTAAATTGCGCGAGAAGTATAATGAACATTAAACCAAGAGCTAGTGAAAAAGCAAAACTTAAAAACGCTTGACTCTCCTCTTGCTCGGCAGCGTCACCAGCCCACTCAAAGTTGATACTAGCTGGGAAAGGGTTATCCTTATCTATCCATTTAGTTAAAGTTTCTATTCGTTCATTGGCGTTTATTGGCTCTCCTTGTGAATTAAATAGATCCTGTGTCACCGCTGCCTTAACATCAAAGTAACGTGATTGATCTACACGATCTATTCTCGCAAGACTTGGAACCGCCTTTCGTGTAATAAATTGAGATAGCGGAATTAATCCATCTCGCGTTGTAACTTTTAAACTGTCTAATGTAGAAATTACCCTTAGATCTTTTGGTAACCGCACTCTTATATCAATTTCTTCTTCGGAACTAATCACTCGCATGGTATCTAATAGTAAACCACGTGTAATCAGTTGAACCATTGCTCCCACCATATTGACATCGGCTCCGTATCTACCTGCTGACTCAACATCAACAGAAAGTTGCCAATCAATTCCAGGGAGAGGTAACGTGTCCTCAATATCTACCAAACCAAGAGTAGTTTCAAATTTTTGTCTTGCCGTCAGTGTTGCTTTTTTTAAATCAGACCAGTTGTCGCCAGACAAACGCAAAGTAACGGGTTTTCCTTGTGCAGGTCCTCTATTTTGAGAGAGTATTTCAGTTTTGATCCCAGGGACCGTTTTAAGCTTGTTTTTTATCTCCTCAAGAATTTCTAAATCGTCTCTGCGTGTACCCCAAGGTGCCAATTCGATTTGGATCTTGCCGATTGTATCTAATGGGCTGGAAATCCCCCCATCGTTACTTCGGAGGCCTCCCTCACCAGCAAATGAAAATACAGAATCAACTCCTTTAACTGATAATAGAACTTTTTCTACTTGCTTAGTTAACTGATCTTTTTCTTCTAAGCTTAAATTTCCTCTGCCTCTTACGAAAACGATTGCTTGCTCGGTTTCGGATTCGACAAAAAACTCGACACCGTTATTATTATTAATAAAAATACCAAAAGTCGCTATTACGAAGGCAGTCACCAAACCTATTGAGACTAAAGGCATTATTGGGTTTCCAGTAATGAATTTGATGAAACGGCCAAACGTTGTACGACTATAACCGCTTTTTACTCCAAAAGGCTCCTTTTTTGGCGAGATAGAGCCCATTGTTATAGACACAAGGAAAGTCATTGATATAAAAAATATTGTCTCAAAAATATTTAGATAGGTCGAAGAAATTTCTATGTTTGAGAAAATATATGATGGATTTAACAGTTGCATCAAAGAAATATAAAGACCTAGAAATGATAATATAAAAAAGCCTATTCTGAAAAAGTAATTAAAATTTCTTAGCCAAGATGATATTTGAGAGAAAGCCTTACTGATATATCCAGTAACTCCACCAAGTACTGGAAGATAAATTAAAGCGACGATTAACGAAGCAGTTAATACAAAGATAAGTGTAATGGGTAACATCCCCATAAATTGTCCCGGTACACCGGGCCAAAACAACATAGGTAAAAAGGCACATAGAGTAGTTCCTGTAGAGCTAACAATCGGCCAAAACATTCTTTTTGCAGCTTCTGTATAAGCTTCCATTGGTTGGGCGCCTTCTTGTAGCCTACGGTCGGCGTACTCGACTACAACAATGGCGCCATCAACAAGCATTCCAACAGCCAAAATCAACCCAAACATTACTATATTTGAAACTGTAATACCCATTACCCCGAGCAAGATAAAACAAAGTAAAAAAGATGTAGGAATTGAAAAACCAACTAGAAGAGCCGAACGTGTCCCTAAAGTAGCAAGAACAACGATCATAACTAGTAATATCGCCGTTAACACTGACCCTTCAAGTTGACTAACCATATTGTCAACGTTCTTGGATTGATCAAATGTGATATTAACTTCTAAAACGCTTTTGAGATCATCTGGCCATTTTGAAACTTCATTTGTCACTTGTTCACGAACAAGTGCACTAGTATCGATTATATTAAAGCCTTTACGTTTTACAATCTGTAACGCAATTGTGTCCTTACCGTTGAATCGGGCTGTTCCTACACGATCCTCAAAAGTAAGACGAATTTTGGCGAGCTCGCCTAATGTAACAACCCTGTCACCATTTACTTTTATTGGTAAGTCATAAATATCGCGAGTATTGTCAAATGAGGAAGGTATTTTTATAGCATATGAGCCGTCTGACGTTTCTATCTTACCTGCGGCAACTAATAAGTTATTATTATTTACTATAGAAATGAGATCAGACGCTGAAACATTGTATGATTCTAGGGCTAAGGGGTCGATTATTACCTCAAGCATTTCATCTCTGTGACCCGACAAACTTACTTCCAAAATAGATGGTAGGGTCTCAATTGCACTTTTTAACTTCCTAGCAGACTGGAGTAACGTTCGTTCTGGAAGTTGACCTGATATAGACACGATAGCTATTGGGAATTCGGAAAAATTTATTTCATTAACTGTGTATTGCTCAACTCCATTCGGGAATTCGGCCTCTGCTTGAGTCATTTTGTCTCGAACATCCGCTAGTACATCACTCTTATCCCATCCAAACTCAAATTCTAAGGCAATACCTGCATAATTTTCAGAGGCATTAGAAGACATTTTTTTTAGTCCATCTAAATCTTGTAGTTTAGACTCCATAACCTTTACTAAGAGTTTTTCGCTATCCTCAGCTGAAATCCCAGGGAATGGAACCGAAATAAAAAGTGCAGGAATTTCAATATCTGGTTCGCCCTCTTTGGGTAACCCAAAATACGCAGCCCAACCGATAATTACCGACATCAGTACAAAAGCTATAATCATACGAGCTCTTTGACTAGCCCAATCAATAATCCCAACCATATGTTAATCCTTCAGATATGAGGGTATTATTATCATATCATCTGTTAAATATTCTTGACCAACGACTATTACATTCTCTTTTTCATTTAATCCTGAAACCCAAACGCCACTCGTTGTATCCTTTAAAATCAAAACCTTTTTAAACTTAGATTTCAATTTACTAACCACGCGTACTCCCATTTCACCGTTAGTATCAAGAGTCAAAGATGAAGCTGGTAATAAATGGGCAGACTTCCCTTCAGAACCGACAGTAATCTCTACGGTTTGACCGTCACTTATTATCTCTTTAGAATTTGGTACAGTAACTTCTAATCTAAATGTTCTAGTTGCAGGATCTGCAGATTTAGAGATGAAGGATACAGCGCCTTCGACTTTCTGCCCAGCAGATGTAATCCCTTTTGACGGAGCGCCAGACTTAATTTGTGAAACTACATTTTCTGGAACAAATCCAACTAACTTTATTGTACTCAGATCCACTATAGTCGCGCACAAGGATCCGGGCTGCATAAGGCTTCCCAATTCAGCTGTATTAGTCTCAAGATAGCCAGAGAATGGAGCCCTTATCTTTAATCTTTTCACCTCTTCCATTGCGGTAGCTACGGCAGCTTGAGCTGACTTAATTCTGGATTTTGTTGTTTCTACACCGGCTTTCGCAGTTTCTATATTAGCTTTAGCAGATTTAATTTTTGCCTTATTAGCTTCAACATCAGCTTTCGCCGTTTCTATATTCACCATTGCTGATTTAATCTTTGTCTTTGTGGCCTCGATACCCGCTTTTGCTGTCTCTATATTTGCCATAGCCGACTTAATACTAGCTTTCGTAGCTTCAACTCCTGCTTTGGCAGTTTCTAAGTTTGCTCTTGCTTGCTTTTGTAAGGCCTCATTTGACGCTAGACGAGTTTCAGAAGCGTACCCTCCAGCCTTTAATTTAATTGCCGCATTGTAGTTAATATTTGCCTCAACTAATCGAGCTTTTGCTTCTGCAACACGGCTATCTGATTCTGGTACCCTAGCTTTAGTTTGAGATAAGGCGGCTTTTGTCTCCGTAAGTCGGCTGTTAGCTTCGGGTTTTCGAGACAGTGCTTCATTTAGTTTTGCTTCCGCCTCAAGTACTCTACTCATTACCGCAGGAGTTCTAGCGATAGCTTCGTCAAGTTTTGCTTCCGCTTCAATTACTCTACTATCTGATTCAGGCATACGTGCAACTGCTTCGGCTAGCCTCGATCTAACGTCCTTTAAGTTTATTAGGCGAATTCCTGGATCAATTTCGCAAAGAACTTGATTTTTTATTATTTTACTGCCCTTGGGAAGTGGTTCCGATATTATAAGACCCGTTGTTTGAGATTTTACGCTGACTTGTCTAACTGCCTCGGATCGGCCACGTAAAATTATTAAATTATTTAAGCTTTTTGCATCTGATTTTTTGACGACGACTGAAAATGAAGTTTGATCAATATCGGTTTTTTTATTGAGAGCTTGTTCTCCTGTTTGGAGTGTTAGTTTCTCTGATGTGTCTGAAAAATTTGAAATTGCAAACTCGTTTAATAAATCCCTTTCAAAAGTGAACAAATAAAATGCCGTGAGAACAATTATTGCGACAGCTACAGAGAATATACGCATGTTGATTAATTAACCTTTTTTTATTTCGCATTACAGCATCAAGTCAGATGGTGTCATTTTTTACGTGACTTTTGGTGGTATTAATACAGAAGAGACTTTATCGACAAATAAATATTAGGGAATGATTTTCAAGTTGTATTTAAGAAGTTTTATAAGTTAATTTACTGGCAAATTTTGTTGTGACAGAGTAAGACGTGTGAAACAAGCTAATTTTAGCTATAAAATTTGGAGTCTTAAGTGAGTAATAGTGATAGTTTTATTTCTGAGGTGTCAGAAGAGGTTCGAAAAGATCGTATTTCCCGTGGTCTAAGAAAATGGGGATGGTTAGGGATAATATTTATTCTTATAATCGTTGGTGGGGCAGCAACAAATGAATGGTATAAAGTTAATAAATTAAAACAAGCGCAATCTCTTGGAGATAAGATTATTTATGCATTAGATAATAATGAAATACAAATTTTGAAGGAAATTAAGGTAAAAAATAATGCTCAAAATATTTTAATAAAAAATGTTATCTTCTCCATATTGATTGACCAAAATAATTTTGATGAAGCTGAGAAAGTTCTGAACGAAATAAAAGAAATTTCAAACTCAAACCCAGTCTACAATGAGCTTAATTTATTTAAATTAGCTTTATTAAACAAAAAGACTGGAGTTCTCTCTTTACCTGATCAGTTTAGCTCCTTTGAAAAACTTTCAGAAGCCGGTTTCTCTTTTCGGCTTTTGTCAATGGAGCAAATGGCATTGATTTTAATTGAACAAAATAAACTAGAAGAAGCGAAGCAATTATTGATGCAATTAGTTGAGGATTCTGAAACCTCGGGTTCATTATATCGACGATCAAACCAATTATTAATAGCCTTAGGTGGTGATTTGAGCGATAAATGACAACTATATTTTTGTGGGTTTATAGCCTTTGCATCAAACTAAAGGTATTTAGGTTAGTTTTACTTTCAATCACTGTTTTCTCAATGGTTAGTTGTGGCGACACAGTTTATATTGTCGGTGGAGAGAGAATGCCTGTGAAAAGCATAATACACAATAATGATCTAAAAGCGATAAACCAACCCAAAAAATCTAAAAAAATTAATCTCTACGAACAGAAATTAAATAGATCGTGGACTCATAGGAATGGGGATATCCAGCATAGCATTCAGCATCCAAAACTTAATAATAATTTTGATATGATTTGGAGAACTAGAATTGGTAGTGGGAACACCAGAAAAACTTTTATTACCGCTGATCCTATCATATACCAAAAAACGATTTTTGTACTCGACTCTAAGTCGCAAGTTTCTGCAGTAAATTTAACCGGTAAAACTATCTGGTTTCGTTCTTTAGTGCCTAGCAAAGAGAATTCAAAGGATGCCTCGGGAGGAGGCCTCTCTTATTCCGATAATTCTGTCTATGCCGTTACCGGTTTTGGTGATGTTTTTAGACTTGATGCTGTTTCTGGTAAAGTGATCTGGAAGAGCACCCTTAATATCTCTATTTCAGCACCTCCCACTGTCGATGATGACCTAGTATACGTAGTTGCAAAGGATAATAGTTCATGGGCTTTAGATAAAAAAAATGGTGAAGTTAAGTGGTTTCGTGACGGTACTCCTAGTAAAACAATGCTCGTAGGTGGTGCTGCTCCTGCAGTTAAGAATGATTTGGTTGTGATACCTAGCGGTTCAGGTGAAGTAACTGCTGTACTAAAGGAGTCAGGGATACCTGTTTGGGTTAATATAGTTAGTGGTCAAAGAGTTGGTCAGGGTTATGCAAATTCTTATGGAATCACGAGTGATCCAGTAATTAAAGGCGATAATGTTTTTGTAGGAAATCAGAGTGGATCAATTATTTCGATAAATATTAAATCAGGTGTTATTGATTGGGTTTATAAAAATGGATCAAATTCCCCTGTTTGGGTGGATAAAGACAGTGTCTTTCTTATTTCGGACCAATCTCAATTGAAGCGGTTAGACAGACAAAGTGGTAAATTAGTTTGGAGTATTAAATTACCTTATTTTATAAATTCAAGTAAAAAGGATAGGAGTCGGATTATAGTCCACTATGGTCCAATTATAGCTGGCGGAATGTTGATAGTTGTATCAAGTAATGGGTTAATTTATACGTTTGACCCTCAGACAGGAAAGAATATTAGAACAATAAGTTTCAAGGGTGGAGCTGCTACCAACCCAGTTGTTTCAAATAATACCTTATACATTGTAACGAATTCAGGTGAATTAATCGCTTTTAATTAATTTTAATTAAATAAAAAAATAGTCTAACTAAGAAAGAAAATATTATGTCGCTGTCAGTTGCATTAATTGGTCGGCCGAATGTAGGGAAATCGACACTATTCAATAGATTGGTAGGAAAAAAACTAGCTATTGTTGATAACGAACCAGGCGTAACTCGCGATTTACGTGAAGGAAATGCTAAACTAGCAGACTTAAGATTTAAGGTAATAGATACGGCTGGCTTAGAACCTATCAAAGACATGTCATTACAGGGCCGTATGAGGCGTTTAACAGAAAAAGCCATAGCCAATTCTGATGTATGCATTTTCATTATTGATGCACGTTCTGGAGTAATCCCTAATGACTCTATTTTTGTTGATTTACTAAGAAAGAAATCAGCTAAAATAATTCTAGTGGCGAATAAAGCTGAGGGTAGTGCAAGTGAAGACATCCTTTTTGATGCATACTCATTAGGTTTAGGAGAACCATTGAGATTGTCTGCAGAACATGGAGATGGGATGTCTGATTTAGCGTTAGCGCTTAGGCCTTTTTGTGAGGAATTTAACAATACTTTGTATGAAAATGATCCAGAAACTAACGTAATAATTGATAATGATACAAAAGTTGAGCACTCAACGCCACCTGAATTAAAACCGTTGCAAATTGCTGTAATTGGTCGGCCCAATGCAGGAAAATCTACTTTAATAAATCAAATTTTAAAAGAAGAACGAATGTTAACCGGTCCTGAGGCAGGAATTACGAGAGACGCAATATCTGTGTTAAAAAATTGGAATGGTACGACTTTTCGAATTTTTGATACAGCAGGAATTAGAAAACGTCCAAAGGTTCAAGAAAAACTAGAAAAGCTAAGTGTTTCAGATGCTCTAAGGGCGGTAAAGTTTGCAGAGGTGATTATTTTACTTCTAGATGCTGCGACTTCTTTTGAACAGCAAGATTTGCGAATTGCAGATTTAGCAGAAAGAGAGGGTAGGGCAGTCGTTATCGCCATAAATAAGTGGGATCTTGAGAAAAAAAAATCTGAGAAGGCATTAATCTTAAGAGAGAGGTGTGCAAGATTATTACCTCAATTACGAGGATTGCCGTTGATATTTATATCATCCCTCAATGGGAGGGGGTTTGAAAAATTACAGGAAGCTACTCTTACTGCCCATAGGGTGTGGAATAAAAGAATTTTAACTGCGTCACTAAATAGATGGTTGTCAGGTGTAATTGAACAACATCCGCCACCAGCTCCACAAGGAAAGAGAATCAAGTTGAGATACATAACTCAAGTTAAAGCAAGGCCTCCAGCCTTTGTAATTATGTGTTCATACCCAGATTTACTCCCAGAAAGCTATTCTAGATATTTAGTTAATAGTTTGCGAGAAAATTTTGATTTGCCGGGTACTCCAATTAGGCTTTTTTTTAGAAGCCAAAAAGAGGATAATCCATTCAAAAATCGAAAAAAAAAGGGTCCCTCAAAACTTAGAAAACATTTAAAATAGGCCTGTTTTAAAAGTTTTAATCTTGAATTGCAGATTTTTGATATCCTTTGACTAAATTACCAAATCGAGTAAACTGCCCTTCAAAACTTAACTCAACCGTTCCTATCGGACCATGACGCTGTTTACCTATAATTAGCTCTGCTTTGCCGTGAACCGACTCCATAATTTGTTGCCATTTTAACAAACCCTCTAAATCATGATCTCCTGGCTTTTCTCTTTCTCTATAATATTCTTCTCTATAAACAAACATTACTACATCTGCGTCTTGCTCTATTGAACCGGATTCTCTTAAATCAGCCAACTGCGGTCTTTTATCTTCTCTATTTTCGACTTGTCTTGATAACTGTGATAGTGCGACCACTGGTATATCTAACTCTTTAGCGATTGCCTTCAAGCCCTGAGTTATTTCAGAAACTTCATTTACCCTGCTATCTCTTGATTTTGCGGGGCGTACTAACTGAAGATAGTCAACCAAAAGAATATCTAATCCGTGTGTTCTTTTTAATCGTCGAGCTCTTGCAGCTAATTGACTTATCGGTAGTGCCGGTGTGTCATCAATAAATAAGGGACAACGTTCTAATTCTTTTGCCGCTTCAACCAGACGTCTAAACTCTATTTCAGTCATATCCCCACGTCTAATTTGTTCAGATGGTATTTCTGCGGCTTCAGATAGTACCCTTGCAGCAAGTTGTTCAGATGACATCTCTAACGAAAAGAAACCTACAGATCCTCCTTCAATAGAGCCTTCTGTTCCATCTGGTAGTAACCCTTTTTTACGATTTTTTGCTATATTAAACGCTATATTTGTTGCTAATGCGGTTTTCCCCATTGAAGGACGCCCTGCAATTATAAGTAAGTCAGATTTATGCAGACCACCCAGTTTTTTATCTATATCAGTTAAACCTGAAGGTATCCCAGCAAGTCCACCATCCCTTTGATATGCGTTATTTGCGATATTCACAGCGTCAGTTACAGCCGTCAAAAAGCTCTGAAACCCTTTTTCTGTATCACCTTCCTCAGCCAAGCTATAAAGTTTTTGTTCAGCTTGAACAATTTGGTCTTCAGGTCCATTTTCAGTTTGTATATTTGATGCATTTATAACTATCTCTTCACCTAGCAGTATTAATTCCCGTCGTATTGCAAGATCATAAATCATTTGGGCGTAATCTCTAGCAGCAAATGATGAAATTGACGCGCCTTGAAGTTTTACCAAATATGCAGCACCACCAAGTTCTTGTAATCCTTCATCCTCTTCAAAGTACACTTTCAATGTTACTGGAGAGACAAGAAGATTTTTACTTATTCTAGAACTAGAAGTGTCAAAAATTCGTTTATGTACAGGATCAAAGAAATGTTCACTTTTAACGATTGAAGATACCCGATCGAATATATCATTATTAAGGAGAATAGCACCCAGTAGTTGTTGTTCTGCTTCTATATTGTGAGGCAAACTTTGATCTTTTTGTAGTTTATCAACTTTGTCAGATAACGCTTTTACATTCTCCATAGATCCCTCACTTATGTATTTACTACATTAATGAACAAAGTTCTCACAGTTATCAATCAGGATATCCTGTGGATAGTTTGTGGGTTAATAAGTTAGAATACTAAAAGTGGTATATTTCTATCAATTCAGACGAATTAGTTGGAATATATAGCGTTAAACTTTTATAATTTTTTTTTGCCATTCTCTAGGTGAATTTAAAAAACTTTCAACTTCGATTATTGTTTTAGTATCAAACTCTTTTCTTTCTTTGGCTAAGGCTAGGATATCCCACCAAGTACACAAGAAATGTAAAGTCGTACCATGATTCTCTAAATTTTGAATAGTTTCTGAAAAAATATCATAATAAAATATTACTGCTATATCTTTACAGGTGGCGCCTGTTTCTCTTATGGCATCGAGGAAGCTCAACTTTGAACCTCCATCTGTAGTCATGTCTTCTACGAGTAAAACTCTATCATTTTTGCGCATTAGCCCTTCAATTCTGGAATTCTTTCCGTAACCTTTTTGTTTTTTTCTCACGTATGTAAGCGGTAAAGATAAACGTTCAGCAATTAATGCCGAAAATGGAATTCCTGCTGTTTCTCCACCCGCTATATTATCAAAGCTTTCAAACCCTACAGCTCTTAAAACCTTACAAACTAAAAAGTCCATCAGAGTTGATCTCATCCTCGGGTATGAAATCAATTTTCTGCAATCAATATAAATTGGAGAAGGGAGGCCACTGGCTAAAATATATGGATTTTTTGAATTAAAATTAACTGCACCAATATCCATTAACATAGCCGCAGTTAGTTTAGCCATTTCATCATGACTAGGAAAACCCGCAGAAATCATAATTTAAACTATCCTTTTATTAGTCTTTGTTCGTACTTTCCAATTTACAGAGAAACCAGGGTCAAAGACAGTAATATTTCCCTTTTTACATAAAATTTTCTTGGGAAAATCCACTAAAGCACCTTTTTCGAGTATAATATTTGACTTGTTTTGTTTCAAGTTATAAAAGTTAGCACCATTTTTAGAGATAAAAGCTTCTAAGTTTTTCAAGGAATTGTTGTTATCAAAAACTTGAGTAATAATTGGAATACTATTAGTTGCCGTAAAACACCCTGCACAACCACAAGCAGATTCCTTGGCAAAGTCAAAATGTGGAGCTGAGTCGGTTCCAAGAAAAAAAGATTTAGATCCGGAGGTTGCAGCAGCTACTAAAGCCAGTCTATGGCTTTCTCTTTTCGCGATTGGTAAGCAATAATAATGTGGCCTAATTCTACCTGACAGGAGATGATTTCGATTAATAACTAGATGGTGAGTAGTAATTGTAGCAGCTAAACTTTTGCCACTTTTGTTTATATAGTCTACCGCTGATGCAGTTGTAATATGCTCCATTACGACTTTTAATTTAGAAAATTTGTTTAAAATTGGATCTAAAATTTTTTCAATAAAAACAGCCTCTCTATCAAAAATATCGACTTCCTCGTCGGTAACTTCTCCGTGCACACAGAGCGGTAAACCTAATTTTTCCATTAACTCTAAAATGGGATAAACTTTAGTGAAATCTTTTACTCCAGATTCTGAGTTCGTAGTTGCCCCTGCAGGGTACATCTTGATTGCGGTAATTAGACCGGTTTCGAATCCATTTTGTATGTCAGATAGCTTCGTATTTTCTGTCAGATAAAGTGTCATTAAGGGTGTAAATCCCTTTTTGTTCTGAAGTGCATCTGTAATAGACGCTCTGTATTTGACCGCTTGAGCCACCGAAGTAATTGGTGGAATTAAATTTGGCATAATTAGAGCTCTAGCAAAATGCCTTTCAGACTCAGGAAGCACAGCCCTTAAAGTATCTCCATCTCTCAGGTGAAGGTGCCAATCATCAGGTTTCTTTATTTTTATTACATTCAACGATTTATCAGACCTTTTAAAATTTTAGCATATAATTGTGATATATAGACCTCTTTTTCAATTCCTTAAAAAAATGCTTGTAGGCCTGTAATGGCTTTACCTATGATCAGAGAATGAATATCGTTTGTACCCTCATAAGTATTAACTGTTTCAAGATTCATCAGGTGACGCATAACATGATATTCCTCCGCTATACCATTTCCACCGTGCATATCTCGAGAGTTTCGAGCTATTTGCAGTGCTTTGTCGCAATTATTTCTTTTAATTATAGAAATCATTTCAGGCGCGGCCATCCCTTGATCCATAAGTCTGCCAACTTGAAGTGCTATCTGCAGTCCTAATACTATCTCGGTTTGCATATCAGCTAATTTTTTTTGAAAAAGTTGTGTTTGTGCTATTGGTTTCTTAAATTGTTTGCGGTCTAATCCGTATTCTCGAGCAGCATTGAAACAAAATTCAGATGCACCCATTACACCCCAACTTATTCCATATCGTGCTCTATTTAAACAGCCAAAAGGTCCCTTCAATCCTTCAATATTTGGTAGTAAAGCATCCTCTGATACCTCAACATTCTGCAATACTATTTCACCAGTCATTGATGTTCTCAAAGATAGTTTTCCAGATATCTTAGGAGCCGAAAGACCTTTTAGACCTCTTTCAAGTATAAAACCTTTGACTTTATTGTCGTGGTATTCGGATTTCGCCCAAACAACAAAAATATCAGCAAATGGACTATTCGAAATCCACATTTTTGAACCAGAAATTTGATAACCAGTAGCAGTTTTTTTAGCGACCGTTTGCATACCACTTGGATCAGAACCTGCATCCGATTCTGTCAACCCAAAGCATCCTATTAGATCCCCAGTCGCCAATCTAGGTAGATATTTTATTCTTTGCTCCTCTGACCCATAAGCATAAATTGGGTACATTACTAATGATGATTGCACAGACATCATGGATCTGTATCCAGAGTCAACTTTTTCAATTTCTCGAGCTACCAAACCATAACTGACATATGATGACCCCAATCCGCCGTATTCTTCGGGTATGTTAATTCCAAGTAAACCGGATTCACCCATCTCTTTAAAAATCTCGGGTTGACTAATTTCATCTCTAAAAGATTTAATAACTCGAGGCATTAAGCGATCTTTTGCAAATCTCTCGGCAGAAATTCTAACTAACGTTTCTTCCTCACTTAGTTGGTCATTAAATCTAAGCGGATCTTCCCAATTGAATTTGGACATATCTGGGAGATCTTTTTGGCTTGTTTTCTGTATCATGTTCATATTTGTATTTCCTCTTTTTGGTTTGATTTAGAAAATATGTCTTACGAAGAAATCTTTTTAGGCTTGTCTTTTTGATCTTGGGCTTTCATCCATCAAACCGATCAACTCTTGATTCATTAATAAAGATAATTTTGATTTTATTACGGTACTATGTGGATCATCCCACAAATTATGTGTTTCGTGAGGGTCGCTTATTAAATCGTATAACTCACCCCATTCTTGATCTAAATAAATTGTAAATCTATGAGTTTTGGTGACTAAACTTCTTACCCTGGCCGGTTTTTCAAAACCTAATCTAGATGCGCCATCATTAAATTCTATAAGTAATTCATCTCTTACTGATGACCCAGAGGTAAGTGTTTTGAGTAACGACTTTCCTTTTATTCCAAAATAAGGTGTTATACCAGCCCTATCAAGTACAGTAGCCGATATATCTAGTGTAGAAGATAAAGCATTAGAAGAACTGTTTTGTTGAAGATTTGGTTCAGACCAAATAAATGGTACTCGAGTTATGGACTTGAAGGGTAAAGCACCCTTTAATAACATATTGTAATCTCCTAAATAATCTCCGTGATCGGAATTAAAGCAAGTTATTGTGTTTTCATAGTGTGAGGTTTCCTTAAGCGTTGACATGATTTCGCCTATGGCGTCATCGACCATTGTGACCATACCTGCCGTTAGTGCCATAGCTTGCTTTAACTTTTCTACGTCCATCATAGTAGCTGTTTGCTTGGTTAATTGTCCTAAGTTTTTTTTCCAATTATTGTGAAGCCATTTCATCGGAGGAGTTGGGTTTCGATGCATTTCATAACTTAGCGAAACTTCAAAGTCGTCAGGTGAATACATATCCCAGTATTTTCCAGGCGGATTAAAGGGATGATGCGGATCAGGGAAAGAAATAAACAGAAAAAAAGGTATATCGGTTTGAATTGAATTTTTTATAAAATCAATTGTTTGATTTTTGATATAAGAAGTCGGATATTTATCTTCTGGTACTGGTGTTCTAAACGCCTGTGGGCAACTATAGTTATGCGTGAGTTCATTGTCGTTATCCTGGAGTTCCCTCCAATTTGGTGTAGTCTCTCTAAACCACTGTTGATAATGCCCACCGCAACGATCACCATGTCTGGTGACCATGTCTACATACTGATAACCATAATATGGAGTTTTGAATTGATATCTGTTTTTGGAACTATACCTTTCAGCCTCCTCTTGATAAAAGTCTCCATTTTCAGGCTTCCAAGCTTCCTCTATAGGCCTAGACTTAAGATCTAATTCTCTTAAAGGGTTTTTATCAGTGAATGGTTGCAGATGACTTTTACCAATAGTTGCGGTTTTATAACCTGCCTTATTGAGGACATCT
>JBMYRX010000001.1:0-112089 GCA_049602715.1 Paracoccaceae bacterium | reverse complement strand
TTTTAATACTTTAAATAGTACAGGCGAAAGTAAGATAAAACTAACAACTGTTTGACTGGCATATCTTGCCCAAATTACTTGTACTGGAGGATAATTTTGGACTAAACTCTTTGCCACAGCATCCATCATTGAGAACAACAGTAGTGTTAATAGAATTAAGAATATACCTTTTATGTTTGATGATACAGAGGGCAACCTTTTGATCAAAACAAGTCCTTAATCGGTATATGTCTAAATTTATGGTAATCAGAAAATTAAATTATTGAAGAAACCCTATCAGATGAATTTAGTTAGGAAAACCATCCATTTTAACTAAAAATACTATGTTTTTAATAACTAGATAAAGTCTAAAACCCTCTCTGGAGGTCTTGCTATAATAGCCTTATTATTTTTTATAATAATGGGACGTTCAATAGTCTTTGGAAACTCATGCAGCATTGTAATAATTTCCTGATCATCTAACGTTTTGCTCGATTTAGTCCGATCTTTATATGCTTGCTCAGTTTTTCGAACAAGATCTATTGGGTTGATATTCAACTTATTTAAAATATCTCTTATTTGATCTTTGGACGGTATGGTTTGTAAGTAATGTATAACTTCAGGTTCTAACCCTTTACTTTTAATTAAATCTAAAGCTTGACGAGACTTACTGCACCTTGGATTATGGTAAATTTTTATTTTAGTCATTTTATAAGCTCGCTTTGAAAAGAAAACTAACATTTTCTGACGTAAGTTTAATTGGGTTCCCAGCACAGCTAGGATCAGCAAGTGCCATCTTTGTTAAATTATCGATATTGGGATTGATAACGCCTAACTGTGAAAGTTTTTTAGGGATTTTTAAAGAATCATTCAAATTTTGTACAAACTCACAAAAACCCTCAAATCCATTATTAATTGATAAATATTTTGCTACGTGTTCAAATCGGTTTTTTATTTTAGGTGAGTTAAATTTCAGTACTTCAGGCATAAATATGGCATTTGTAGTTCCGTGGTGCGTATTATAGACTGCGCCTATTGGGTGGCTTAGTGCGTGTATTGCTCCTAAGCCTTTTTGAAATGCAGTAGCCCCCATTGAGGCCGCGCACATTAAATTACTGCGAGCCTCAAGATCATTCCCATCTATATACGCACGAGGTAAATAATCCTTTACAAGTCGCATACCTTCCAGTGCTATACCCTGACTCATTGGATGGTAGTTGGGGCTAGAGAACGCCTCTACGCAATGTGCAAATGCGTCTAATCCTGTTCCTGCTGTAATAAATTTTGGCATGCTTACAGTTAATTCGGGGTCACAAATAACAGCTGATGGGAGGACTTTAGGATGAAAAATTATTTTTTTTGTATGTGTTTTACTATTAGTAATCACACTGGCTCTACCCACCTCAGAACCGGTTCCAGCTGTTGTTGGAATAGCGATAATCGGCGCTATTTTATTGGCGTCAGCGCGAGTCCACCAATCATCAACATCTTCAAAGTCCCAAATGGGTCGGCTCTGACCAACCATAAATGCAATCATTTTTCCTAAATCCAGCCCTGAGCCCCCACCAAAGGCGATCACGCCATCGTGGTTTCCTGTATTGTATTGTTTTACACCAGCCTCTAAGTTTTTCTCATTCGGGTTTTCGTCAACTTCACAAAATTTTGCTTGTCCTAACCCAGCATATTTCATGATCTCCTGAGTTTGTAATGTAATCGGTAAATCTGATAGACCCTTATCTGTTACAAGCAAAGGATTAGACACCCCTAATTCTGAGCAAACTTCTGATAATTCTTTTATTCGCCCTAAACCAAACCTTATAGACGTTGGATAGTTCCAATTACCGAATAAGTTCATTTTCTCTCCACTAACTGCACAAAAAATTTATACCTGAGTTTAATGTTTTTAAAGTTGAATTCTATATACTATATTTATTTTTTTAAGAAATAATTCATTATCAATTAATAATTATGTTGAGGTTCGAAGTTCAAGCTTGAAAACTGAGCTTGCCTTTGTAATTGTTGATGTACAAGTAATTAATATTTACCGGGTGAATCTGTTTGCCGAATAAAAAGGGATTAAAAAAATGAATAGGGAAAGTAAACTGGCAGTCGGAACAGTTCTTCTTGAAAACGATATTACTAGAATAACTGAGTGGTCTTTTTCTGGTTATGGAGACAATACTGGTTGGCATGAGCATGGGTACGATTATTCTGTAATACCAATGTTTTCAGGAATACTGGAAATAGATGACGGAAAAACAATAAATAAAAGTAAACTGGAACTTGGGAAGCCCTATTTTAGAAAAAAAGGTGTAAAACATGATGTGATTAATGGAAATGACTTTGCTTGTAGTTTCATTGAGGTTGAATATTTGGAATCTAATGGTGTTGGGAAGTCTCCAATAAAATGAATACACAAAAAACTGACAATTTAAAAAAAGCTGCCGATTGGGTAATGGAACAACATATTCGGAGAAACACTTTTTGTTCTGTTCCTGAAAATTACGGCGTTGAAACCATAGAAGATGCCTATATTGTTCAGGAATCACTAATCGAAGGCTGGGAAAAAACTCTTGGACCTGTTGTAGGTTATAAACTTGCTCTTACTTCCGCCCCGATTCAAAAATTAGTAGGGTTAGATCACCCATGCATAGGACGTCTTTACAAATCACAGGTTCAATATGGTAACAAATGTGTTAACATTTCAGAGTTTAGTCATCTGGGTTTAGAGTTTGAGTTAGCCGTTAGAGTAGGCAGCGATATGCCTAAAACCTCAGTAGAGTGGACCTCAGAGAATGTAAAAGAATATATTGACTCGGTAAGTGCGGCATTTGAATTAATTGATGACCGTTACGCTGATTATCGAGATTTGCAGGTAAACTCTCTAATTTCTGATAATAGTTGGTTTGCAGGAGCTGTCTTAGCAGAGGAGAGCAAAGAGTGGAGAAAATTGGATTTTCAAAACCTTATGGTCAAGAAAACGATTAATAATTCAATAGAAACCTCCACGACAGGAGCAGCATTGGGTAATCCTTTCAATTCCGTTGCTTGGATAGCAAATTTTTTAAATAAACAGGGTAGGTTATTGAAGGCTGGTGAACTATTAATGACGGGATCAACTTTCGCAACAATGTTCCCTAATATAGGAGATAAGTTGTCTTATGAGGTGGACTGTATAGGAACAATAGAACTCGAAGTTTTTAAGTAAAAATAAAGAGGGTTATAATTATAACGTTAACTAATGAATTGTATGAAGTGGTATCTAATAACTTTTCCCTTTACACCACAAAATATGAGTAGCCTCGTAAGAGCACACCAACTCATCCTTGTTTCTTTTTACATCATAAATTATATTTACAAAGCCTCTATCTGGCTTTGATTTTGATTTTTTTGAGCTAACGACTTTACCAAAAACTTGTAAGCAATCGTTGGGACGGACAGGTAAAATCCACCTCACGTTTTTCATCCCCGGTGACCCAATGGAGCTATCGTTAAAAATATTTGTATCTAATAGAAGTTTGAAGGCCACAAGTAGGGTTTGCCAGCCGCTCGCAATAATACCCTTATATGGAGACTTAAGGGCTGCAACTTCATCTATGTGAAAGCTCTGAGGGTCCCATTCATTTGCAAAATCAAGAATTTCTTGTTTAGAAATACTTCTCGAACCAGTTTTAAATTCAAAATCGATAGTAAAGTCTTCAAAGAACATCTAAATTACCCTTTACAGTTTTTTCGAGTCTAACGCGTAAATTTTGATTTAATTTTTAAATTCGTATTATTATTTTTCGATTCCCGCCAGATCATAAATAACCCAGATGATAAAATAAGGAAAATACCAATCCAACCGGATAGGAAGGGCCATTCAGAGAAAATCATTATTCCCCACAATATTGAAATTGGTAGTGCTATATATTCAAAGGGAGCAACATAGGCTGCTTCTCCAATTCGGTAAGCTTGAGAAATAAAGAGACCACCAAAGGCTGTGGCAACTCCAATGGTAAGAAAAATCCAATAGTCCTCAATATTCGGAGTGATCCATTCGCGTAATAAAAAGCTAAGCGATGGATCATCACTTAGGTCGAACCGTCCATCTCCAATTGATAATCCAACTAGGCAAGCTACTAAAACAAAAGTAAACTGGATATAAAATGCCATGGTTGTAGCACTTTCGCTCGAACGAATTTTTCGGGTTAGTATATGAAGAAATGCATACCCTAGTGCTCCCAGTACAGGGAATATTGCTGCTATTTGAAATGCTGAACTACCAGGTCTTGAAATAACTAAAACCCCTAGTAAACCAATAAAAATACTTATCCATCGCCAGATTCCAACACGCTCACTCAAAAAGACAATTGAAAGAATAGTTATTAATAGTGGTGATACAAAGAAAATTGCTACTGCATCAGCTATGGGTAAAGCAGCTAACCCCATAAACATGAACATATTTGCAACTACTACGCAACATCCTCGTACAATATGGATGCCAAGCCGTTTAGTTCTGATCGCGTTCAAACCACCACTGAATGGGAACATAAACAATAGTATGAACAATACACTTATTGATGATCGAATAAGTATAACTTGATGTAATGGATATTCCGAACTTAAATACTTGATTGAGACGTCGTTTAAAGAAAAACAAAACATTGCTCCCATAGCGAATAATGGACCTAAAAGTCTTGTTTGGATATTAAATAATTTTAACATAGCGCCTTAATTAATACTGCAGAATATTAGAAATAACGATCAGTAAATATCGTTTTGGTAATGTCTCTTGTTTGATGATCCCCTTTAGAGTAGGTCAAGAAAAGTTGGTTTTTGATAACTTACTCGTTTGAGATCAGATTTTTTCAAGGAAGTATAGGTTAAATAATGAGTCATTCATTATCTTTGGACAAGAATGAAGACACACCTATCGGATTTTTTTATGGGACAACTGCTTATTTATTATGGGGTGTCTTACCTCTTTACATGAAAGCTATGTCACATATCCCAACATTGGAGATTATCGGTCACCGGGTTATTTGGTCATTCCCTTTGGTAGGTCTTATTTTAATCTTACGTAGAAGTACAAATGGTGTTTGGTTGGCTTTAAAAGATCCTAAACAAATATTGACGTCCATTTTAACAGCATCCCTACTATCAATTAACTGGGGTTTATATGTTTGGGCTATAACTTCGGGATACGCGCTGGATGCTGCGCTAGGCTACTTTATAAACCCACTGTTTAGTATTTTCCTTGGGGCTGTTTTTTTGAAAGAAAGATTGAATTGGGTTCAATGGGCAGCGATCGCCTTGGTAACTTTTGCTGTGGGATTTTTGACTTGGGATTACGGGCACCTGCCGTATATTGCTCTTGGTATGACATTTAGTTGGGGGTTTTATGGATTTTTTAGAAAATCTCTTCCAATAGGACCAAATCAAGGTTTTTTTATAGAAATTCTTTTACTAATACCGCTAGCTATGGCTTTAATTTTATATTTTGAAGTTGTGGGTGGACATTTTTGGGGTGGTGAGTTGAAAGATATCCTTTTGTTAATGGGTTGTGGGGTTATAACATCGGCTCCAATAATGCTGTTTGTAAACGGAGCAAAATTGCTTAGACTGTCCACTATTGGAATACTCCAATACTTGGCACCCTCTATGATATTTCTTATAGCAATTTTTGTATTTAAAGAGGAATTTGATCTAATAAGTTTTGTTTCATTTTCTATTATATGGATTTCCTTATTAATTTATTCTCTGGGTATTTTGTTCGTTAAAAAATAAAACTCTTCAATTTTGTTCAAAATTACTCTTAATATTAACTTGAGCTTATGTGACTTATGTCTCATTTCAACTTAAACATTTAAAAAAGGTAAGAACATGGCAACCATGATTAATAGAAATACTGAAGGAGTATATATAATTTCTCCTACGCCTTTTACTGAAGAGGGAACCGTTGATCATTCAAGCATTGATGGCCTTGTCAATTATTATTTAGCTTCTGGTGTCTCAGGAATTACGATTTTAGGTATGATGGGAGAAGCCAACAAACTTAGTTTAGAAGAGTCACACGAGTTTGTTACGACTTTCATAAGAAAAGTTAATGGTCGCGTTCCGGTTCTCGTAGGAGTTTCATCTTCGGGTGTAAATGCTATGGAGGATCTTACCAAACATTCAATGGATACAGGTGCAGCTGGTGTCATGATTGCTCCTAGCCCAGGTTTAAACACTGAACAAAAAATTCTTAATTATTTTGATATTGTCTGCGAGCAGGTGGGCCCAGATGTACCGATTTGCTATCAAGACTTTCCTCAGACAACCGGTGTTCACATATCCGTTCAAACTGTTTTAAAATTAGCTAAGGATCATTCACAGATCGTTATGTTCAAGCATGAAGATTGGCCTGGTTTAAATAAGTTGAGTGGTATTAGAAGTGGATGTGATACGGATGAGGTGCCAAGACTGTCAATTTTAGTTGGCAACGCTGCGTTATTTCTACCTCAAGAACTACAGCGTGGCGCGGATGGCGCTATGACAGGTTTTCCTTATGTTAAGATGTTAGTTGTTGTGGAGAATCTACATAGAAATGGCGAAATAGATCAAGCAGAGGATATTTTTGATACATTTTTACCATTAATTAGATACGACCAACAACTTGGTATTGGAATGTCTATTAGAAAAGAGATTCTTTATCGTGAAAATCTTATTAAGAGCCCGTTTGTTAGATTACCACGCACTGATATGTCCAAAATTGATTATAAAGAGCTGAGTCGTTTAATGAATAGATTAGATGAAAAACTAAAAGTTACTGGCTATGGAGCATTAATTGAAAACTACTAATAATATACTTTATCCAAGGAGGTATAGGGATGCATGACCTAGTCGTTGAAGGTGGAACTATTGTCACTGCTACCGAAAGTTATGAAGGTGATATTGGTATAATCGATGGTAGTATCCAGACTCTTGGAAGAAATTTAAAAGGTAAACAGCAAATTGATGCTAGTGGTAAGTTAGTAATGCCTGGGGGAATTGAAGCTCACTGCCATATAGCGCAAGAAAGTGCTACCGGTGGGATGACTTCAGATAATTATTATACTGGGAGTGTTAGCGCGGCGTATGGTGGAAACACCTGCTTTATTCCTTTTGCAGCACAACATCGAGGAATGGGAGTAACAGAGACATTAGATCTTTATGATAGTCGTTCACAGGGGTCTTCAGTAATAGATTACAGTTATCATTTAATAATAGCAGACCCTACACCACATGCTATGAAATTAGAATTGCCAGCCGCTATTGAACGAGGTGTTACATCGTTTAAGGTTTTTATGACCTATGACTTAATGAAAGTAAGTGACGCTCAATTCCTTGAAATCTTGAGTACTGCAAAAGGATATGGCGCCTTAACGATGGTCCATGCAGAGAATAGTGGTATAATAAAATGGGTTTCTGAAAAGCTTATTGAGGGTGGACACACGGCTCCAAGATACCATGCGGTTAGCCATCCAGAAGTTGCTGAGATTGAAGCGATAAATAGAGCTATAATGTTAGCAAAATTTGTTGATGCACCTCTAATGATTGTACATGTTTCAACCGCCGAAGGAGCTGATCTGGTTCTAAAAGCTAAAAACCAGGGTATAAAGATTTTTAGTGAAACCTGCCCACAATATTTATTTCTTGATCGCAGTGATCTTGATAGATCAGGAATGGATGGTGCAAAATATATGTGTTCGCCGCCACTACGTGATAAAAAGACACAAGAAATATTATGGAAGCATCTTCAATTAGGAACGTTCACGTTATTCTCTTCAGACCATTCACCTTACCGTTTTGATGCTACAGGAAAATTATCAAAAGGTCCAAATGCGTCCTTTCATCAGATTGCCAATGGTATGCCAGGTATTGCAACGCGTCTACCATTACTATTTTCGGAAGGTGTTAACAAAGGTAGGATAAGTCTTCAGAAATTTGTGGAATTAAGTTCTACAAATGCAGCTCGCACCTATGGAATGCTACCAAAGAAGGGTTCTATATCTATTGGTGCTGATGCGGATTTGGCGATCTGGGATGAGAATATTGTTCGGAAAGTGACTGTAGAGGATCAACACGACGCAATGAACTATACGCCCTTTGATGATATGGAAATAAAAGGCTGGCCAATTAGTGTTATAAGCCGTGGATCTCCAGTAATTTTGGATGGAAAACTTGTAGGAGAGCATTCTCACGGAAAATTTATTTCCAGGGGTAAGCTGGATCTTACAGGGTTTGCTGGGAAATCAGCCGCAGAACTTGATTTTGAAAATTTCTTTTAATGTTCTAATTATAAGTAAAGGTTAGTTTATGATGAAGCCAATTGTAGTTATTAACCCAAACTCCAATGAAGTTGTGACCAGTGGTCTTGATAAAGAACTAGAGGTATATAGGTTGTCTGGTGGACCTAAAATTATATGCGTAACTAATTCAAATGGGCCATTTGGAATTGAAAGTAAATTAGATTCTGAATCAGTTGTTCCTGATATATTTCAGCAAATAAAAAAATATAATGATGCTGGGGCCTACGTAATAGCGTGTTACTCAGACCCTGGCGTTGATTCATTAAGGAGTACTATTAAAACACCAATATATGGAATAGCAGAGTCTGGAATATTAACGGCATTATCTCATGGGAAAAGATTCGGAGTAATAGCAATCTCTGAAGGGTCAATAGGTAGACATCGGGATCATATAGAGAGGATGGGTGTCATATCAAGATTAGCTAATGAGCGCTCGTTAAATATGACGGTGGATCAGACGGCACAAGGGTCCCATACTTTTGAAAAATTGGTCGAAATAGGAAGGAAGTTATTAAAAGATGGGGCAGACGTATTGATTTTGGGTTGTGCTGGAATGGCGAGCCATCGAAGTAAACTACAAAAGGAGCTGCACGTACCTATCATCGACCCAACTCAGGCAGCTGTATCGATGGCTCTTGGTTATTTAGTTTCTCATTGAATAAAAAAAGGAGTTATATTAATGGAACTTTGGCAGTTAACGGCAACAGAAATAATAAAAAAAATAAAAAATAAAGAAATCTCTGTTAGAGAGTCAGTGGCCAGCGCTATTAACCGGTCTGAAGAGGTTAATCCAAATATTAATGCGGTTGTTGCAAGTATGGGATCAGCTGCCTTGGAACGCGCTGATAGTTTAGATAAAAAAATAAAGAATGGTCAGGACCTTGGTATACTCGGTGGGGTTCCAGTAACTGTAAAAGTCAATGTTGACCAAGTTGGTTATGCAACAACAAATGGATTAAAAATTCAAAAAGATCTAGTTGCAACACAAAACAATCCAGTAATTAGCAATCTAGAAAAGGCAGGGGCAATTATTATTGGCCGTACTAACACCCCGGCGTTTTCACTACGGTGGTTCACGCGAAATACACTACATGGGCATACGCTAAATCCTATTAATAAAAATATAACCCCAGGAGGATCGTCTGGTGGAGCTGCAGCGGCCGTTGCCGCTGGTATTGGAGCCATTGGACATGGAACAGATATTGCGGGCTCAATACGCTATCCTGCTTATGCCTGTGGAGTCCACGGGTTAAGGCCATCTTTGGGTCGAGTGCCTGCTCACAACTTCAGTGGCTCAGATAGGTTCATCGGTGGACAATTAATGGCAGTCTCGGGTCCAATAGCGCGATCCATAGAGGATCTTAAAGTTAGCTTTAATGCAATGTCCCGACCAAATTTCTATGATCCTTGGTATATGTCTGTACCACTAAAAGGCCAACCTAGACCGAAAAAAGCAGCATTATGCCTTTCTCCAGATGGAATGAAAGTTTCGGAGGAAGTAAAAGCCGCATTAATTTCTTCCGCAAAATTATTAGAAGATTCTGGTTGGGAGGTCCATGAGGTTGATACACCACCTTTAAGAAAAGCAATGGAGAGTCAATTGATGTTATGGATGGCCGAGATGGAACATGGTGCGGCAGAAGCAGTTATAAAAGAAAATGATCCAGATGCAAATATCGTGTATCAAAGATTGAAAAACCTTTGCCCTCGGGTTGACTTAAATGGCATTATGAAGGTTTTACAAGCTCGTGCATCACTAATTAGGGAATGGCGGTTGTTCCTGCAAACTTACACGGTTATGTTATGCCCTGTATCTGGAGAGTTGCCTTTCGATGACTTGAAAGATGTAACTTCTGAACAAAATTTTGAAGATATAGTCGAAGCACAGTTAACACAGATAGGCCTCCCTTTTGTCAGTTTGCCCGGCCTTACAGTGACTACTGGCACGGTTTCGGGTAGGCCTGTGGGTATTCAAATAGTGTCGGACGCTTATAGAGAGGATCTGATGTTAGATGTTGGAAACGTTATCGGTAGTAACATAGCAACAGTGAATCCAGTTTAAGCGTTAGTTTAAATTCATATATTTTATTGGTTGTTTATTTTAAAATTTTGTATAATGGTTTGAGGAAACTTAGATTGGAATAGGATGTTATCTCCACAGCAATTTTATAGAAGAGTCGGATTTGGGTTAACTGAATCTGATAACTATACAGACCCTCAAAATGCTTTTGATCAGTTGAAAAATACAAAGACAGTGCATTGGGATCACCCCATGCCGAAAGTAATTGATGGAATTAAATTTCTTGTAGATTTGAAGGTGCTTGAAAATAAATTTCAAAAGGAGGGTCTAGGAACAGATGCTCTTATGAAACATCTTAAAGAAAATGAAATTGATCATGACATTCAGCGGGTCCTCTTACCTTTTCGTGCGCACAATGCAATTCATGGGCCGTCACCGGTCTTAGACAGATTTCAAATGTTTTGGGGTAACCATTTCCCAGTACATGGAAAGAAAGTTTCGTCTACTACCGAAGCATACCATCGCATTACTATTAGAGAAAATCTAAAAGGATCTTTTGCTAA
Organism: Paracoccaceae bacterium; assembly: GCA_049602715.1. Lineage (GTDB taxonomy): Bacteria > Pseudomonadota > Alphaproteobacteria > Rhodobacterales > Rhodobacteraceae. The sequence goes on along the minus strand of JBMYRX010000001.1, from coordinate 101,212 downwards.
CCTTGTTAAGAAAGTGATCACATCTGAAGCGATGATGCGCTATCTTGATAACATTGATAATATTGCACCAGATTCTCCGTATGCGAAGAAAATGAAAAGACAAGGATCGACTGATAAGTTAGGGTTCAATGAGAACTTAGGTCGAGAGCTTTTGGAACTTTATACTGTTTCACCGTCCGCGATGTATACTCAAGAGGATGTTGAGAGTGCTACTAAAATATTGTCTGGGTGGGGTGGTGATAGAAAATGGGAAAAGAAGTATCGTGGATTAGGTGATATGTATTTCCCCATCGTTTTTAGAAAGGACTCTCACGCAAAAGGTTCGAAGAAAGTCCTAGGAAAAACCTATAAGGGTGGAAAAAAAGAATTATTTGATCTAATCGATACTCTTTGTAAAACAGATGAGTGTGCGACATTTATAGCTACAAAACTAGCAACGCATTTTATAGCCGATAATCCACCTAGACCTGCAATTGAGCATATAAAAGCTTCTTTTAAAAAGTCCAAAGGGAAGTTAACAGCCATTCACGGAGCCACTCTTGAGGCGGTTCTCAAATACGGCGAACCTTATGAAAAAGTTACTTGGCCTGAGATTTGGCTCATTCAAGCAATGAAAATATTAGATTTTCGTTTATACCCACTACCGCCTTTTAAATACATAGAAGACGACTTTAATTTTGTAGGATCAACTGGAAAGCCAATCGGTTATCAAAAGTATGATATTATTTTACAGCGGTTAGGAAATAACCCTTTAGAGCATGGGCAACCAAATGGATATTCTGATTTGTCCGCTGATTGGTTGTCTTCTGAGTTGATAGACCGGCGGGTCATTATTTCTATGTTTGCTCAAAAGATTGTAAAGAGAAGAGACTTTTTAAAAAATATTACCTTTTCTTTTCCAGAATCCAAAGGGCTACGAGAAATTGCTGAGGCAAAGATGGATAAAAATACCTTAGTTAAATTAATGTGCCACAGAGATTTTATAAGGATTTGAGATGATTATAAACCGAAGAAAATTATTAGCTCTTTCAGGCATATCGCTCCTGGCACCTATCGTACCATCTTATAAAGCTTTCGGTAAGAGTTTTGAGGATCGAAAGCTAATTTTTATAACTCTTCGTGGAGGAATGGATGGCTTAGCGGCATTTCCATTACTAGGTGATAAAAATTTGGTAAAACATCGCCCTGATATATGGGCAAATGGTTATTTTGAAACAAATGAGGGTTTTGGCATTCACCCTAAGCTTAAGGCTTTTTCAAAAATGTGGTCAAAAGGAGAGGCATCCATAATCCATGCTGTTGGAGCTTCGGGTTACTCTGGGCGTTCCCACTTTGATGGCCAAAATATTTTACAAACAGGTCATAACATACCATATGCTGAACATACTGGTTGGTTAGGACGAGCGCTAGCCTTAACAGATGCAACTTTTCAAGGTACCGCAATGGACTTACCATTGCCTTTGGTGCTACGTGGCGCTGGAAATCTTGAAAGTAAATCGCCTAGCTACTTTCCCCCTCCTGATCCAAATTTGTTATTCGAACTGCAACTTCTGAATATGGAAGATCCTGCTATTAGTAAAATCTACTCAAGACTGGTCAAAAGAAGATTAGATACGGAAGCTCGTAATCGTGAGGTTGAAATGGCTGGAGGAGGTGACCAGTGGAGCGAGGGTACAAATGTAAGGGACCTAGCTGATATGGCAGGCAGAGAGCTTTATACAAAAGACGAAGTAAAGATTGCCGTATTTGATTATCATGGGTTTGATACCCATGCCAGACAGGGAGCTACCAACGGTGAACATGCACGTCAGTTGAAAAAACTGGATATTATATTAAGTACGTTGAAAGATCGCCTGCAAGAAAAGTGGAAAAATACTTTAGTTGTTGCTGCAACCGAATTTGGAAGAAATGTTTTCCAGAACGGTTCGAATGGTACAGATCACGGTTTTGGTAGTGCGATTCTGTTAGCGGGTGGACTTGTCTCTAAATCTCAAGTTTATGCTGATTGGCCTGGGTTAAAGGAAGATCAGTTGTTTGAGGGTAAAGACTTGAACGTAACTATTGATCAAAATACAATTTTCGCCGGAGCCCTTAAGACTGTATTAGGTTTAGAGCATGATAAAATTTTAGAAAAAGTTTTCTATAACAGTCCATACCCTGACCTAAGCAGTAAGCTTTTTAGAGTTTAATTGGTTTAGAGACTTATATTTTTAAAATAAATCTTATTGTTTTGGTAAATTGAGGTATTCTTTCATATTTTTCCAGTTGGTTTTTTTAGTAAAGTTTGTTCTTACATAATCTGCTAAATATATAATATCTTCGTCAGTAATTTTTTTATTGAAGCTAGGCATTCTACGCATTGGCTGAGCGATCGGGGGATGGATCCCACCTTTAATAAGATTTATAAAGTTTATTGGGTTAGGTGAATTGAGGGTAGTACTGAAGGCCAAAGAAAATGATGTATTATCTGATGTCTTTTTATGATGACATTTCTTACAGTTCTCCAAAAAAATAGTTTGCCCAGCTAAATATGAAACATCATTAACGTTTGAAATTTTGGCAGGCGTTATATTTTTTGCCAAAAGTTTGATTTGGGCTGAAAGAGATAATTCTATTGGCTCCGAGCTAGAGCGAATTGTTCCAAGCGTTGTCAAAAAATCAGCTATTGAGTCTATATCCTCTTCATTAGCATCGAATAACTGATCTACAACCGAAGTCATCAGCCCTTTTGTGATTCCATGGAACTCGCTCCAACCATCATAAAGATAATTAAAATAATGATCTTTTGTCCAGGGTAACGGACTGACAGCTGTCGACCCTATTGGTGGTGCATACCAACCGTCAATTACTGAACCCTGTAAAAAGGCATTATTATTTATAGCACCAAAAGAGTTCCTTGGGTTATGGCACGCAGAGCAATGGGCTAAACTTTTAACTAAATATGCACCTCGGTTTTGCTTAGTGGTGATATTAACATCGTCTTTGATTGGTTTATCATCTAAGAATATAAATTTCCATGCAATGAGAAGCTTCCTTATGTTAAATGGAAAAGAGAGGTTATTTTCTGTTTTTTCTTTTCTTATCGGTTCTAAAGCCATGATATAAGTATAAATATCTTTAATATCAGCTTCTTTTAATTTAGAAAAATGTTCATATGGGAAAATTGGGTATAAATGATCTCCTTCTCGATTTATGCCCTTTGTCATAGCTCTTTTAAAAGCGTTATAAGACCAACTACCTATACCAGTTTCTCTATCTGGTGTAATATTTGTTGAGTAAATTGTACCGAATTGAGTTTTAAATGCGTATCCGCCGGCATAAGGTTTATTGCTGTTGGAAGTATGACATCCCATACAATTACCAATAGCGACTAGATTCTGCCCCCTCTCAAGGTTTTTTGGATTTAGGCCATCACTTTTTAAAGTTTTTGTCTCTGCAAGCTCTATGTTTTTAAAAGAGTATAACACTCCAAAAAATGCAAACATAATAATAACAAAAAAAATTGAGGTTGTTAGTAACTTTACTTTCACTAGGCTACCTTTATATTTCTTTTCACCTTGTTTATCTTACTCTAAAAAAAATGGCCTAAAAAGATGATTTTGTCCCAACGTGAACTTTTTAATATTCCTGAAGATGTAGCGTATTTAAATACAGCATATATGTCACCACTCTTAAACTCAGTAGTATCTGCATGTGATGAGGGTGTTAGGATGAAAGCTCGACCATGGGAGCTAATGATTTCTGATTTTTATGACACAGTAGATGATGCTCGAAGACTTTTTGCAGATATCGTTAATGTTGACAAAGAGGGTGTTGCAATAGTGCCGTCGGCTTCATACGGCATAGAGACAGCAGTTAAAAATCTAAATGTTGGATTGAACCGAACAGTTGTACTCTTAGAGAACCAGTTTCCATCAAATGTTTATCCATGGCACAGACTAGTTGAGAAAAAAGGTGGAAAAGTCGTTAAGGTAGAGCTTCTAGATGAGGAGTCTGCTACCCAGGCGGTTCTTGAAAAAATCAACACAGAATGCGCAATTGTGGCTTTACCAAATGTTTTATGGACCAATGGTAGGTTGATTGATTTGGTTTCAATAAGGAGACGATGTGACCAAGTTGGCGCAGCTTTGGTTTTGGACCTAACGCAATCTCTTGGGGCAATAAAAACTGACTTTAATATAATCAGACCAGATTTTGCTGTAGTTGCCGGCTATAAGTGGTTACTGTGCCCGTATTCCACTGGTTTTTTGTATGTTGACCCTAAATGGCGTAATGGAGAGCCAATCGAGGAAGGTTGGATTACTCGTGCAGATAGTAGAGATTTTTCAGGTCTAGTTAATTACACCAAAAACTACGAATTGGGGGCTAATAGATATGATGTTGGGGAAAGAGCGAACTTCGCTCTGATGCCTGGAGTAGTAAGCGCCTTGAGGCAGATTTTAGATTGGGGAATTGATAATATTCATAACACCTTGGCTGAAAACAATAAAAAACTTGCCTTTGAGCTTTCACAGATTGGCCTGTCATCTATGCCAGAGCATCTAAGGGGCCCCCATTTTCTTGGTATTAAGTTACCCGTGTCCGCTCCAAAGGATTTAATTAATCGTTTGGCAGGTGAGAAAGTCTATCTATCGGAGAGAGGTGGCTCACTTAGGATTACACCACATTTATGGAACAACGAACAAGATTTCAAAAAATTAAAGAATGTTCTAAGTAAGCACCTAAAATAAAGTCTTCTATTTTGACACCTTAACCCAGTGATGGGCTATGGAATCCCGTCTCGCAATCCAGATATCTTCAAATTCTATAATGTATTTGACAAATTTCTTTATTGCCTGAAAACGGCCAGGCCTGCCTAACAGTCTTGCATGCATTCCAATGGACATCATTTTAGGGTTTTCAGTTCCCTCATCGTACAAAATGTCAAAAGTATCTTTTAAATAATTATAAAACTGATCTGCTGAATTAAATCCTTGTGGTGTCGCGAACCGCATATCATTAGCGTCCAGAGTATATGGGACTATGAGGTGATTATTCTCAAGTTTACTCCAGAATGGGAGATCGTCTGAATAATCATCAGAGTCATACAAGAAGCCACCATTTTCTGCTACTAGTTTACGAGTGTTTTCAGAAGTTCTTCCTGTATACCAACCCAGCGGCCTCTCACCGCTTATCGAGGTCAGTATATCGATTGCTTGCTCTATATGCTCTCTCTCTACATTCTCAGGTACACCATGATAGTTAATCCACTTAAGTCCGTGACATGCAATCTCGTGACCATCTTTTAGCGCTTGTTCAATAATATCTGGATTTCTTTTAGCAGCCATGGCGACAGTAAATAATGTTATTGGTAAATTATGATCTCTAAAAAGCTTTAATATTCTCCAACAACCGGCTCTGCTCCCATACTCATAAATTGATTCCATGGACATATGCCTAGAGTTTTCAAACGGTTCAGCACCTATAATTTCCGATAAAAAAGTTTCGGAAGCTGTGTCTCCGTGCAGCACGCAGTTTTCTCCACCCTCTTCCACATTTAAAACAAATTGTACCGCTACTCTGGCATTGCGAGGCCATTTAAATTTAGGTGGATTCTGGCCATAGCCGATTAGGTCTCTCGGATAGTCTTTAAATCCTGGCATAATCATTCCAATAAATTATTTTTTTAAAGTTTAGATATCCCGTTACTCAGCGGCCTCAGCATAATCTGTTAGTGGTGGGCAGGTACATACTAAGTTTCTGTCCCCAAAAACGTTATCGATTCTTCCAACTGCTGGCCAATATTTATCCACTCTATTAGCACCGGCTGGATAACAAGCCTGCTCTCTTGAATAGGGCCTATCCCATTCAGAAACTAAATCTTCGATAGTATGCGGTGCGTTTTTCAAAGGATTGTTGTCTGGATCAATCTCATTATCTTCAATAGCCTTTATTTCCTTATATATATCTATCATTGCATCACAAAAACGATCTAGCTCATCTTTATTTTCTGACTCAGTGGGTTCCACCATTAAAGTCCCGGCTACAGGCCAACTCATGGTAGGAGCATGAAAGCCGTTATCAATAAGTCTTTTTGCAATATCATCAACGGTCACATGCGCTGAGTCTGCAAACGGCCGAGTGTCTAAAATACACTCATGAGCGACCCGTCCTTGATTCCCTCTAAAGAGTACTTTGAATGAGCCCTCTAGTCTTTTTGCAATATAGTTTGCGTTTAGTATAGCGACTTTTGTCGCCTGAGTGAGCCCATCTCCACCCATCATTAGACAGTAGGCCCAGCTAATAGGTAAAATAGAGGCTGACCCATATGGAGTTGAGCTTACGGGACCGGTTGGGCCTCCCTCAATAGGGTGGCTAGGTAGAAAAGGTTCAAGGTGGGATTTTACTCCGATGGGACCCATTCCGGGACCACCACCTCCATGAGGAATACAAAAGGTTTTATGGAGATTTAAGTGACTCACATCAGATCCAATTTCTCCTGGTTTTGCTATTCCCACCATAGCGTTCAGATTAGCACCATCTAGGTAAACTTGCCCGCCAAACTGGTGTGTTATATCGCAGACCTCTTTGACGGTTTCTTCAAAAACACCATGTGTGGATGGATAGGTGATCATGCAAGCGGCAAGATTATCTCCCGCCTGTGCCGCTTTCTGCTTAAAATCTTCTATATCAATATCACCATTTTCAGCAGAATTAACTACCACAACAGACATACCAACCATTTGTGCACTAGCTGGGTTGGTTCCGTGTGCACTGACGGGAATTAAACAAATATTTCTGTGATTGTCGCCGTTAGCCTCGTGGTATGCAGCGATAGTTAGTAGCCCAGCATATTCGCCTTGTGCGCCAGAGTTAGGCTGTAGTGACATAGAATCGTAACCGGTTATCAGGCAAAGCTTTTCAGAAAGATCTTTTAAAAGCTCTTTATAGCCTTCAGTTTGATCAGACGGAGCAAAAGGATGCATTCTAGAAAACTCTGGCCAACTGACTGGCATCATTTCAGCTGCAGAGTTTAATTTCATTGTACAAGATCCCAAAGGTATCATTGCCCTATCTAAGGCAAGATCACGATCGGAAAGCTTTCGCATGTAACGCATCATTTCCGTTTCAGAACGGTTCATATGAAAAATTGGATGTTCAAGAATATTAGAAGTTCGTATTAACTTTTCTGGAAGTTGGTCATATTTGGATGAAAAATCAGACCAACTGTACTCTAATCCAAAAGCTGTCCAAACATCTTCTATTGTCTCAGATTGAGTCGTTTCGTCCACTGTTAAGCCCAATCTATTAGAATCTATTTTTCGTAAATTTATCCCTTTATCTAATGCTAACTTTAAAATGGACTCCTGTTCGTTTCCGACATCTACCGTTATGGTGTCAAAGAACGCCGCTGGAAGAATTGCAAACCCACCCTTTTTAAGGCCTTGAGCTAAACGATCTGTTTTCCTATGAATTCTCTGAGCAATAGCTTTTAGACCATCAGGCCCGTGGAATACGGCATACAGGGAGGCCATCACCGCTAATAGTGCTTGAGCTGTACAGACATTTGATGTGGCTTTCTCACGTCTAATGTGTTGTTCTCTTGTTTGTAAGGATAGTCTATATGCCTTGTGTCCTCTTGAATCTCTTGAAACTCCAACTATCCTTCCGGGCATCGCTCTTTTGTATGCGTCTTTGCATGACATGTATGCAGCTGAGGGGCCACCAAATCCCATAGGGACCCCAAACCGCTGAGTTGATCCAACAGCTATATCAGCGCCCATTTCACCCGGGGCTTTCAATAGTGTTAATGCTAGAGGGTCTGCTATTACTATTGCAAGTGCTTTTGCTTCATGGAGTTCTGAGATCTTTTTTGTGAAATCTGTTAAGTGACCGAATGTACCCGGGTATTGGAAGATTGCTGCATAATACTTGTCGGCTTTTAAGGTATCAGGGTCTCCAACAACTATTTTTATGCCAAGAGGCTCTGCCCGTGTTTTCATAACTGCAATGTTTTGAGGATGACAATTTTTATCAACAAAAAAACTTTTTTGCTTAGATTTAGACACTCTTTCTGCCATTGTCATTGCCTCTGCTGCTGCGGTAGCTTCATCGAGTAAAGACGCATTAGCAACTTCTAATCCGGTTAGATCACATACCATAGTTTGGTAATTTAAGAGGGCTTCCAATCTCCCTTGGCTAATCTCTGGTTGGTAAGGCGTATAAGCAGTATACCAGGCGGGATTCTCTAAGACATTCCTCTGAATCGCAGGAGGAGTTGTTGTGTCGTGATACCCTTGACCAATCATTGTTTTTATTACTCTGTTCTTTGATGCGACCTCCTTCATATATCTAAGAAGTTCACGTTCAGATTTTGCTTTTCCAAAGTTTAAAGATTCTTTCTGACGTATATTTTTAGGAACAGTTTGGTTTATTAGTTCATCTAGGTTTTTAACTCCGATGATTTTACACATTTCATCTATTTCGGTCTTAGAAGGTCCGATATGCCGAAGGTTGGCAAAGTCATCAGGTAAATATTCTGTGGGGTTAAAAGCCATAATTCTTTCCTCAGCTGATAAATTTATTATATTCTGCTTCCGACATGAAATTTTCCAGATCAGACAAGTTTTCTATTTTCATTTTGAACATCCAACCATTACCAGTTGGGTCGTCATTTACCTTACTAGGCTCATCGTTGAGAATTTCATTGACTTCTACTATTTCACCATCCAATGGAGCTAGAATATCAGAAGCAGCTTTAACGCTTTCAATAACTACTATTTCCTCATCTTTTGTCACTGATGTTCCAACTTCAGGTAACTCTATAAAGACGATATCACCCAGTTCGGTTGAGGCGTGATTAGTGATTCCAACTACCACTAACTCGTCTTCTACTAAAAGCCATTCGTGCTCTTCTGTATACTTCATTACATATTCTCCCTATAATTATCTTTTGTAGTTTGACTGTTTAAAAGGTATTGATGTTACTCTAGCTGGCATCAGTTTCCCGCGGACGTCTCCGTATATTATTGTCTCTAAATGACTAAATTCTTTTACTACATAACCCATTGACATTGATTTTTGAATTGATGGGCCAAAAGCACCTGAAGTTATTTTACCGATGGGTTTACTTCCATCTTCCGAACCATAAAGAATAGTTCCCTCTCTCATTGGCGCTCTTCCATCTGGTAGAATTCCGACCCTTTTCCTCGATGGGCCATTTTCTAATTCACTTAATATACGTTTGGAGCCTGGAAATCCTCCAGCTCGCGCTCCACCAGTTCGTCTAACTTTTTGAATAGCCCAATTTAAGTTTCCTTCAACTGGGCTAGTAGTAATATCGATATCATGCCCATAAAGACATAAGCCGGCTTCTAATCTCAAGGAGTCTCTAGCACCTAAACCAATTGGTTTTACATTAACGTTTTCGCTCAATAATTTGACTATTTCTCTCACAGAATTATTTGGTATAGAAATTTCATAACCATCCTCGCCGGTATATCCGGACCTTGAAACCCAGCACTCAATATCCAATAACTTTAATGTTGTGCTGTCCATAAATTTTAAGTCTTTGAAATCAGAGTTTAGTTCAGCCAAGGTGTTTTCCGCGAGAGGACCTTGCAACGCAATAAGTGAACGATCATCTACCATTTCGATCCGAAATTTGGTTCCAAGTTTATTCTTCAGATGCCCTAAATCACTTTCTTTACATGCTGCGTTAACCACTATATAAAGGTGATCTCCGCGATTAGCTATCATTAGATCATCTAATATTCCCCCCTCACTATTGGTAAACATAGCATACCTCTGACGACCTTTCTCTAAGGATAATATGTCTACTGGTACGAGGGTTTCTATCGCTAAAGCAGCGTCCGCGATTACACCAGATTCTGGGTATAAAAGGATTTGACCCATATGACTAACATCAAATAAACCAGCTGCCTCTCTCGTATGAAGATGCTCTTTCATCACACCTAAACTATACTGGACAGGCATTTCATAACCTGCGAACGGTACAATTTTTCCGCCATTTTCAATATGATAATCATACAAACTTGTTCTTTTAAGTGTGGTCATTAACCCCCCTAAATGCTCAAACATAACGGCATCATCACTTAACGAGTACAATTTCTCGTTTGTGACGCCCCTCTGTACTTTTACCTGAGATCGTTATCCCTTCGGTGAATGCTATTTGCATTACTCTCCAGATTCTATGTTTGTATGTAGGTCCATTCGCCTGAGAGTTTCCGGGGCGGTTGCTCCTTCGGCACTGGTAAACCAGATTCTCCCTACACACGCTCAATCTTAATAAAATAATTGTTCTGGATCAGCAAGCCCTAGTTTACACGCCAAAAGTTTTGGTTAAGATCAAGAGAAAACAATTGGTTGTTTGCTCACAACATTATATTATTGCAAAGGTGGAAATATATGAAAAAAAACCTCTCAATAAAGCCAGGTGGCCCTATCCAAGTTTTTAACAATGGCGGTACCAGCTCTTTGCCGATAATTGATAGAGCGCAGGGGATATACATGTGGGATACTAAAGGAAAAAAGTATTTTGACGGCTCATCTGGACCGGTGACAACTAACTTAGGTCATGGCAATAAACGAGTGATAGAAGCTATGGCGGATCAGGCTCAAAGAGTGTGTTTTGCTAGTGTTGCTGTTTTTGAGAATTCTCCCAATAAGCGGTTGGCTGAAAAACTGGTAAAGTTATCGGGACCTGGTTTTGATCAAGCATTTATTGTTTCAGGTGGTTCGGAAGCAACAGAGTCTGCAATAAAACTTGCCCGACAATACGCTGTTGCAAAAGGTGAAAATAAGAGGACAAAGGTTTTGGGTAGAAACCCCAGTTATCATGGTTCAACCCTTGGAGCATTTTTGGTTTCGGGAGATCCAGTTGCTGAGAAGATGTTTGGTTCAATAGCGAAAGTTATGCCAAAAGTTCCTACCCCATTTTCTTACCGATTACCAAAAAACCATGACAAAAACAGTTATGCGAGAGAGTGTGCAAAAAAGCTAGAAGATGTTATCTTGGCGGAAGGAGCAGAAAATGTCCTCGCGTTTATTCTTGAAACGGTCGGGGGCTTATCCTCTGGTGGATTAGTCGCACCGGATCACTACTATGAAGCTATTAGAGAAATCTGCACGCGGTATGGCGTTTTATTAATCTATGATGATGTGATGGCTGGAGCAGGTCGAACTGGAAAATTTTTATCTGCAGATCATTGGCCAAATGCTCGACCGGACTTGGTAACTTTAGCTAAAGGCGTGGCTGCGGGTTATACTCCAATTGGAGCTGTGATGGCTCCAAATGAGATTGTAAGTGCTGTGGTAGAGGCCGGTGGATTCCAGCATGGCCACACTTATGCAGCTAATCCTCTCTCTTGTGCTATCGGAGACGCAGTTATAACTGAAATGGTCGAAAATGACCTTATGGATAATGCTTCAGAAATGGGTAGTTACCTTAAGTTAAAGTTGAAAGAGTTGGCTGATGAGAGTTGTATTATCGGAGATATCAGAGGCAAAGGTTTATTATTAGCAGCAGAATTGGTTGCAATAAAAGAAACTAAGGAAATGTTACCTATTGAGTGTCGCGCCGTCTATAGATTTGTTGAAATTGGTGTTGAAAATGGTCTACTACTGTACACTAGAAAAACAGCGGATGGCGTATTTGGGGAATGGGTGATGATATCACCAGCTCTAACGATTAATAAAAGAGAAGTGGACGAACTTGTACATTTACTTCGCTTGACGGTTAGGCAATTTGAAAAAGAATTGCGATTGCAAAAATTTATACCATAAATACCATTATATGAGATTTAACTTTTTAATCTGACTGGTATAAAAAATATAATAAACTTTTTTATTGAATAAATAAAACTTTTTTTAAGCATAACTTTCGTTATTAAATGTTTTTATATAGTATTCTTATATCGAATCATATGGTTCGCTTTATGGAGGAATGAATATGAAGACAAAATTATCAATTTATGGAATAGCGACTGCTTTGGCAGTATCGTTAATGGGTTCTGCTACATTAGCAGCAGATTGTCCGATTAAAATAGGCGGTCTGGCGCCACTCTCAGCTCCTGGTGCTGTTGGCGGTGGTGAAGCAATGAGAGATGCCATGAAAATTGCAGAAGCAGACTTAAATGCTGCTGGTGGTGCACTTGGGTGTGATATTGAGGTAGTTATTGCTGATACAGAAGGCTTGCCAGAAAAAGCAGCGGCGATGATGAACAGATTAATCACTCAAGATGGTGTAGTGGCGGTCGGTGGGGGCTATCACAGTTCCGTCGGAGTTGCTTCTAAAGATGTTGCAAATGATGCTGGGATACCAGTTGTTTTTGCTGAGACCTGGAATGATACAATCACAGGTGACAAACAAAAATTTATTTTTAGAATTGCGCCGTTAAGCTCATGGGCTTCTGCAACAATCTGGAAATTTGCCATATTAACACCGGGTCTTAAAAAAGTAGCTATTCTGACAGAGAATACTGATTACGGAATTCCTGCAGCGGAAGAAACTACAAAAGGTCTTGTTGCAAACGGTATAGAGGCGGCAACATTTGGAGTTGATATTGGAACACAGGATTACTCGGGTATCGTTGAAAGAATAAAGGCGTTTGACCCAGGATATATTATCGTTTTGGCTACGGGTGAGGCTGGTTATAATTTTGCTCAGCAGGCTGCTGACGCTGGAATTGGGCCAATGGACGTACCTTTCCAAGCGGGCCAAGTTGCACTAGAAAGCAAAGCGTGGTGGGAAAATGTTCCTGATGGGCAATATGCTTTCGTACAACGGATTGGTACCCCAACTAACCTTTGGAACCAAAAAGCTCTTGATTTAAATGAGAAATATAAAGCCATAACCGGAAAAGGTGCTATCGAAAGTTACGCACTAGAGGCGTATGATTCAATAGCTATTCTTGTTCAGGCAATGAATGAAGCTGGGTCAACTGATGGAAGTGCGATAGTTGCAGCACTTGAAGGTATCTCTCACGAAGGTACCCTTGGCCGCATCTATTTCCCTTATGGTACTGGGAAAGATCCAAGTGCTGATGGTAAGGGAGATGAATGGTGGCACCAATGGCCAGATCCTGCTATGACAATGGTTCAATATCAGAACGAAGGTGAAGATTCTGTGAATTCAGCAATCGTTTGGCCTGATGCGTATAAAACAGGTGATGCTATCTACGTTGATTAATAACTAGTTAGGTTACGAAAAAATATTTAGTGGCGGTAATTAAGATTTTGTTTCCGCCACTTTTTCTACTATATAAGATAAAATATTTAATGGGGTAGTGAAGTGGAATTTCCAATAATTTTTTGGAGTGTAGTTCTTTGGATGATTTTCTGGGGTATTGTCGGATCGATAGGGTCTAGAAAAGCTTATCTTCGCAAGGATCTTGATACTTCTAATGCTGGTTACCTAGGAGCTATGATTGGAGCCGCTACGGGGCCTTTTGGTCTTATAGCGCTTTGGATAAAAACACCAAAAGCTAGTAAAGGTTTGATGATAGCTCCACCTATAGCTGCTTTTATTTTGTTGGCTATTTCATTTGCTTTTGCTGACCCGACTAACCATTGTGTTTCAAATGGCTCTTTTGTCGCTTCTCAAATCTCGAACGGAATAATACTAGGTATTCTTTATGGTTTTATGGCATTGGGTTTAACCTTAATTTATTCGATCCTGGGTGTTGTTAGTTTTGCTCATGGAGATTTTTATATGATTGGCGGGATGGCAGCTTACTACGTAACGGTTGTCTGGTTCCCAGGAATTAATCCGCTGGTGGGTATAGGTTTTGCTTGTATATCTACCTTTGCTCTGGGGGCTCTCTTTGAAAGAGTATTTTTGACTCCTATGTATGATGGAAGAATAGAAAGACCAGTGGAATACGGTATTCTTGTAACATTTGGTTTAGCTTTTACACTTCAATACTTTATTGCTGCTACCGTTGGATCTAATCCTGTAAAGGCAAAAAGGTATTTCGATTTCCCAAGAATAAGGTGGCCTTCAAAAGAAGATCCGTGGTTACTTAAAACCAGTCGTGGGAATATGGAATTATTTGATACTATTTCTATTTCAAACCCGCGTTTCACTGCTGCTGTAGTATGTGTAATGGTTTTACTAATGATGATATATTTTCTTAATCGCACTTGGACCGGCAAAGCACTTAGGGCGGTAAGTCTAGATAGAGACGCGGCAGCAATTGCTGGAATAAATCCAAATAGAATGAATATGCTTGCTTTTGCGTTGGGTGGAATGTTAGCAGCACTCGCTGGCGCTTTATTAGTTCAAGCATTTTCTTGGTTGCCGCAAGTCGGAGCAATACCAGCCATGAGATCCTTCGTTATAGTGGTATTAGGAGGACTGGGGTCGCTTCCCGGCGCATTTGTCGGCGGTATCATTGTGGGGTTAGTAGAGTCTGCTGGTACCGGATGTGTCCCTAATCCTCAACGAGCGGCTTCATATATCCCTGCATATGGAGGAATTGTTTTACTTTTAACATTGCTGCTTAGGCCTACTGGACTCTTTGGTCGAAGGTTCTCAGGTGGCGCACACGGGAAATTCGGATGACAAAACAACAAACACCTTTAATTATGGGAATAGTAATTATTTTGTTTTTTGCTGTTTTTCCTTTTGTATACACAGGTACTAATTATCCTTATGTAATGCATATCATTATTGCGGGGTTCTATTATGCCATTCTTACGTCTAGTTGGTCGATGCTTTCCGGCTATGGCGGACAATTTTCATTTGGACATATGGGTTTTACGGGGATTGGTGCTTATACTACAGCGCTGTTCTGTCATTATATCTACTTATCTCCTGAGGCTACTAACATCTGCACTGAGTTTTCTATTGGAAGCCAATATTTAGTTTTTGTTAATCCTATTGGAATAACATCGTCTACTTTAGTTCAAGACTGTTTGAGAGAGGCCATGTCGATATGGGATGGAAGTGTGCAAGTTACACCTATGCCTGTCTGGTTAGGTATAATACTCGGTATAGCTATGGGTGGACTTTTCGGCCTACTGATAGGCTTGTTGGTATTGCCGCTTCGTGCAGCGTACTTAGCTCTATTTACACTTGGTTTTACTGAAATCTTAAGAGCTGTAATTAGTTCTGAGTTAGCTATTACTCGTGGTCAAGCTGGATTGGAGCTTCCCATGCTTTTTGAGAATGGTATAAATCTGTTTGGTAAACATTATGATAAAACAGACAAAATACCACCATATTTTGTTATGTTTTTCCTTCTTTTGATATGTCTGGGGATTTTATATTGGTTGGCACAGTCAAAGTTTGGACTTTTCATTAGGGCTCTTCGAGAAGATCAAGATGCTGCAGCAGCACTAGGAGTTAATACTACAAAATATAAAATAATGTTATTTGTTATAACTTCTATGATGGCGGCTGCAGCTGGTGCTTTTTTTGCTCACTACATTGGAATTATATCACCAAATAATTTAATGATTTTGCAAATGAGCTTAGTTGTTTCTATGGCTGTTATCGCGGGAATAGAGAATATTTTTGCGGCAGCTATTGGCGCTATAATAATTGAGTTCACTCTTGAGATGTTGCGGAGTAGTTTTGACATCCCCATAATTGGCATTGAGGTTGATATGACTATTTGGAGATTGGTTGTATTTGGAGCTTTACTGATGATTACTCTTAGGCTTTCTCGAAACGGTATAATAGCACCGATCATTACCTACTTTTCTCGTGGGCATGTCGCAGAAGAAACTGTAGCGAAACGTAAGGCTTCAAACGCCAACGAGGAGTCCGCATAATGATCAACCTAGTTGTAAAAGATCTAAATAAAAACTTTGGTGGTCTTCACGTACTTAAAGGTGTTTCTTTTGAAATTAATGGACCTGAGTTAATAGGATTAATTGGTCCAAATGGAGCAGGGAAAACTACCTTAACAAATGTTTTGGACGGTGCAATTAAACCAAACAGTGGCACGGTATATCTAGACGGAATTCGTATTGATCAACTGCAACCATTCGAGGTAGCCCGGCATGGGTTAGGTAGAACTTTTCAAGTTACTCGTTCATTTCGTCGAATGACTGTTCTAGAAAATCTATTGGTTCCAGCATTAGCTTTGGATCAAGGATTAAGCAGACCGGAAATTCATGACAAAGCTATGGAGGTTTTAGAATTTCTAACAGTAGACCATTTACGAAATGAATTTGCACAGTCCTTATCTGGTGGACAACAAAAATTATTAGAGTTGGGTAGGCTTTTGATGCTTAACCCAGATGTGATAATCTTGGATGAACCGTTTGCCGGCGTTCATCCGAAGTTGATGGAGATTATATATAAATATATTGAGCGCGTTAATAATGATGGAACTGCTATAATTTTAATTAGTCACCAAATGGACTCAATATTTTCATTATGTAAGCGATTACTCGTTTTAAATTATGGTGATTTGATTGCCGATGGTACTCCAGACGTTGTCAAGAATGATCCAACTGTAATTGAGGCATATTTGGGTGTAGACGAAGATGATGAGGGGCACTGAGCCTAAACAAGGAATTGGATGACAAATGAAAGATAAAGAAATTCCCGTAACGCTAGAAACCAAGGCTCTTGATGTAGGTTATTATAAAGACCTAAACATCTTACAAAATCTCAACATAAAAGCACGAAAAAATAAGATAACGGCTATTCTTGGTGCCAATGGAGTTGGAAAGTCTACGGCTTTAAAAGCAATCTTTGGGTTCCTAGCACCGAATGCTGGAGAAATTTTATTAGAGGGTGAAAGTATTATAAATATACCGACGTACCAAAAAATTCTTAAAGGCCTAGCGTATATCCCACAACAACCGGGTGTTTTTAAGGATATGACAGTCGAAGCTAATTTAGAATTGGGTGGTTGGACTTTCAAAAGAGATAAAAAACAGGTCAAAGAGAAAATAGAACGAAATTATGAGAGGTTTCCTGTTTTAAAAGAAAAAAGGAAGCAAATCACCGGAGAATTGTCGGGTGGTCAACAAAGGATGGTGGAGATAGGTCGAACTTTGATGGCTGACCCAAAAATGATGTTAATTGATGAACCAACGGCAGGTTTGTCAAAAATGTTGGCTGAAGAAGTTTATGCAATGCTAACTGATTTACGGGATCTAGACAATTTGACTATCCTGATAGTTGACCAGGAAATAAGGCATGCACTTAAGATATCAGATTATGTTTATGTTCTTGAGTTAGGACGAAATAAGTTTGAAGGTCCCGCGGACGATTTTAAGGATTTAGAAAAAGCATTCTGGGTATAGTCTTAGATCAAAATATTATTGATTGAATTAAAGGGTCTTAGTAAAAAACGGTTATGATAATTAACGAAAATCCGTATTGGTGGGATGCTAAGTCTCCAACAAATTCTCCGGACATTCCTTGGGAAACTAAAGCGGATATTGTCATTGTTGGTTGTGGTTTTACTGGGCTTGGTGCTGCCATTCCTCTGGCTCGAGCCGGTTATAATGTTGTTGTTTTAGAAAAAAATAAATTGGGTGAGGGAACAGCAACCCGCAATGGTGGTATAACGAGTGGTAATTTAAGACCATCAAATGCCGAACTAGTTAAACGGTTTGGTAAAGAAAAGGCAAAAAATTTTCAGCGAGAAGCAATTGCAGCAAGGCAAGACTTATATGATTTTATAGAACGAGAAAAATTAGACTGTGATTTTGATATGGTTGGTAGGTTTCTTGGTTACACCGATGGTGGTTCGTTAGAGAAATTAAAAAGAGAATCTGAACAGTTTTTTGAAAACTTTGGGATCGAAACTGTTGTAAGCGATTCAAAAGGCGTAGTCGATTATATCGATAGCCCAAAATATAAATCAGGTGTCTTCCGTCCAGACATTGGGGGGATTCATCCAAGTAAATTATTACATGAGATGATAAGAATTGCTATAAGGGATAAGGTTAAAATATTTTCAGAGACTGCGAGTGGAAATATTAAAAGAGAAGGGCAAACTTTTACTATTCCAACAAAACATGGATCAGTGACTTCTGAGCATGTTATTGTGGCAACAAATGCGTATACGGGTAAAGAGTTTCCTTGGCTTAGGAGACGATTAATTCCAGTAATTTCAGAAATTATAGCAACTGAGGAGTTAGGTGAAAACTTCGTTAGCCATTTAATGCCCAAAAAGACAATGTTTGGCGAGTCCTTGGAGTTAGGCCATTATTACCGACCGTCACCAGATGGGAAAAGAATACTTCTAGGGGGAAGACGATTAGGACCAAATCCAGAAAAAGCGAGAGAACGACTAAGGGCGGGTTTGGTAGGGATTTTGCCTCAACTCAAAGATACTAATATCACGCATCACTGGTTTGGAAATGTAGCATTTCCTTTTGATCAACTACCTAAAATGGCTGTGAACGATGGTATTATTTATCCTGCAGGTTTTTGTGGGTCAGGAACTGTTTGGGCACGTTGGTTGGGTCAGAAAGCAGCGGGTATGATCATAGGTAAAGACGCGGAAACTGTTTTTTCTGGCCACAGGTTTTGGACACTACCTTTTTATAAAGGGGATCCTTGGTTTCTTCCCATCGCCTTTAATTATTATAAATTAAGGGATAAGCTTTCTTCAAAAGCCAAGTAAAATTTGATCACAAACTATAGTAATGTATGTGCGATTTTAGCTGCCCCGAACCTAACCGGATCTTGTACGGGTAGGCCACTTTCCTCCTCGAGTTTTTTGATTTCAGTCAATGCAGAAGCTTCATCTAGTTCTCGTGTGTTAAGGCAAATACCTACGACCTTACATTTAAAAAGAGCACCTGCCGCAGAAGCTACAGCCTCATTCAATGCGATGACATCTTTAATTGGCGGAACTTTTATCAAACTCTCTGAATTCTTTCTAATAGTATCAAGATGTGTCATTTTTGCTCTATGACATAGAATCATGTGCGTAGGACAAGTTCCTCGAATTAGTGGTAATGTTGCTGTACTACCTGGGTGCAATAAGGAACCTTGGCCTTCCACAATTACAATATCGTTTTTGGAGGATTCTAAGACCATTCGTTCAACTGCACCTCCAGCATGATCAACGCTAAATGCATCTAGTGGAATTCCTGCGCCCATTATTGCGACACCAGTTTGTCCGCTTGCTAAAAAGTTTACGTTATGATTGTTATCTTTCAAGTGT
Organism: Paracoccaceae bacterium; assembly: GCA_049602715.1. Classification (GTDB taxonomy): domain Bacteria; phylum Pseudomonadota; class Alphaproteobacteria; order Rhodobacterales; family Rhodobacteraceae. The sequence continues at coordinate 82,070 of JBMYRX010000001.1, read as the reverse complement.
TTATAAATTTCTAAACCAGCAGTCATTTTCCCGATAGCCATATCAGTTCCAACCATTAATACTCTGGTATTATCTAAGTCAGCAGCTCGCGCGCCACCAATCTGCGGTAAGTCTCCGACTGGAGTTCTCAGATCCCAGATCCATTGCTCTGCTTTCAGTCTATCTGAAAAAACTGGCTGAAGTTTGTCATGAAGTCCGTTAACTACAGAAAGGCCTGACTCAAGAGCATGAGAAATTACAGTTTTCCAGTCATCTGGAAGACGACCGCCAGAAGGCGCTGTTCCTAGAACTAGAACCTCAGCGCCTAGTTTGATAGCCTCGTCAAGTGTTCCAACAATAGGTAAAGTGGTATCTAATTTCCAAAAATCTTTTAAACTTTTCCCAGCCGCTTTACTGTCTATGACAGCAACGCATTCATTGGGGCCATATCTTAAAATGCCTTCTGCCATTTTAGTATTAGGTTGACCCATTGTTGCCTCACAAAACAATGCTAGCTTTTGATTTGACTTAAGCATTCGTAATACTCCCTCCGTGACCTAGATTATCGGATGGTAAGATTCTTCCATCGGTCATTTCTGCTCCATTACAAGGATCAGGATCTAAATTCAAATGAGAATCAAGATCAATGTAATCAAAAAGGGAACCTATTGAAGCACCTGCCGCTATGGATACGGAACTTTCTCCCATGCAACCGATCATTGTTTTTAAACCAAAGGCTCTAGCTGTACTTACAATTCTGAGTGCTTCAGTGATACCACCGCACTTCATTAACTTCAGATTTACTCCATCCACCCGATCAGCAAAATTTGGAATATCTGAGGACACTCTACAACTTTCATCTACATATATTGGAAGTGGACGATTCTTGAATAAATGGATTAGATCATCTTCTTGACCTTTTTTCAGTGGCTGCTCTATGTATTCTACCCCCCGATCTGCTAGCCATTGCATCATTTTTTTCGCGTCAGGGACTGACCATCCACCATTTGCGTCAACTCTTATGATGGTAGAACGATTCTTTGTCATTTCTATAACTGCTGAAAACATTTCCTGATCAGCATCTAAACCTTCTGGTGACCCTAGCTTAATTTTAAGCGCCTTTACGCCGGTTCCATCTAATAATAGAGGTATCCTTTCGCGAACAACCTCTGGTGGATTAATACCCACAGTTACTGATGTTGGAACAACTTTTTTGGATAAACCAAGTAATTTATAAAGTGGAAGCCTGGCTTGTTTTGCTCTCAAATCCCAAAGCGCCATGTCCAAAGCGGCAACTACGCAAGGTGCTACCCCTGCTTCTATGGCGTTGTCATAGTTTTCTTGGATTGAGTTGGAGCTTTTTTCACTCGCGCAAAAATCAGCTAACATTTTTTCACCTTTTTTAGGTGTATCAGCGCCTTCTGTTGATCCTGGCGCCATTTCGCCAACGCCACTAACACCATTTTCCTCCACATGAACAAAAAGGTTATCTGACCCAGTCATTACGCCTCTGCTTATAGCTAATGGGAACCTTTTATGCAGATGTATGATTTGTGTACTAATGTTTAACATAACTAATCCTTTGAATCACTTCAGATAAAATAAAACCTATACAATATCTGTCGAATAATGGAGTGGGGTGCAACCAGAAAAGCCTTTAATTAATATAATCTCATATAACAATTTTTAAATATAGATTAAACTTAAGAAATTATCTATTCAACTGCATCTGATAGTTGTGCTATTAGGATCCCATTATGTTAGACAATCAAATCATAAATCTTAAAGACAGCAAAATGTCGTCTAAATTAAGAGATGTTCTCGAAAAAATTTCTTTAGTAGCAAAGGATTTGTCATATACTATCTCCTTAAGCCCTATAGATGGTGGTTTGGATGGAGAAGTTGGCACTAATTCAGATGGTGACGGACAAAAGGCATTGGATATTATAGCGGATGATGCGTATTCCCAAGCATTAATTTCGACAGATATTCGATGGTATGCGTCTGAAGAGCAGGAGGAAGTGATAAGCTTAAATACTCAAGGTAGTTTAGCGATTGCTATAGATCCGCTAGATGGTTCATCAAATATAAACTCTAACGTATCGATTGGAACCATTTTTGGTATTTACCCCGCAAAAGATGATCCAAATGATAGTTTTTTGAGAAGGGGTCGTGAATTATTGGCTGCAGGTTACGTAATATTTGGACCGCAGACCTCACTAGTTTTTTCAGTTGGTCAAGGAATTGAGTATTTCGTTTTAGATCGAAAAAATGAGCAGTTTTTAAGGGTTAAAAAAGATATTTCGATTACAAAAATTTCCAAGGAGTACGCGATAAATTCCTCAAATTCTAGACATTGGCCTTCCAGAATTTCAAAATTCATAGAAAACTGTAATTTGGGAAAAAACGGACCATTTAATAAAGACTATAATATGCGTTGGATAGCATCATTAGTAGCGGAGACCCATCGGATTTTAATAAGGGGAGGTATTTTTTTATATACGGAGGATACTCGAGACGGATACGAAAATGGTCGTTTACGTATGGTTTATGAATGTGCACCAATTGCCTATTTAATTGAACAAGCTGGTGGTTTAGCGGTTGATGGGGTGTCAAACACTTTAAATCTTGTACCAGAATCATTACACGCTCGAACGCCATTTTGTTTTGGTTCCCGTGATGAAATTTTGTGTCTTATGAAAGAGGTCAATATCGATAAATAATTATTTAAAACAACCTTGATCAATTTTTTTTGTTATGCTTTTCTAAACCAGAGGATATAGGGGGTAATATCGTAGATGGCATTAATAACATTGCGTCAATTGCTAGATCACGCGGCAGAATATTCATATGGTGTTCCAGCTTTTAACATTAATAACATGGAGCAAGGCTTGGCAATTGTGGAAGCTGCGTCGGAAACAGACTCACCGGTTATTTTACAAGCAAGTAGAGGCGCAAGAGCGTATGCTGGGGATATTATGCTTCATAGCATGGTAAAAGCTTTGGCTGAAATGAATCCTACGATTCCGATCTGTTTACATCAAGATCATGGAAATAATGAGGCTACCTGCTTCAGCGCAATACGGCATGGGTTTACTAGTGTCATGATGGATGGTTCGCTTGAAGCTGATATGAAGACACCGTCCTCCTATGAGTACAACGTGGATATAACAACTCGAGTATCAGTCTCCGCACACTCTGTAGGCGCCTCAGTAGAGGGGGAGTTAGGAGTTCTGGGCTCTTTAGAAACTGGCGAGGCTGGAGTTGAAGATGGATCTGGAGCTGAAGGCAAGCTTAATGAAGATCAACTTCTTACAGACCCAGATCAAGCGGTCGATTTTGTTAATAAAACTAAGTGTGATGCTTTGGCAATTGCCTGCGGTACTTCTCATGGAGCGTATAAGTTTACTCGAGAGCCAGATGGAGAAATTTTGGCTATGTCGACTATTAAATCTATAAATCAAAAACTGCCCTCGACTCACCTTGTTATGCATGGGTCTTCTTCTGTTCCGCAATATCTCCAAGATCTTATAAATGATTCTGGTGGTAATATGCCCCAGACTTACGGTGTCCCAATAGAGGAAATAGAAAAAGGTATTAAAATGGGAGTTCGGAAAGTTAACATTGATACCGACTGTCGTATGGCAATGACGGGACAGTTTCGAAAAGTAGCAAAGGAAAAGCCGACAGAATTTGATCCAAGGAAATTCTTAGTACCAGCAATGGAAGAAATGAAAGAACTTTGCATAAATAGGTTTGAAAGATTTGGTACAGCAGGAAATGGATCAAAAATCCAAGTAATCTCTCTGGATACAATGGCAAAAGAATATTTAAGTGGGCGCCTTGATCCAAAAATAAGCCAATAATATGAAATATTCGTAAAAATTTAGAACTTTTCTTACTGCGCAACCAATTAGATAGGCGAATAATCTAAATGACCTTTTCAAAAGAAATAAAAATTGCACCATCAATACTCGCAGCAGATTTTGCAAATTTTGGTGAAGAATGTGCAGCAGTGGAAGCTCAAGGATGTGACTGGGTGCATATTGATGTAATGGATGGCCATTTTGTACCTAATATTACTTTTGGACCTGAGACTTGCTTAGCACTAAGACCACATATTAAAGGAATAATGGACGTCCATCTCATGATCTCTCCGGTCAGTCCGTATATAGAAAGTTTTGCAAAAAGTGGTGCGGATATTATCACAGCGCATGTCGAAGCAGATAGGCATATTCACCGAACTCTTCAAGCCATTAGAGCGAGTGGAGCCAAAGTTGGTCTAGCACTAAACCCTGCAACTGGTGTTGAAGAAATAGAGTTTTTGTTAGATATGGTCGATTTAATATGTGTTATGACAGTCAATCCCGGTTTTGGCGGGCAAAAGTTTATAAAGTCCCAAATAAAAAAAATAGCAAAAATTTCTGAATTAATTGGTGACCGCCCGATTCATATTGAAGTTGATGGTGGCGTTACTGTAGAAACCGCTCCTTTAGTGTCTGCTGCTGGAGCAGATGTTTTGGTTGCGGGGTCGGCTGTTTTCAAGGGTGGTTCGGTAAATACCCCAAGTATTTATGGAGATAATATTAGAAAATTAAGAAAGGCGGCAGACGCTACCAAACCAGTTTGAGCAATGCATATTTATTTTCAAATAAAGGAAGGCTACCAATGACTAAAGATAAGTCTATCTGTGAATTTAACTGGAAAGCGCCCGATTTTGAGCTTCCGAGTACAAATGGAAAATTATTTACTAGGGACGCGTTACTTGGTGAAAAAGGTTTACTAATTATGTTTATTTGTAATCATTGTCCTTACGTTTTGAGTGCGCTGACCCGAATAGTAAAAGTATCGGGGGATCTTACCAAGAAAGGTATTGGAATTGCTGCTATTTCTTCGAATGATGTAGAAGCCTATCCACTTGATTCATTTGATAATATGAAAAGATTAGCTGATACGAATAATTTCCAATTCCCGTACCTTTTTGATGAGTCCCAAAATGTTGCAAAAAGCTACGGTGCTGAGTGCACACCTGATTTTTTTGGGTTTAATAATGTTTTAGGTTTACAGTATCGTGGACGTTTAGACTCGGGTGGTAGAGATCAACCCGAACCAGGATCAAAACGAGAGCTTTTTGAAGCAATGTCACAGGTTTCTTCAACTGGGTTTGGACCTCACGCTCAAACGCCTACAATTGGGTGTTCTATAAAATGGAAAAACTCGTAAAAAGCATTATTTTTGATTTAGACGGAACGCTCGTGGATACTCTTCCTGATATACATGCAGCGAGTAGTGAGATGTTAAAGAGTGTTAACTTAGAGCCCTTATCGTCTAAACAGGTTCGTTCATTTATAGGAAATGGAATAGATAAGTTAATAGAGCGATGCCTGAATGCTTATGGTGTGTCGAGGTCAAAAGAAGCAATCAGAGTTTTTATGGAGTATTATCAGGCCAACCCGACAACTTTAAGCAAGTGTTATGAGAATGTTGAGCTTGTTTTGTTTCAACTAAAGTCACGAGGATTGAAACTTGGGATTTGTACTAATAAACCTTCACATTTAACAAAAAACGAATAATAATCATATTTTTTGGTTCTGAAGTTAGCGACCTTTTACGCACTCATAAAAGTAATACCCCTAATAAAATAAAAAATCTAAAGTTCCCTGGTACTAACTATAAGAGTGTACTCATAACCGGACAGTATATGAGAAATACAAGCTATGTTCATAATGTTAGCTATCGTATCTTTGAAAATAGAATAATTTTTTCAAACGATTTTGTTGAAACTAATTCGACCGGAGCCTCAGTAATGAACCACCCGTTTTGGGCGGCACGGGTTTCTATGCGTTGTAAAATTCTGACGAACTAAAAGGTTATTTTTTATAGCCTTTTGTACAACTAGTTTAAGATAAAGAGGCTCGTATCTTCTCAACCAGAGCAAAGGTTTTTTCCATAGCGATTTGATCAACTGGTAAAGCTTGACTTGAAAAACAAGCAATGGATAGTTCCCTAGTTTTATCAACAAAAAGGAATTGGCCATGTATTCCCCATGCGTGAATTAGTGGGTTCTCAGTTTGTTGAATATACCACTTTGATCTATATTTCATATCTCGCTTATTAAACGTTTCAAAAAAGTTTCCGTTTTTCCAAGCCTCACTATCACCATTGTTCTCGATATCATCGATCCAACTTTTCGAGATAACTCGTATATTCTCTCTTTTACCGTTATTGGCCATCATCATACCAACTCTTGCCAAATCTCTCGCAGAGAAACATTTTCCTCCAGCTGCTCGAGCGCCACCTATCCTATCAACAGTAATGTACCCAGAGGTTTCTGTACCCAGAGGCTTCCATAAAAGCTCAGAGACTAAATCTGCATATCGTGTTCCCGTTGCAAGCTCAAAGATCCACCCGAGTAAATCTGTATTTGGTGAAACGTATTGAAAGTTATTTCCATGATCTTGCAATGTCTCTGTCAAAGAACCCATAAAGGACCTAAGATTTTGAGGTTTCCAGTTTACTGGAACTGGATTCCAATTGGACGCGAACCTGTAATCAATAATTGGCCCATCAGTTTTTAAATAATCTTCATCAAAATAAATACCAGAACGCATATCTAAAAGATGCCTGATTGTAGCGCCTTTATAAGCCGTATTCTCTAAAGCTGGAATAAATGAAGTGATCAAATCATCTAGTTTTATCTTTTTGGCTTCGATTAGTATGCCGGCTATTAGACCAAGGATAGATTTTGAAACAGACATCAGAATATGTGGAGATCTTTGGTCCATTCCATTTCTATAGATTTCTTTTACTAACTTTCCGGACTGTAGGATTACCATCGCATCAGAAGAGGTTTCATTCATTGAATGTTCAATATCTATTGATGAGTTGAGGTCTTTCCCTTTTTCTAGGCGCCACACATCATCAGGATTATTTGAGATGATTGCTGATGGCACTATCTCTCTAACATGATGAAATGCCCATTGATTGAAGGGCGCCGTTCGCCAGTTTTCTAAAGTTACTTGGTCTTTTACATTCGGAGGAAAGCCCTGCATTACTGATGACATTTTATTATCCTAAAAATTACTCTATCAATCTGTTATAAAAAATAATTTTTTACAACAGATAACTATCTGTCTCTTGATTTGTTTATTATACAAAACTGTTAATGATTAAAAATATTGTGCCTGACAAAAACGCAGCTGCTGGGACAGTAATGAGCCAGGCTGCTATTATCGTTAAAAAGTGGGACCGTCGAACCAGTTTTCGCCGACGTCGTTCCTTTAGGGGTACTTTCTTTGTTTCCTTGTTACTATTAGCAAGCGCCTTTCTAGAACGTCTTTCAGAGTCCCATTCTCGGAAAAAACCGACCCCAAATACTCCACCCACAGCAATATGTGTAGAGCTAACTGGGAGTCCAAGCCACGAGGCTATGATTACTGTTATAGCAGCAGATAGAGCCACACAGTAGGCCCTCATTGGATTAAGTTTTGTAATTTGGTCTCCAACAATTTTAATAAGTTTTGGACCATATAGTAATAGGCCAAACGATATTCCTAAAGCACCGATAACCATAACCCATAACGGGATATCTACTTTCCCAGCAACATCACCAGATTCTACTGTGTGAACGATTGCAGCAAGCGGGCCTACAGCATTTGCTACATCATTTGCGCCGTGCGCGAATGATAAAAGCCCAGCAGAGATAACTAATGGAACCGCGAATAGTTTTTTGATAGATTTGTTCCTATTCTCTAATCCTTTTGACTGCCATTTTATTAATGGAGCAGAAAGTGCATATATTATCGCCCCTAAGATTACCCCAATAGTGACAGCCGTATACATATCAACTTTTATTATTTTTTTGAGACCTTTCATAGCTAAGTACATTGCGAATACGCCAGCCATCAAACCAATTAATACTGGAACCCATTTCTTGGCCGCAGTAATTTTATCTTTTTTGTAAATAATTGAAAATTTAATAAAGGCTAAGAATGCCGCGGCTATAATTCCCCCAAGTACTGGTGAAATAACCCAACTGGCAGCAATTTTACTCATAGTTGGCCAATTAACGGCAGTAAATCCGGCTGCAGCGATTCCAGCTCCCATTACCCCACCAACGACTGAATGAGTTGTCGATACCGGAGCTCCAAATATAGTTGCTAGGTTTACCCAGAGAGCCGACGAGATCAAAGCTGCCATCATTGCCCATATAAAGACAGTCTTATTGGCTACAGATTCCTGATTTATAATGCCTTTGGAAATAGTAGAGACAACATCTCCTCCAGCCAATATAGCTCCAGCACTTTCACATAATGCTGCAATTACTAATGCTCCTCCCATTGTTAGAGCCTTGGATCCTACGGCAGGTCCAACATTATTGGCAACATCGTTCGCACCAATATTTAACGCCATGTAAGCGCCGAAAATTGCTGCCGTTATTATGATATAGGAGGATTGGGATTGTCCCCAAAAAAACATTACCGCTAACGCTGATATAGCGATAAAGATGATGGCGATTCCTGGTGCGACTAGTGGTCTACTTATATATCTAGAAGCTAAATCAAATTGAGAAATTTTATTGAGATCTCGATCTAATTGTTTCCAATTATTAGGGTTATTAAGATTAGCCATTTCAAACTCCCCTCATAAAACTCAGTTCCACTTAACACAATTTTTCTGGTAGTAAAGTGTTACTTTCCAATTTTTTAATAGAGAGTCTTTTTGTCGAGACTTTCGATTTCTTTATCTGTCATTTGTGGAACGTCATGACCTTTTGCGTGGTCTTTGATTATTTCATATAAGTTAGGAACGGGTCTATTTTTTGACCATGTTTCGGGCTTCCACAAACCACCTCTTAATGGTGCTTTCCCACAATGTAAAAATACTTCTTTGGCTATAACTTTGGTAATAGTTTTAGGAGCTCGACCTTTTATTGCATAATCTCGACAGGTTTCAATGTCATCAATAATTTCAGCTTTCCCATTGACTCTAAGAGTTTCGTTGACTGAGGGAATAAGGAATAATAACCCAACAAATGGATGAAGCAAAATATTTAGTAACCCGTCAATGCGATTATTGCCGGGTCGGTCTGGTATGATAATCGTGTTTTCGTCTAGAACTTTTACGAAACCGCCTGGGTCACCTTTCGGGGACACATCAAGATTAGTACCATCTGAAGTTCCAAGTATACAAAATGTAGAATTTTCTATAAACTTGACACAATGATGATCTAGATGATCTATGGTTTTTACAGCAGCCCTTGGAGAAATATCACCGTAGAGTTTCCGAAGTTTTTCTGGGGTCATTGATTACTACCTAGTTAGTGAATTTTATATATTTATGATGATTTATTACTCACTAATTGCAAGTAGAAAAATAAAGCGTTCAGAATGAGTTCTATCGAAAGGGGTATTTAAAAAATTAGCAAAAATCATAATATGAGATTTCATTTTTTAAGTCTTTTTTTTAATAACACCTGATCGATTAAATCGGCAGCTTCTCTTGTAAGAGTAACCAAATCGTCAACTAAGTCTTTTTTGGTGGTACGCTCTGTAAGCTTTAATAAAAATGAATAACCGCTATCAGTAATTTTTTGCGTTTGCTGATTTTTATCCCAAATTAAGCGAGAAGCAGTATTCGTAACTTGTAAAAATTTATATGTCTTAATTATTTTTTTTAATTGTAGGTTATTCATAAGACCAGACTTTAATCCACTTGCTAAACCAGATATTACGTCTTGAACCTCTTCTCCATTTATCAGAGTACACAGCTGAGACAGTAGCTCTATATCTTGTATCCTGCCGGCGCCTCGCTTACATTCTAATTGGTTTAATTCTGACGTAGTTTCTTTGATTTTCAATCTCATTTCACTGAGGGCTCGAATAGCTAATTGTTTATCTACATTTTTAAATAGTTTAGTCCGAAATAATTTAAAACTTTTTTCTAATTGAATTTTACCACATATAAATCGACCACGAGTTAAAGCTAGATGCTCCCAGACCCACGCCTCATTCATTTGATAGTCTTTAAAGGCATGCCAAGATGTTGCAACTGGACCCTTTCTACCTGATGGCCGGAGCCTCATGTCTAGTTCATATAGTTTTCCATGCTTCATCTCAGCAGTCATGGCTGTAACCAAGGCTTTAGTAAGACGAGGGTAGTATACCCTTGATTCTAATGGTTTTGAGCCTGCAGACATCTCATTATGTTCAGAGTCATATATAATTATTAAATCTAAATCAGATGTCGAGTTTAACTGTTTACCTCCGAGAGATCCCATAGAAAGTATTGCTGCACCATTACCCGGAGGTTTGCCGTGAGTTTTTGAAAAATTTAAAATCACTTCTGACCACAAAACCCTAAGTACAACTTCTGAGAGTATTGCGTATTGAGCTCTCGTCTCATCAATATTGGATATTCCTCTTAATAAGTGAACACCAATTCTGAAATGCCATTCATTCTTCCACTTACGAGCTATCTCTAATTTTTGTTCATAATCAAAGGTAGAACTAATAAGTTTATTAAGTTGGGCCTCTAGATTAACTTCTTCTGGAAATAGTGTCCAAAACTCATTTCCAATTACAGAGTCAAAAACGTGAGAATTTCGTGACAAATGATTTGATAAGGCTGGCGAGGTTCCAACAATATCAACCAGTAAATCTATTAATTGTGGATTGGCTTCAAATAATGAAAAAAGCTGTACCCCAGTAGGTAGTCCAATTAAAAATCTATCGAAAGAAAGTAATGCACTATTAGTTTTATCGACTGTTCTAATTTTGGAAATTATTTTAGGCTTAAGCCTATTGAATATATTCTCTGCTCGAGATGATCTGAGCGCAGGGTAAGAGGGCCATTTTAATATGATCTGTTCTTCTACCTCGGACAACTTAATTACGGGTTCAGATTTTAATGGAGAGAAAAAACTTTCGATAAGGTCGTGAGTTGTATTGAGTTTTTCAAATAAATCTTGTTTTAAATCTAAATAGTTATTTCCGTCTAAACAAGCGAGCCGTTCCATTTCATGATCAGTTTTTGGTAGCTCGTGTGTTTGTGCGTCGTTTATCATCTGTAATCGATGTTCTATTGACCGAAAGAATCCATAGCAATCAGTTAATTGTTTTGATATCGTTTCATCGATCCAGCCTTTCTCTTCTAACTTGGACAGTCCTTCGACTGTCCCCCTAACTCTCAAGTTAAGGTCTCGCCCCCCCCCGATTAGTTGGCGTGTTTGAGTAAAAAATTCAATTTCTCGAATTCCGCCACGCCCGAGTTTTATGTTGTGACCTTTTATTTTGAGAGGGCCTCCTAAATTTTTATGTTCACGAATCCGTAATCTCATATCATGCGCGTCTTCAATCGCTGCAAAATCGAGATATTTTCGCCAAACAAATGGATTCAAAGTATTTAGGAATTCAGCACCTGAGATTTTATCTCCGGCTATAACCCTACTTTTAATGTATGCCGCTCTTTCCCACGTTCTTCCAATACTTTCATAATAACGCTCCGCTGTGCCGGAGGCCATACAAATTGGAGTCACTGATGGATCAGGTCTAAGGCGAAAATCAGTTCTGAAGACATATCCATCTTCTGTGGGGTCACTAAGAAATTTGTTCATTAAACGGGTAACTTTTATAAACCCCTTGCGCGCTTCAAAGAAATCTTGTTCCTGAAAACGCGTCTCATTAAAAAAACAGATTAAATCGATATCAGATGAATAGTTTAATTCGTTAGCACCCATCTTACCCATTGCTATTAAAAATATACCGGTTTCATCTATTGATTTATATTTGCTAAAACCTGGGATGTTCCCCCTTGGTAGTTCAATTCTGAGTGCTGCTTCCAACGCAAGCTCGCATGCCAAGTCAGCAAATTTGGTAAGGGTCGATGTAACTTCACTAAGAGTCCATATGCCCGATAAATCACAAAGTGCTGACCAGAGAGCTATACGTCTTTTCGAGCGTCTTAGCTCGCTCCAAATATTTAAATGAGCATTTTCTTTTAACCTGAGAAACTCATTTTCAATTACTAGAACTGGTTTCTCAAGTACTTTGTTGACCCACTCACATTCCATATTCAAAAGGCCTTTTAAATACGGACTGCAGCTACTTATACCATAAATTAATTCCCGAACTTTGGGAGGTTGCGAAGAAAATTTTTCTACTACCTCTTCTCCAAGCTCTTTATCGAAAGGAGTAGGTACTTTGCATATCAAATCAGAGAATCGCATTCTTTGAGATTGCTGATAAGTAGGTCTATCGTCAATGGAGGATTATGATAGAGATTATGGCTTTTGTAAAAAGTAACTACATAATGAGCTTTTTATAAGAGTTTTAAAAACAAGAGTTTAAGTAAAAAAATTATAACTTATGCTGTGGTAACCTCTGAAAACTTGTTGTATTGTACAACTAATTCCTGAGAAAAAATACGAGGTTTTCCAATGAAAGGAACTAATAGTGCGGATCGGATTCTATCCGTACTTAATTTGTTTACTGACGGGAATCTTGAGTGGACAGCGGAACAATTGATGGATGAACTGGGTTATAGCAGGCCCACGATGTATCGTTATTTGCGTTCATTAAAAGATGCTGGACTTTTAGTCTCAATTTCTAATTCGATATTAACGTTAGGGCCTCGAGTCGTTGAGATGGATTTTCTAATTAGAAAATCAGATCCGCTGGTTAACTTTGGAAAAGTCCATATTCATCAACTTGCCCGCACATATCCCTCTACGGCTATCTTAGCGCGGTGGTATGGAGATAACTTACTATGTGTTGCTTCAGAATCCAGTACAACAAACGCATATACTAGTTACACTAGGGGAAGACCAATGGCTTTAGTCAAAGGTGCAATAGCAAGAACCATAGTAGCAAATCTACCTCGTCCACATCTAGATAGTCATATTAAAAAGCATATAGAAGACTTTAAAAAAATTGGTATTGGGAAAGATATATCTGAGGTGACTAACAGCTTTCTAGAGGTTAAAAAGAATCGAGTGTGCGTTGCTAAGCAGGAAATAACACCAGGAGTTATGGGTATCGCATCCCCAATCTTTGATATTAATAGGTATCCAATAGCAGCCTTGTGCGTAACGGTAGGTCTTAATTCACTTTCCTCGGATGACTTAAGTGGTATTATAGATGATGTGAGAAGTCGAAGTGACAAGCTTTCAAAGCAGATGGGAAAATTCTAATGAAGAAAATTTCGCTTGGTCAGGATGGGTCAAAGTTTTCAGCGGTAGGTTTTGGAGCGATGTCATTCGTTGACTTTTACGGCCCTGTAGATGAAGAACAATCACATAAAGTTTTAGAAAAGGCACTTGAGCTTGGTATAGATAATATTGATACTTCCAATGCTTATGGGTCTGGTCTATCTGAAAGTCGGATTGGAAACTTTCTGAATAAATTTGGATCGGAAAAAGACAAACTATTTAAAATCGCAACGAAAGCGGGGATTACAAGGACACCCGATGGGAAGCGTTACTTTGATAATTCATTTGCTCACCTAGAGGCTGAATTAGAAAAATCACTTAAAAGATTAAATCTAGATCGAGTTGATTTGTTTTATGTGCATCGGAGAGATGAAAAAATACCTATTGAAGAAGTAACGGAGTCTCTGACAAAATTAATAAAGAAAGGTAAAATAAAACAGTTTGGGTTCTCTGAAATTGCGCCAAGCTCATTAGAAAGAGCGAATAAAATTCATCCAGTTGCTGCGGTCCAATCAGAGTATTCATTATCTACGAGATACCCTGAGCTTGGATTAGTTCAAAAGTGTTTAGAATTAAATACAACTTTGGTCGCCTTTAGCCCAGTTGGTAGAAGTTTATTGACCGATAACCCTCATGATAGAGATCGAGCTGAGAAAATGGCTTTTTTAAAAAATAACCCCAGATTTATGTCGCCAAATTTAGAAGAAAATATTAATGCTACAAATAGTTTCAGAGCATTATCAAAAAAATTAGGTTATCCAGCAGCATCAGTTGCAATTGCTTGGCTATTGACTAGAGGCCCACACATTCTGCCTATCCCAGGAACACGAAGTACAGCTAGGTTAGAGGAGTTGGTTATGGGAGCCAGTATCAAACTAAGTAGCGATGATCTAACTTCTATTGAAAAATGCTTACCAATCGGTTGGGCCCATGGTGACCGTTATTCGTTAGATCAATGGATTGGTCCTGAACGATATTGTTAAAAGAAAATTTTGCCATGTTTTATCTTTAGAGGCTAATGTTTTGAAAAAAATACAAGTGCAGGGTTTACACCACTTGACCTTAAATGGTGCAGATAGACAGACATCAATTAGTTTTTGGTATGGATTGTTGGGCATGCCATTAGTTTTTGAACAACCAAACTTAGATAACCCGTCTGAAGACCATCTTTATTTTGATCCTGGAGATGGAAGACTAATTACAATTTTTACTGATGAAACGCGAAAGCAAGAGCTTAATTGTAAACCCGTTTCTTCAAGAGCTGGAACAGTTCATCACCTAGCTTTTACAGTCAGTCAAGCAACATTCGAACAGATAGAAGGTAGACTTGATCAAAGAAAAATCCAGCACTCAGGTCGAAAAGATAGAGGTTTTATGCACTCAATTTATTTCCGAGACCCGCTAGGCCTACTGATTGAATTGGCGTGTTATAGATTTTCCCCACCTACTAATTTTAGTGAAGTGGATGTTCTACAGGAGGCCCATAAAATAAAGCTTGAAAGAAAAGACCTCAATATTAATGAAGAGCATTTAGCCGATGCGATTGAGAATCTAATTTCAGGTAACAGCAAATAACCTCATTAACTGATTGACCTAATTTTTACCAAATTAGTTAGCCAGTAGAACTAAGACAATTCTGCATGACTCTAGTCATTCTCTGGGAAAAACTAGTAACATCTTGGGGAGCTTTGCCTTCAAGAATTTGAGCTTGGTCGAAGAGTAAAACAGATATATCTTCTGCAATACTACTGTCTCCCTTCTTAACCATAGCATTTAAAGCTTTTACTAGCTTATGTCCTGGATTTATCTCCAATACTCTTGGAGAGCCTTTGAAATCTGGATTGTGCGACATCATCATTTTTTCCATTTGCACATCCATACCATCTTCATCTGCTACCAGGCATGATGGACTAGAGGTGAGAGTTTTAGATAAACGCACTTTTGAAACTTCTTCGCCAAGATAACCACTTATTTTCTCGATTAATTTTTCAAATTTACCGGGATCAGTTTCCTTTTTTTGTTTTTTATCTTGTGACTCAAACTTATCTAAATCTGACGCTCCTCTTGTAATAGAGGTAAATTTCTTTCCACCATACTCTGCCATAATAGGAATCCAAAACTCATCTATCGGGTCGGTAAGTAAAAGCACGTCTATACCTCTTGACTTGAAGCCTTCAAGGTGAGGACTAACTTCCGCTTTTCCTAGGGTTTCTGCAGATAAATAGTATATTTGATCTTGGTCTTTAACCATTCCGTCAATATAATCTGATAAATTGATGAATGAATTTTCTCTAGAGGAGTGAAAACGACATATGTCAATAATTTTCTCCTTATTTTCATTGTCTTCATAAAGACCTTCTTTAACTACTCTACCAAAACTCGTCCAAAATTTATCATAATCATCTTTATCTTTATCCATTCTCTTTTTAAGTTCAGAGATTGTTTTACGAATGATAGATTTTCTTATTTTTGTTACTGCTGGATTTTGTTGTAACATCTCGCGGCTCACGTTCAAGTCGACATCTGGAGTATCAACGATACCTTTTATAAATCGGAGCCACTTAGGGACTAGGTCTTCACAATCGTCGGTAATAAAAACTCTGTTTATATATAGCTGTAGCTTTGATTTTCTTTCAGGGTCAAAAAGATCAAAGGGAGGTGACGATGGAACAAATAACAGTTGGGTAAAATCTATAGCGCCCTCTGTTTTATTATGTAATGTTAGGTATGGCTCATCATATGATCCGCCTATTTGATTGTAAAATGACTTATACTCTTCTTTTTTAATTTCTTTTGGTTTTTTGGTCCAAATAGCTGTAGCACTGTTGAGAATACGAGACTCTGAGTCAGATACTATCCACTCTATAGGATAAGATATGTGGTCCGAATATTTTTTTATGAGGTGGCTTATTCTGACCTCGTCGAGATATTCTTTGTCCTCCTTCTTAAGTGATAAGGTAATTGATGTTCCTTCCACATCTCTTTGAGAATCGGATATTTCATATCCAGAGTGACCATTACTTGTCCATTTGAAAGCGGAGCCAGTTCCTGCTTTTCTGGATACTACTGAAACGCTATCGGACACCATAAATGAAGAGTAAAACCCTACACCAAATTGTCCAATTAATGCTACTTTACTCCCTTCTTTATCTTTCGATGAATTCAACCGTTCGATAAAGTCTTTTGTTCCCGATCGAGCAATTGTTCCAAGAGCTTCAATCATTTCAGCTTCATTTAATCCAATACCATTATCTGAAATCGTTAATGTTTTATCTTTCTTGCTAACACTGATGGTAATTTTACCAGGGTCTTTGGAGCTAAGTTTTGAGTCCGTAGCTGACAAATAACGTCGTTTATCAAGTGCATCAGAAGCATTGGATATCAGTTCTCTTATAAATATTTCTTTTTGAGAATATAGAGAATTAATAACTATATCTAGGATTTTACCCGTATCCGCTTCAAACGCATGACTTTTTACTGACATTATTTCACCTTTCTATGATCTGATACACTTGCTAAATGGTTATTATTAATAATTTTTCAACGGTTAGCTTGATCTATTTTTATACAGTAAACTTTAATAACCAAACTTTTTAATAAACGGGGAAAGCTTAGACATTACTCCAGACAGCTGTTCTTCGTAATTAATCCATCTTCCTTTTGCTGTCTTGTATATTTGTTCCGTCACTTGATTGTAACTGGCTGTTGAAATGTGCGTCCGGCTTTTGGCAGTTACCGTATGATCTAATATACCTTCTACCCATGGTAGATTAAGAAAATTAATTAGTGATTTTGAAATACCTTCAATATCGTCAATGAAATCTTCATAACGGACGGTTCGATAATCGAGTGGCAACCTCTTTTCTATGGCAACCCACAGTCCCATTGTCGCGGTATACAGGTTAGCTGCGTCTTCTAAGGTTAAAAAGTTTCCTGTTCCACGATTAAATTCAAAATTCTGCATGAAACAACTCAATACACAGTCGCAGGGATGCCGAAGTGCGATTATAAATTTAGCACGTGGAAACACCTTCTCCAATAACGGTAAGTAACGTGTATTAAGGGGATGCTTATCAACAATAACTTGTCCTCTGGAAATATTGTTTAATTGCTCATTGAGTGCATCCAAATAGGTTTCTCTAAGCATTCTTATATTCGTTTCACTCAGATTTATATAATCGTCGGGAGTTCCCAAGCCGTCAAAACTTTTGGCCATTATAGTTGCCATAGGTTGCTCTTCCAATATTGTTATTTGTGGATGTCCCATTAGAATTGTGTCTAATAGTGTAGTCCCGGTCCTAGGAAAACCCACAAGGAAAACTAGATTAGATCCGTGCACTTGATTTGGAATGGTTTCAGGTTTTACCTTTAATATTTCCCAAGCTTTTTTAAGCGTCTTAGTTTCTTCAAGAAATATTTTTGCATTTTTTAATTTTCCTGAATTTATGGACTCTGTTACCAAGTTTTGTCTATTAAAGTTTTCAAAGGCTTTAGAGTAATCTCCCAACTTATCATAAGTTTTTCCAGATAGAGAATAAAAGTCTATTTGAAAATTATTTGGAAGCACTTTCGGATTTATTTCTAATAGTAGTTTTAAGCAATTTTTTGTATTATTTTTCGAACTTTGTAAATAAGCTTGGAAAAGGGTTATGATCGGATCCTTAACCGATAGGTTGTTGTTTGCCTTGTTAATTAAATTGGCCAATTCAACCCTTTTATTTAGTTTTTCATATAAAGAACCAAGATTATAATATGCGCTGGCGTAATTTGGCATCAACTTTATGGCTTGATCAAAGTGTCTAATAGCGTCAGTGTGCTGACTCAAATTTTTCAATACTATAGCAATATTATTATGCACCTCATGATAGCTAGGAGATATTTTTATTGCTTTTTTAAAAAAAACAATAGCTTCTTTCATTAATCCTAGTTTAGCTTTAGTGGCACCGAGAATATTATAAATCCTTGGGTCTTTAGAGTTCAGCTCAGTGAGTATTCTTCCGTATAGAAGAGCATCTGAAAATTTATTTTCAGTTAAGAGTTTTGACAATAATTTAAACTGAGTATTAGATGATGTGGAATACGAGCTAGATGGATCAAGGCCTTCATAGATTTGAAGTATACCTCTTTTAGCTTTTATATTATTTGGAGTTTTTCCCAAAATAGAATTATAAATCTTTAATGCATTGTTTAAATTTTTATTTTTATGCAGTTTTTTTGCTTCAACTAAAGCTTTTGAAACAGACAAATAGAATCTCCCAGATACGTTCTAAAAGTTTTGAAGAACAATTATACAAAAACAAGTTTTTTTTTACAAAGAATAAAACAACTAACCTTTTCGATTTCACACATTAGAATAATAAAAATATATTCTTTTCTTGTTAATAATGTTATTGTAATTTTTATAATTTTTGTCAAATATCGAAACTTAAAATCAGTTTGAAGGATAAGGTTTATGAGCAGAAAAAGTTCTAAGGTTATTATTACATGTGCTATTACTGGGTCGATTCACACACCTAGTATGTCCGAATATCTACCTGTAACGCCGGGTCAAATTGCAGAGTCTGGTATCGCAGCAGCAGAGGCTGGTGCGGCTATTTTACATCTACATGCAAGAGATCCCGAAACAGGTAAACCGTCTCAAGACCCAAAATTATACGAACAATTTTTACCCCGAATAAAACAATCTACAAATGCTGTAGTAAATATCACTACCGGCGGCTCGATGCATATGACAGTAGATGAACGAATGGCACCAGTAGCTTTATTTAAACCTGAAGTAGCTTCTTTAAATATGGGTTCAATGAATTTTGGGTTATATCCAATGTTGAATAGGTTCACTGAGTTTAAGCATACCTGGGAGCGTGAACATATTGAAAACTCGAGAGATGGAATTTTCAAGAATACATTTCAAGATATCGAAACCATTCTTCGAATAGGAAATGAAAATGGAACACGATTTGAATTTGAATGTTATGATATATCGCATTTGTATAGTTTAGCGCATTTTGTAGAAAGAGGTTTAGCGAAGACCCCTTTATTTATTCAATCAGTATTTGGAATATTAGGTGGAATTGGAGGACATCCAGAAGATCTAATGCATATGAAAAGGACTGCTGATAGACTCTTTGGTGAAGATTATTGCTGGTCAATTTTGGGGGCTGGGAAAAATCAAATGTCACTCGCATCTATAGGTGCTGCGCAAGGAGCAAATGTTCGAGTGGGACTTGAGGATTCATTATGGATCAGTCCAGGAAAATTAGCTCAAACAAATGCTGAACAAGTTAAAAAAATCAGACAAATCTTAGAGGGACTGTCTCTTGATATAGCAACTCCAGAGGAAGCTCGAGAAATCTTAAGCTTAAAAGGCGGAGATGATGTTTCTTTTTGAGAATAAGGAAGTAGAATGGACAATAATATAAATTCGATCAAAGATTTAAAAGTTTTAGTAACTGCTGGTGCAAGTGGAATAGGACGAACGATAGCTGAAACCCTTGAAAAAGCTGGTGCTAATATACATGTCTGTGATATCTCCGATAGAGCGCTTGAGACCTGTAAATCTGATCATCCTAACTGGGGTTTTACAAAATGCGATGTTTCAAAGCCTGATGAGGTAAACTACCTTTTTGATGAGGTGACTGAAAAGCTGTCAGGGTTAGATGTATTGGTTAATAACGCTGGTATAGCTGGTCCAACTTCTGCTGTACATGAAATGGAAATAGAGGAGTGGGATAGGACAATAGAGATAAACCTCAATGGCCAATTCTACTGTGCCAGACGTGCTGTTCCGATGTTAAAGCAATCCGATAATGCATCAATGATTTGTATTTCTTCAGTTGCAGGTCGTTTTGGTTATGCTTTTCGAACGCCTTATTCCGCAACTAAATGGGCTATTATCGGATTTATGAAAAGTTTGGCCGTCGAATTAGGTCCCGATGGCATTCGCGTCAATGCTATATTACCGGGAATAGTTGAAGGGCCAAGAATAGATGGAGTAATCGAGGCAAGATCAAAAGAAATGGGCTTATCATTTGAAGAGATGAAATCAGAAATGATTAGTAAAGTATCCCTAAGAACAACGGTGACTGCGCAAGACATTGCTAATCAGGTGCTATTTCTTTGTAGCCCGTTGGGTTCAAAAATTTCTGGTCAACCAATAAGCGTATGCGGAAATGTTGAGGTTTTGTAAGGGTTTTTTCTACGACTAGTCTGAGGTCCCAATGTGTATTTCACCACGTTTTCGTGCAAGTGCTATTTGATGTTGTCTTTCGCGAAAACGCGCTCGATCCTGACTGGAGTACTCTTCTAAACATTGATGGCAACTCACGCCGGGTTCATACTCTGGCTTTTTTATATCTTCGGGCTGGATGGGCCTACGACAGGCGAAGCATAGGCTGTGCTTTCCTTCGGAAAGCCCGAAGCCAACCGACACTCGACCATCAAAAACAAAACATTCCCCCTTCCACTGACTTTTTTCTTGTGGGACCTCCTCTAGATATTTTAAAATACCTCCATCTAAATGAAAGACATCTTTTTCACCACTATTTAAAAGAAAGTTAGTTGACTTTTCACAACGTATCCCTCCCGTGCAAAACATAGCTATCTTTTTACCGCTATAGGATTTCTTATTTTCTTCCCACCATTTAGGAAACTCTCTAAAACTCTGAGTCTTAGGATTGATAGCACCCTTAAAAGTTCCAATTCCTACTTCATATTGATTTCGGGTATCGATTAAAACTACGTCCTTATCAGTGATAAAACCATCCCAGTCTTGTGGTTTGATATAATGCCCCGTACCTGTCATTGGATTGACGTTAGGTTGTCCCATTGTGACTATTTCACGTTTCAATCGAACTTTTAATCTATTAAAAGGCTGGGATGATGCAAAACTTGTTTTGAAATTAATATCATGACAATTAGGTAGCGTTCTTATATGATGTATGATCTCCTCAATTGAATGTTTGGAACCAGAAATAGTCCCGTTAATCCCTTCATTTGCTAATAATATTGTTCCTCGAATATTATATTTTTTGCACTCCTTCATCAAACAAGGTTGCATTTTGTTGGGCTCATTGAAACGAGTAAAATGATAAAAGGCGATTACAGTAAACATTAAGGTTTGAAATACATCTAAATGCTTACCCAAGACAAGAGAAAGTATTGACCAGAATAAAACAAGTATTTAGCTAAGAGCTTAACATAATGAGGGAAACAAATATGAGGTCAAAAGCAGACGCTCTATTAATTATAGATCTGCAAAATGATTTTTGTGATGGGGGGACTCTGGCTGTACCTGATGGTACGAAAATTATAGAACCTATAAATAAATTAATGATGGAATTCCAAACAGTAATTCTAACTCAGGATTGGCATAGCTCTGATCATAGCTCTTTTGCCTCACAACATTCTGGAAAACACCCGTATATGGAAGTTGAGATGTTTTACGGTCAGCAGGTGCTATGGCCTGACCATTGTATTAAAGGTTCAGTCGGAGCAGATTTTCATAGCGCCGTTAATGTAGAAAATAGTCACTTAATAATAAGAAAAGGTTTTAGAAAGGAAATTGATAGTTATTCGGCGTTTTTTGAAAATGATAAGGTGACCTCTACTGGGTTATTAGGGTATCTTTCCTGTAGGAATATAAATAATATTTTTATTGTGGGACTTGCTCTTGATTTTTGTGTTCGGTATTCAGCTATAGATGCAGCACGGTTGGGATTTAATGTGACCGTTCTTAAAGAATTTTGTAGATCGATTGATATAAGTGAATCGCTAAAATCTGCGTTATTCGAAATGGAAGAGTCTGGAGTAGAACTGCATGGTTGATATAGCAACTAGAGTTTATAATCACAAATGGAAGATTGACCCAATTGTTCGCTCCCTAATAGATACTGATTTTTATAAGCTCTTAATGTGTCAGTCTGTTTTTCGAAATAAGCCCAATACTCAAGTTCAATTTCAATTAATGAATAGGTCAAGAACAATAAAGTTAGCAGAGCTCGTTGATGAGGGTGAGTTAAGAGAGCAGCTTGATCATATCAGATCGATTAAGCTTTCTCGAGGGGAGAGCACATTTCTTCGCGGAAATACATTTTATGGAAAGCGGCAAATGTTTAGCCCAGAATTTATGAAATGGTTTGAAGGCTTTTCGATGCCTCCTTATCATTTAGAAAAAATAGATGGCGAATATAAATTAACATTTGAGGGAAAGTGGCATGAGGTAATGCTTTGGGAAGTTCCAGTGTTAAGCGTTATAATGGAACTAAGATCTCGTGCTGTTCTAAAGACATTGGACAGATTTCAATTGCAAGTTCTTTATGCAAGAGCAATGGCAAAACTTTGGGAAAAAATTAATGTTTTACAAAAATTAGATAGTCTTAAAATAGCTGATTTTGGTACTCGACGAAGACATAGTTTTTTATGGCAAGATTGGTGCGTTCAGGCAATGTATTCTGGTTTAGGGAAAAGTTTTGTTGGCACGTCTAATTGTCTTATAGCAATGAAACAGGAAGTTGAAGCTATTGGTACCAATGCCCATGAAATGCCAATGATTTATTCAGCATTAGCTAAAAGCGACAAAGAATTACAAAAAGCTCCGTATGATATGTTAGAAGACTGGCAAGAGGAGCATGACGGAAATCTTCGCATAATTCTTCCTGATACCTATGGTACTAAGAACTTTTTAGATAACGCTCCTGCTTGGTTGTCCGGTTGGACCGGGATTAGGATTGACTCTGGCGATCCCGTCGCTACTGCAGAGACCGCAATAAAATGGTGGACAAAATGTGGTGAGGATCCTTTAAATAAACTAATTATTTTTTCAGATGGCCTAGACGTTGAACAGATATCAGATTTACATTGTAGATTTTCTAGCAAAACAAAAGTGTCATTTGGATGGGGAACATTGTTAACAAATGATTTTCGTGGTCTAACACGTGAGAATAACCTCGCCCCTTTTTCTCTAGTGTGTAAGGCAACTACTGCAGATGGAAAGCCAACAGTTAAGTTAAGTGATAACCCGTTAAAGGTTATGGGACCTGAGAACGAGGTTAAGCGATACCAACGTGTTTTTGATACGGGTTTTCAAAAGGAGCGTGAGTTAATAGTTTAAGAGCCTCACCTATTAAATAGTTTCAAACACGACAAGGCGCGTTCTGCTTGTTCGCGATGGACAGAAGATCCTAAAGGAGCTCTTGAGATTCCCCACCCGCATGATACCAAACTTCGTACCATAATAAAAAAGTTAATAGCGTCTGTATTAGTTTGAAATTTTTTCCTGTATTTATTGTAAGATTCTATGAGTGCTAGTTTTGCTGTATTGAAATATCTCTTGTTAAAATGTTGTATTAATAAAGTAGCTAAGTCGTATTCGCGAAAACCAAACCCGCAATCATCAAAATCAATTATCCATAAATTTTGACCGCGTATTAGAATATTTTCTTCAAGAAGATCAGCATGAATCAAACCCTTATCTCCATTATGAATCTTTCGTAGCGCCTGTTTTAAGTCATTTTTCACTCTATAAATTTGTTCTGACTCTTTCTTACTTAAGGATGGATTCTCCCAATATTTCCCCCAAGCGGGTTTATCACTAAAAAATTCTTCTTCATCCCATTTGGGCCGAACAAAAGAATTAGTATTGATCTCGTCTGTAAGATTGTGGAGTTCAGCAGTTATTCTCCCTAGATTTTTAAATATAGAAATGAATTCTTTCTCACTAGAATTGAAAATTCTTTCCTTTAACTCGGCGGCGTCAACCCATTTAATTATAGAGGCAGTCCTTTGACCTTTTGTTTCAATAATTAAATCTTGGTTCAGTGCTCTAATTGGCGTGGGGCATGGAAATTTTTTTTCTGTTAGATTCTCCATCCACATAAGTTCTGATTTTATACCTTGGGAAGATTGATAGCCTGGCCGGTGGAATCTGAAAGCAGCCCTCTGTCCAGAGTTTAAGGTTATGTCAAAAACGATATTTTCTCTATTCTTTACTAACTTAGGTCTTTCTTTTACTCCCCCCCAGGCAGCAGAAACATCAATTACTGAGCTAATTAACTTTGGATTATCCATTAAGTCAGCTTTTCTAAAACGACTTCGAGAGTATCTATCGCTAAATCAGAGTTCTCTTTTGAGAATGGCATTGGTGGCCGCATTTTAAGCGTATTACGATGTCGGCCTATACTATTAAGTAAAACACCATGATGTTGCATCTCCTCCACAACTCTACTCGTAAATTCTGTTGCTGGTTGGCCAGTTAAATCGACAAACTCTACTCCAAAGAATAGTCCATTACCCCTTACGTCTTGAATCAAAGGATTGGAGATACCCCTTAATCTTTCAAGGGAATATTCACCAATGATTCTAGCGTTCTCCACTAAGTTTTCTTCTTCGATAACTCGTAAAGTTGCCATGCCTGCTGCACAGCTCACCGGATTTCCGCCAAAAGTATTAAAGTAACCAAACTTGGATCTAAAACTATCCATAATATCTTTACGGGTAACCACGGCTCCAACTGGATGCCCATTTGCCATTGGTTTCCCGAGTGTTACAACATCAGGCTCAAAACCTAACCACTCGTGACCCCACCAATGTGTCCCAATTCTACCAAAACCTGGTTGAACTTCATCACAAAGTAAAAGGCCACCTTTATCCTTTATAACATCCACAGTATTATCTAAAAACCCTGGTTTTACTGTTGGAAACCCTTCATTTGCAAAAATTGGACAGAACATAAAGCCAGCAAAACCAAAACCATCTTTTTCTAACTCACTAATTGCGACTTCAATATTTTTTGTAAAAAGATCTACTTGGCTTTCATAAGTGCCGCCAAGAGGATTTATACTTTCTGGGGCTGGGACAAGTTTTATGTTATCTTTATAGCCTCCTATCGGCGGTCGCCTCGCTGAAATCTGTGAAACTAAACTAGTGTTACCATGATACGTATTGTCGGTTGCTATAAAGCCTGACTTTCCAGTCATAGCTTGTGCCATTCTAAGAGCGATGTCGTTTGCTTCTGATCCGGTACAAACCATTATTAATTGACTTAGTTCTTTTGAAAATTTTGAACAAAGAGTTTCACCGTAATCTAATATTCCTTCATGAAGATATCTGGTATGAGTATTCAAGGTTCCTGCTTGGTTTGCTATTGCGTCAACTACTTTAGGATGACAGTGACCCACGTGTGGAACATTATTATAGCAATCAAGATATTTTTTTCCATCAGCTCCATAAAGCCAAACCCCTTCACCTTTAATTAAGTGAACTGGGTTTTCGTAAAATGTCGGAAAATTTTCTCCTAAAAGTTTGTTTCTCCTTGATAAAATTTCATTCATCATAATTAACTCTTTTGCGAAGCGTTTTAATTAAACCGCGACTTTTCTTTTGGATCATCCTCTTTTCCTTTACCCCATACGATGGTTTCGTAGGCACACGTTTTTTTAAAATCTGGCTTGCCTCTAAAATAAGATCCTTAAGTTTCTTTTTAGCTATTATCCTATTTCGATATTGGGACCTAGTTTGTTGAACATTTATTATTAAAATTCCATCAGAAGTCCAGTTGCTTCCGGAGATTTCTTTAAGTTTAGATTTTATGGCGTGAGTTAAGTTAGGTGAACTAGATGCAAAAAATCTTAGCTCTACTGCCGTAGAAACTTTATTAACATTTTGTCCACCAGGGCCGCGAGATATACTGAAAGTTTCGATGATTTCCCATGGCTCTATTGTAATAGTATTAGAAACTTTAATCATAAGCGTTATCTATATTAAAAAGAAAGGGTTGCCTTCTTAGTAGGCAACCCTTCCGAATTTTATGGATGAAGGCGCTTTGGAAAAACCAAAAACCTCAACTGAATTTAAGGGGCTGCCCTTATAATTCTGCCTCCGAGATTTTTACAACCTTCTGGTTCCATTTAACTCTAGACATAGGCACCTCCTTTCATTTGTTTACGGTTAATTTAACTTGACACATTATATACTTAACTCAAAGTGTTTTTTGAATTTTGTGCTAATTTTTTTACAATTATGCTGAAGGGAATAAGAGCTATAATTGCAATGGTTAACTTTAATCCGTAGTCGGCTAAACCCAACCCTACCCAATATGGTAATTGGGGGCCAAAATCAAAGATAGCCCTTAAATCACTTGCCCAAGATACATCATTTGAAGGTTCAATCCAGGACAGTTTTTTTGAAAATGCGACACTAAAGAATATAGTAGTATCCACAAATGACCCGACTACGGATGATATTAAGGGGGCCTTCCACCAGTTAGTTTTTCTAAATTTCTCGAAAATGGCTAAATCTATAAATTGAGCTGAGATAAACCCAAGACCGGATGCAATCGCAATTCTTAAAGTTACAAGTGGTCCGTAATCATTTTCTATTTGCGTACCAACTAGGGAACATATTATTCCTGTAAAGAATCCAACTAAAATGATTTTTCTTGCTACTACTGGACCATATACCCGGTTCATTATGTCTGTCGTTAAAAAAGCTAAGGGATAGGTAAAAGCGCCCCACGTTAGCCAGCCATTGAATAAGATATGTTGGACTAAAATATTAGAAGCTACGACGATTAAGGTCATAGCTAAAATACCTGGCATAATTTTTCTCATAAAATATTCCGTTTTTACAAGGTTGCGGAGACTTGGTTTTTTTTATTGAGTTGGACTTAAAAGTTTTAGCTAAAATCTACAACATGAAACATCATACACCAACTGCGACAATTGCGTCTGCTAAAAGAGGTATAGTTTTTTTGCTCAGAGCAGCTATGTTCATCCGGCTATCAGAAACCATATATATCCCATGCTGAACTTGTAGTTCTTGTACTTGTTCATGAGAGGCGCCTAATAAAGAAAACATACCTCTATGTTCGGATAGAAATCCAAACCGATCTGATCCTACCCGACTACTTAGTTCTCTGACCAAGAATTCTCGGTTTTCTTGCATACTTGTTCTTATGTCATTTAATTCTGCTTCCCAGTTTTTTCTTAAATGCGTATCACTTAAGATCATTGAAACAAGTTTTGAACCGTGATCAGGTGGGAATGAGAAGCTGTTACGATTTAAATAAGCTAATATACCCTGATTAACGGCTTTTTGCTTCTGGTCGTTTGACGTTGTAATTATAATCCCTGTCCGCTCTCGGTATATACCAAAATTTTTAGAGCAGCTTGAGGCAATAATCGTTTCTGGTACCAAGTTAACTAAAGATCTTATCCCTAAACTATCCTTTTGTATCCCGTTACCAAAACCTTGGTAAGCTAAATCAATAAGTGGTATTAAATTTTTTTTATTTAAAAAATCTCCTAAAATTTCCCACTGGTTTTGATTTAAATTTGCTCCAGTGGGATTATGACAACAACCGTGTAACAATACAATATCGCCATTATTGGCCTCTGAAAGATCTTTTAGCATAGCGTTAAACGAGACAGTTTTATTTTTGAAGTTGAAGTAACTATACTCAGACGATTTTAGCTGTAAATAATCTATTATTGACGGATGATTTGGCCAAGTTGGATTGCTAAGCCATATGGTTGCATTGGGATTTGCTATTTTTATTAATTCGAGACCTTGCCTCAAAGCACCAGTTCCTCCAGGTGTCGCTGCCGCCGCAGCACGCTCTTCTTCAAAGGAAGGTCCCAGAATAAGTTTTATCATCATTTTATGAAAAAAAGGATCACCAGTAAGACCTACATAACTCTTGGTATTTTCCTCCTCCCATAACCTTTTCTCTGCTGTCTTGACAGCAGTCATGATTGGTGTGTTACCCAAATGGTTTTTGTAAACACCGACACCTAAATCAATCTTATACTTTCTTGTATCATTTCTAAATTTATGCATTAGCTCTAGTATTTCGTCAGGTGGTGGCAAGACTAGATTCTCAAACATAAGATTAACCGACTTCGATTGGTAATTGGTCAAATTGGCCCCACTCTGTCCACGAACCATCATAAAGAGAATGATTTTTTTGTCCAATAATCTCTAGGGCTAGAGATATTATAGCTGCTGTTACCCCTGATCCGCAGGTAGTTATAATTGGTTTTTTAAAGTCAACTTTTGCATTTTTAAATGTGTTAAAGAGACTATGTTTGTCCTTCATAGTACCATCATCATTTAAAAGATCTTTATAATGAATATTTTTTGACCCTGGTATATGACCTGCTCTAAGACCTTTCCTAGGTTCCGGGTCTTTCCCTGCGAAACGGCCAGGGCCTCGCGCATCTAAAATTTCATGATCACCTAGTTTTGAGGCAGCAGACACCTGAGTAACATTTTTAACCAGTGCCTCATGAAAGTCTGTGGTCATATGTTGATCCCTCATAAAAACTGGTTGGTTGTCTGAGGGATACCCGTCGTTCAACCACTTTGGGAATCCACCATCTAACACGGATACTTCCGCCTTACCCATTAATTTAAAAAGCCACCACACTCTAGCTGCAGAAAATAAACCAGCACCATCATAGATAACAATTTTGTGTTTATCCCCAATTCCCATAGCTCTTATCCGAGATACAAATTTTTCGGGTGATGGTACCATATGTGGAAGTTTAGATTGCAAATCACAAATTTCATCAATATCAAAAAATCTTGCTCCTGGGATATGCGCCTTATCGTATTCCTCCCTTGGGTTTCTCTTCATGTCAGGCAAGTACCAAGATGCATCAATTATGCGGACATTTGGATTTTTTAGGTTAAATGCTAACCAGTCTGTTGATATTAATGTATTAGAATTATCATCCATTTCTACCTCATATGACTTTAGTTTTCACGATCTAGGTGTGCTCCTTTAAAAGACGTGATTTTTGTCTTTGCCAATCTCTTTTTGCTTCAACCGCTCTCTTGTCGGATAGTTTTTTTCCTTTTGCTAACCCAAGTTTAATTTTTGCCCTACCTTTATGATTGAAGTATAAAACTAGTGGTACAAGTGTCATACCGTCGCGTTGTGTTGCAGACCATAATTTAGAAAGCTCCTTCTTCGAGACCAGAAGTTTTCTTCTTCGTCGTTCCTCATGATGAAAAGCGTTAGCTTGACTGTATGGGGGGATATAACAATTTACTAGCCATAATTCGGTATTCTCTACTGATGCATAGCTTTCGCCAATCTGAGTTTTCCCAGTTCGAAGGCTCTTCACTTCTGAACCTTCTAGAGAAATGCCACATTCTATATCATCTTCAATGGAATAATCATAACGCGCACGACGGTTCTCTGAGATTACTTTATAGTTTGTATTTTCAGTCTTTTTAGACATGATCCAATCTACGCTGCTTTAATCTATTGTTATAAGCCGGCATGCTTAATTGCGTTTTCAATTAATTTTTTTGTTTTGGAGGTAAGTTCAGTGAGAGGAGATCTAACTTCTTCCGTACATTTCCCTAATACAGATAGCCCATATTTTGCACCGGCGACTCCAGGCTCCGTGAAGATTGCGTCATGGAGTGGCATTAAGAGATCTTGATATTCCAAAGCTTTTTTGAAATCCCCAGCCAAAGTGGCTTTTTGCATTTGAGAGCATAGTTTGGGAGCAACATTCCCGGTTACGGTGATACATCCGACGCCACCCTGTGCATTGAATCCAATAGCGGAAGCATCTTCACCGGACAGTTGAATAAAGTCAGTGCCGCAACTAATCCTTTGCAGAGACACTCTTGCTACGTCGCCCGTTGCATCTTTTACGCCTACAATATTGGGAAGTTTTGCTAAACCTCCCATGGTCTCTGGTGTCATGTCTACTACCGATCTAGGTGGAATATTGTAAATAATTATTGGTAAGCCGCATTTTTCGGCAGCAGAGAAATGCTGTATCAATCCGTTTTGAGTTGGTTTGTTATAGTAGGGCGTAACAACGAGAGCTGCGTCCGCTCCAGCTCGTTTTGCGTGATCTACTAATTGAACTGTTTCTGCCGTATTATTCGAACCAGCACCAGCAATTATTGGTATTCTTCCAGCGGCTGTTTTAACGACGCATTCTACTACTTTATTATGCTCATCATGACTTAATGTTGGGCTTTCTCCAGTAGTGCCAACAGGCACTAAACCATTAGATCCTTGTGAAATATGCCACTCAACTAAGTCTTGAATCACGTTAAAATCTATTTCCCCTTTCTTCATGGGGGTTACCAATGCAGGTAATGATCCTCTAAACATAAGTGACGCTCCTTAAATAAAACTGTTTACAGAATAAACTTAGGAAAAGATAGCCGCAAGTATTAATAAACCGGTGGTTGACTATTGCCTATAATATTAGAAAAGTTAGGATAGCCCTTAGAGAGGGAAGCGCAAAGCTATGAAGTCCACGCTGATCAATTTTTTAAGTGTATTTTTAATTTTTAATTTTTTGTCGTTCGGCAGTGCCAAGGCTTTGGAAGACTATGAAATACTTAGAAAAATAATTGATTGGTCAGATGATGAGAATTGGCAAGACGTGGATGTTGCGCGAGGGACTTTAGTAAAAGAAGAAAGCCTAGCAATAGCGGATTGGCTGAGATTAAGAGGAAAACAAGGTACATTTGATGAGTGTATAAAGTTTTTAAAAACATACTCTGACTGGCCAGGTTTAAGGTTACTAAGAAAAAGATGTGAGAAAAATATTCCTCGTGGTGGCGCTCCTGAGAAAGTGATCAAGTATTTTTCAACGCAAAAGCCACAATCGGGGACGGGGTCACTGAGATATGCCGAAGCCTTAATAAAAAGTGGCCGAAGTTTCGAAGCCTCCAACGAGATAAAACGAACTTGGAAGGATTTCGATTTAGATGAAGAGGAACATAATGCATATGTTGAACGCAATGGCCTCACGATTAAAAATCTTCATCATTTGCGAATGGACTCTATGTTATGGCAGGGCCATACAGAATCTGCTTTTCGGATGTTGCCTTTGGTTGATAAGAACTGGCAGGCCTTAGCTCGCGCCCGAATTGCGCTTAGAAAAAATAGGTCAAGGGTAAATTATTTTATCAACTTAGTGCCTAAGGAAGTATCTAATGACCCAGGTTTAGCTTATGAACGGTTCCTTTGGAGGTTAAGAAATGGTCACTGGGATGGCGCAATCGAAATTATAATCGAAAGATCGGTTTCAGAAAAAACATTGGGACGAGCCCAGGCTTGGGCAGATTGGCGTAGAGTTTTAGCCCGAGAAATGATGAGGTCGGGCGAATTTGAGCAAGCGTATCGTATTGCATCAAATCATCATTTAAAAAAAGGTGCAGATTTTGCAGATCTAGAGTGGCTTTCAGGCTTCATAGCTTTAAAAAAATTGACAATTCCAAAAACCTCTTTAGTTCACTTTAACAATTTTTCTGGTGTTGTAGATACGCCGATCTCCTTAGGTCGATCCGGTTATTGGTTAGGTTTGACGTATAAAGCTCTTGATGATGAAGAAAATTCTCAGAAGTATTTTAGAGAATCGACAAAGTCGCTTTCAAGTTTCTACGGACAATTATCGGTTAATTTTTTAAAAGAACCGGATCTAATTGATATGTCTGGCCGCGAGCTTGTTACCGGCTGGCAAGATAGTCGATTTTCTAAATCTTCTGTATTGAAGGCAGCTATACAAGTTAGTCGTGCGGGAAGTAGTTATCTTACGGAGAGGCTACTCGTACACCTTTCCGAAAAAAGTACAAAAGAAGAATTTTTAAAGTTAGCTAATTTTGCTGCTGAGTTAGGAGAAACTCATGTTTCACTAATGATAACTAAACAGGCTGCAAGAGAAGGATTTCAGATTTTTCGTACTTATTACCCATTGGA
This sequence comes from Paracoccaceae bacterium, assembly GCA_049602715.1. Lineage (GTDB taxonomy): Bacteria > Pseudomonadota > Alphaproteobacteria > Rhodobacterales > Rhodobacteraceae. Next base: position 50,151 of record JBMYRX010000001.1, on the reverse strand, counting down.
GTTGCCTAATGACATTACATTCAATAGTAAATTTGACAAAATTTTACCACTTTCAATTATTAGACGAGAGAGCGAATTTGATCCAGAAGTTATAAGTCCAGTTGGAGCACGTGGGTTAATGCAATTGATGCCCAAAACAGCTCAGGAGATGGCTGGAAAAATAGGTGTTCCGTACTCTAGTAAACGATTAATTAGTGATCCAACATATAATGTTCGTTTGGGCATTGCTTATCTTGAGGAACTATCAGGGCGCTTTGGGAATAATATTATATTGGTTGCCGCCGCATATAATGCTGGTCCAACGAGATTAGAGAGATGGTTGGCAATGTTTGGGGATCCTAGAAGTGAAAATATCGATATTATTGATTGGATCGAAGATATACCGTACCGCGAAACTAGGAATTATGTTATGAGGGTCGCAGAGAGCTTGTTACCTTACGAGGCTCGACTCAAAGGCGCTCCGGTGCGAAAAGATTTATATAGACTAATTAAGAACTAGACTTTTTTTCCCTATAAAGTGTGAATAGTCCAGCTCCAATAATTATTGACGCTCCAATAAAAATATGCGGTTCGAGTTTTTCATTGAATATAGAGATGCCAATTATAGTGATAAATAAAAGCTGGAAATATGCAAAGGGCTGCACGACGCTTACTTCTGCTGACTCGTAACACTTAATTAATAAATAATGGCCTAATACTGCGGTAATGCATAAAAGTATCATCCACGAATAATCTCCTATAGCGAGAGGTTCCCAATACCAAAAACCAAGACAAGTCATTATAATCGCACCAGATACACCCGTCCAAAAAAAACTAGTAGCGGCATCGTCCTTTATTGCTGCATATCTTGTTAGCAGGCCATATAATGCGAACATAAAAGCTGATGTGATTGCTAAAAGAGCGTAAGGTGAAAAAATCTTAATACCCGGCTGAAGTATTATTAATACTCCAATACAACCGATACCAATCGCTACCCATCGTCGCCATCCAACTTTCTCACCCAGAATGGGTACGGATAAAGCAGCTGCCAACAATGGATAACAAGCGAAAATAGCATGACTTTCGACCAGACCTAAAAATGTGAAAGCTAAGACAATTACACACACTTCTAACGCTAATAATGTTCCTCTGAAAAACTGAAGAAAAGGCTGAGGTGTACTAAAAGCTTTTTTAATACCACCCTGTGTTTTAAAAACTAATAAAATTACAAAAAAAGCAAAGAACCAATAGCGTACCATAACAACCATCATGACGTTATATTCAGATGCTAAATAACGAGAGATCCCATCTTGGATAGCAAATATCGAAGTGGCTAAAACCATGAGTAATATGCCAAAATGAGAATTTTTTTGAATCAATTCAGGAATCCTTTGCTCATATGTTTTTTACGGCCATATCCTTTTATTTTTTGAACATTGAATCCGGCATCTGCCATATTTTCTCGTACATGTCCCGCTGCAGAATAGGTTGCAAAACTACCATTTATTTTTGTTCTCTTGGCTAAATCTTTTAATAAACTTTGACCCCAAAGTTGTGGATTCTTGGATGGAGAAAATCCATCTAAAAACCAAGCGTCAGCTTTGCTAGTCCAACTTTTTATAGTGTCTCTCGCGTCACCCATAATCACGGTCAAGAATAAATTTTTATAATTGATACTAAAAGTTTCAGTATTCCAATGATCTAATAACATCTGAGTATCAAGTGAAGGAAAACACGCAAGCGCTTTTCTTATCTGGTCTTTGCTTAAGGGGTATTTTTCAAAAGAAGTATAACGCAGCATTCCTTTTGTTCCAGATTTTATAAAAGAATGATAGGAAACTAACATATTTAGACCTATTCCGAAGCCGAGCTCGCCGATCTGAAATCCATTTCGGAACCTCTCAGGTAAATTATTTCCCTCTAAAAATACATAATTCGCTTCAGCGATCCCATCATCTATGGAATAGTAGGGATCATTGAATTTACGCGAAACGGGAACCGAATTATTGATCCAGTCAACATCTGGGGTTTTATGTGTCACTAGAATAAGCCTCAAACTATCTCTAGGGATAACAATGGTGAAAGGAATCCGACTTGTCTATGGCTGACGTTACAATTTATGGTGCGGGTGTTTTTGGTTTAAGTATCGCCTGGTCTTGTATTACTAGAGGTGCAAAGGTTCGAGTAATTGAAAAAAAAAGTGTTGGAGCTGGCTCTAGTGGTAGTCCCGTGGGTGCTTTATCTCCGCATACGCCCGACAATTGGAATGTAAAAAAGAAATTCCAATTGGACAGTCTAATGATGTCAAAAAAATATTGGACTGATCTTGAGTATGAAACGGGAAGTTCAACAGGATTCATGAATTCTGGCCGAATACAGGCAATACAGGACCAGCGACAACTTATTCTAGCAAAAGAAAGAGTTGAGGGTGCCAAGGTTAGATGGGGAAATAGTTTTGTTTGGGAGGTTGTTGATGAAAGTAAACTTCTAACTTGGAGGCCAATATCTAAAACGGGATTATACATATATGACAACTTAAGTTCAGTGATTACTCCTAACGCTGCGTTATCGGTACTTTCAGAGGCTATAGTGAGATCTGGTAGCGAAATAATAATTGGTCAAGCTAGAGAACAAGGAAAAGTGTTGTATGCAGCCGGTTATGAGGAGTTGGAAAATATTTCTGAGGTATTAAAAAAACCATTGGGCATCGGAGTTAAAGGACAGGCTTTGATCGTCAAATATGATGCTAGAGAGTTACCACAAATTTCTGTCAATGGAGTTCATGCTGTACCACATTTTGATGGGACCGTGGCTATAGGATCTACTACCGAGAAAGCATTTTCTGATGCTACTAATAATGATTTTTTACTAGATGACTTATATCAAGACGCAATTTTGAATCTTCCTATTCTTAAGAAGGCTGAAGTCATTACGCGATGGGCAGGCGTTAGGCCATCGGCTCGAAAAAGATTACCTATTTTAGGTAAACATCCCGTTTATCAAGGTGCATATATTGCTAATGGAGGGTTTAAGATTGGTTTTAGCCTTGCTCCTAAGGTTGCGGAGGTTATGGCCGATTATATTTTATATGATATAGACAATATTCCTAAAACTTTTAAAGTATAAAACAAGTGAGGTTACTATAATGGCGTTAAGACATGGCGGAGAAATTTTGGTGGATCAACTCAAGAAAAATGGGGTTGAACGAGTTTTTTCAGTGCCTGGGGAAAGTTTCTTAGCCGCACTTGATGGTCTATATGAAAGTGGTATCGAGAACATTGTCTGTCGACATGAGGGTGGAGCCACAATGATGGCCGAAGCAGATGCAAAAATTACAAACAGTCCTGGAGTGGTATTCGTAACTCGAGGACCGGGAGCTACCAATGCCTCGTCCGGTATACATGTTGCTATGCAAGATAGTACTCCGTTAATCGTTTTTGTTGGGCAGGTCCCTCTTGAGCATAGGGACCGAGAGGCTTTTCAAGAAATAAATTATGAAAGCTTTTTTTCGTCTGTATCGAAGTGGGTAGCTGAGATAAAAGATGTTAAAAGATTACCTGAATATATAGCTAGGGCTTTCCAGATTTCACAGTCTGGTCGTCCGGGACCAGTCATCTTATCCTTACCTGAGGACGTACTCTCGTCATCATGCGAAGTTCCAGATCGAGGAAAGGCTGTGTTTGGAACACAGGTGACCAGCGGAAGTGAAATTAAAAAAATAGAAAATGCAATAATAAATGCGAAATGTCCGGTTATCATTTCTGGGGGATCGGGTTGGACGAAGAAAACTGTAAAAAATCTTGAGAAATTTGCTAAAAATTTTGATCTACCAGTTGCAACGACGTTTAGACGACAGCACCTAATGGATAATCGCCATAATTGTTATATTGGAGATTTAGGGACGGGAATGAATCCACTCTTGGCTAACACTATTAGGAACTCAGACCTAATTATTGCCATTGGGACTCGACTTGGTGAAATTTCTACTGGAGGGTACGAGTTAATAGATCCAAAAAAAACAGCACAAGAGATAATTCATATTTATCCTGACCCAGATGAATTTGGTCATGTTTATCATACGAGTTTGGCAATCGTGAGTTCCACGGAAAACATATTAGATCAGTTAAGTGCTCTTAAGGGTATAAACAATCCAAGGTGGTGTTCTCTTTCCGGTGAGGCAAGGCAAAATTACTTAAATTGGATTACTCCGAAAGAGACACCTGGTCCGGTAAAACTTGAAAAAATTATTGAATGGTTATCCAAGAATTTACCAGAGGACTCTATTGTGACAAATGGGGCTGGGAATTATGCGGCATTCCTTCATCGATATTTTGTATTTAAAAATTACCCAACAGCTTTAGGCCCAACTTCTGGGAGTATGGGCTACGGGTTTCCGGCGTCTATAGCCGCTAAACTAAGGTTTCCGGAAAAGACAGTTGTTTGTATGGCCGGAGATGGGTGCTTTCAGATGACGCTTAACGAGATGTCTACTGCCGCTCAACACAAGTTGGCCATTATAGTAATTGTTGTTAATAACGGAAAATATGCCACAATTCGTATGCATCAAGAAAAACACTACCCAGGCCGAGTTTCTGGCACTGAAATTCATAATCCAGATTTTGCTGCGCTCGCTAAAGCTTATGGAGGTTTTGGCGCAACTGTTAAAAGAACGGAAGATTTTGTGATGGCCTATGAACAGGCCGTGGCTTCGGGTTTATTATCTGTTATTGAGTTGCAGATTGACGACGAAGTTTTATCAACTAGTCAGACTATTTCCGAGGTTAGGAATAATGATAAATAAACTTAGAACTCAACGCCAATCTGAGCTTTAATTCCACCTCTGAAAGGGTGCTTTACCAGTTCCATTTCTGTTACCAAATCAGCAATTTCTATTAATTCATCTTTTGCATTTCTACCAGTTAAGACAACGTGAGTCATTTCCGGTTTTTCATTCAAAAGGAAGTGGCAAATATCATTTATGTTAATATAATCATATCTCAACGCAATATTAATCTCGTCAAGCAAGACCATAGTATTAGTGGGATCACGGATTAGGCTCTTGGCTTTCTCCCAAGCGGCGACAGCCATTTCTGTATCACGTGTTTTATCTTGGGTTTCCCAAGTAAATCCCTCTCCCATTGTATTGAAAGAACAAATATCTGAAAAATTTTTCAAAATTAAATCACGTTCCCCAGTACTCATACCTCCTTTTATGAATTGAACAACAGCACATTGCATTTCATGCGCGATACATCGAAAAATCATGCCAAAAGCAGCAGAGCTTTTTCCCTTTCCTTTTCCAGTATTGACGATAATTAATCCTTTTTTGTCTGTTTTAGTTGCCATTATTTTATCTCTAGCAACCTTTTTTTTCTGCATTTTTAGATTATGCCTGTCAGCGTCCTGAGGTTCGGGTTTGGTCATTATAATTTATCCTATCTCTTACTATTGAGCTTTAACTAAATATTATGAGAAAATGCGCATTTTCTATGACGATTATAGATTTTATTTTCTGGTGTGTCTAATAACAAGTGAGAGTTGGTGGGTGATTTTAGAAATTTTAATACATTCTACTTAGGACAGGCGCCACAGTTGCCATCACGGGTACAACCATCTCTAACTAAAACCAGCTCATAAAATATAAAGGAAAAAGCTAACGATCAAAAATTTGTTCAAGACGAGCCCGGGCAGAATTAGATTTTGGGGTCCATAGACCTCTATCTAAAGCTTCTTTAAACTTTTGAATCATTTCAAACAGAGCGGACTCGTTATTCTCTTTTATGAAACTAAAGGTTTCAGGGTCTTCAAGATATGCCTCGTAGGTTAAATCAAAGTGATGGCTTTTTACGGCGCCCGTTGTTGCGGAAAAAGCAAATAAGTAATCCAATGTTGCAGCCATTTCAAAAGCACCTTTATAACCGTGTCTTTTAACGCCATTTATCCATTTAGGGTTCACCACTCGAGATCTTACTACTCTGGAAATTTCCTCCTCCAGGGTTCTAATTATTGGTCTTTCAGGTCTGGAGTGATCATTATGATAGATCGGACGATCAATTCCTTGTAGAGTCGAAACGGCTGCTGCGGCTCCACCTTCAAACTGATAATAATCGTCACTGTCTAATATATCATGTTCACGATTATCTTGATTTTGAACGACTGCTTCTGTCTGTTTTAAACGAGTTTCAAAACCTTCAGTTTTCTTGATACCACTTGCATCTTTTCCATATGCATAACTACCCCATTCTATATAAGACTCTGCTAAATCACTTTTGGAGTTCCATATTCGCTCATCAATTAATGCCTGAAGCCCGGCGCCATATGCTCCTGGCTTTGCACCGTAAACTCGACTACTATCTTCTCCAGATTTAAATCTAGCAGCAGCTATGTTTTGATCAGCTGGTTCATTTAAATTCATTATAGCGGTAGCGGCACTATCCACAAGAGAGATTAGTTGGGGAAAAGCATCTCGGAAAAAACCTGAAATCCGTAAAGTGACATCAACGCGTGGCCTTCCTAAAACGCTCAGAGGTAAGATTTCAAAACCAGTTACTCGCTTACTTATATCGTCCCATCTCGGTTTTACTCCCATTAGGGCTAAGCATTGGGCTATATCGTCACCGCCCGTACGCATATTTGAAGTACCCCATGCTGATAGAAACAGTGTTCTCAGCCAATCACCATGGTCTTGTAAATACTTTTCAAGTAATAAATTTGCTGATTTCCACCCGATATTCCATGCTGTAATTGTGGGCATTGAACGATTATCAACAGAATAAAAATTTCGACCAGTTGGTAATACATCTAACCTTCCTCGAGTCGGTGCACCTGATGGGCCGGGTGGAATAAAGTTACCATTTAATGCATTTATTATTCCAGAAATCTCCGAGGGCCCACAGTCCGAAACTACGGGGTGGACTTCGGTTTTTATCTTTTCCAAGACATAGTCAGTTTCGTTCCCAGGGGACTTCCTTTCACCATCAAGTAATTTTTGTGCAAAGATCTCAATCCGCTCAATAGTATCACCGAAGGATCTCCATTTATCATCTGAAATATCTCTTAATTCGTTTGGAACTGGACCCTCCCAAGGTTGGGACATGTTTGCTTCCAATGTATTTAAATTTAACTGGAAGTCATTTGCTATAGCTTGGGTCAACGAAGAGTTGCCTTTACATCCATCATTTCTTGGTAACCTTGTTAAAGATATTACGAGATCCCGTGCTAGTTTCCCTGTTGGAGCGAGACCAAAGATATGTAACCCATCTCTTATTTGGGCCTCTTTCAGATCACAGAGATAAGCGTCTAACTTGGCCAAATCGCTTTCATCCCCTTTTCCAGAAAGACCGACATCGTCTATAAGACCAGAGGATCCAGTAAGACTAAGTATTTCCTTTTGAAGAATTTTTACGCGTCTCTGATCTATCGAATATGCTTCGTAGTATTCATCAATCAAACCTTCAAGTTCTCTTAATGCGCCATATGTTTCTGCTCTAGCCATAGGGGGTGTCAGATGATCAATAATCACAGCTTGAGAACGTCTTTTTGCTTGAGTACCTTCACCAGGATCATTGACTATGAATGGATAGATGTGTGGAGTGGGTCCTAAAATAGCTTCTGGCGTGCAAGAATTGCTTAACGCTAATGACTTTCCTGGAAGCCACTCTAAGTTTCCATGTTTTCCCATATGAACTATTGCATGAGTTTCAAAGTCGAACCTAATCCAAAAGTAAAAGGCAATATAGTTATGAGGAGGCATTAAATCAGGACTATGATAGGTCTCCTTTGCATCAATATTATATCCTCGGGCAGGTTGAAGTCCAACGATAACATTATTAAATCTATGAATTGATAGGGCAAAACCTTTGTTTTTTCTATTTTGTACTTCTTTCGATAATGACGTTATGAATGGGTCATCTTCAGGAGCACCCCAACGATCCTCTATCTTCGATCTAAACTCATATGGGAGCTTTTTGTATTCTTTGAGATAGCTATCTAAGGGATAAAATTCTCCTCCAGTTTTTTCGGCTCGATCTGGTAGCCAATTTGTTGGACCGGATGTTAGTATTTGCATCAATTCTGAGGAAGACTCTGGAAAGCCATCTAATTTATAACCATTTTTATTTAACTCTTTTGATACAGTTATTATAGATTCAGGTGTATCTAGTCCAACGCCATTCGCTAATCTACCATCTCGATTTGGATAGTTTGCCATTATGAATGCCACTTTTCGGTGCTGATTCTTAACCCGCCTTAACGTACACCAGTTTTTAGTTAAGCTGCTAACAAATGCTATCCGATCTCCCCTGGCTCTATATGTCGTGATCGAGCATTCTGTGAGGTCATCGAAAAATGACTCTCCCTTAAAACTAACGGCTCTTGATAAAACGCGTCCATCAACTTCTGGGAGAGCAACATTCATCGCAATATCCCTACCCGATAAACCATTCAGTTCAGCATCCCATGTCTCCTCAGTTGATGATGAAAAAATTACCTGGAACACTGGCGCCTTATTAGCAGCGTCGGATATTAAGGGATTGTCAGGGGTCTGTTTATCTGCATTTAGAGAGTTAACAGAAAATGCTGTACTGTTAAGGATAACCGTTGGAGGATGCTCCTTAAAAATTGTTTCGATTGTTGCCTGGCATAAAGGATCTTTTAACGAGGCTACGAATATTGGTAGTGGATTTAGGTTGTCTCTTATCAGAGCTTTTACTAATCTGTTTACTGGGTTTAAACCGACGCCTTGAATAAGTGCGCGGTAGAATATAATTGGTACTACGTCCTGTTTGGAGGTCCAATATTTATAAATACCTCTGGGAGATGTTATACCCTCACCAGGCCAGTAAACTCCAGCTTTCAATACGGGTTTAGGTCCAGGAGGGGTGGTATCTGCCTTTAGTATCGAGTTTGTATATTTTAAAAAATTCCCTGTATTTTCTAACCCTCCCTCTACCAGGTATCCCCAAAGCTGATCGTAATCCTCATCCTTAATAGTTGAAAGACCACGCAACTCAGGATCTGGTTTGTCGTCTCCAGGTAATAACGCGAAAGGAATGTTTTTTTCTCTCAGAACTGATGAATATTGTTCCACACCGTATTGCCAGTATCCCATACCACCCAGTACCCGAATGACTACTAATTTTGATTTGGCCGCAGTTTGTTCTAGATGCAAGTCGACAGACATTGGATGTTGAAGATGGTTTAGGCTAGCAAGCCTGACACTATCCTTATGATTCGTCTCTGTAATTGCTTCACTTATCGCTGTTAGCTCTGAGTCTGCAGAAGAAATAAATAATAAGTCTGCTGGAGTTTGAGATAAGTCAAAAGGTTCTAGCCCATCATCAATCGTTCCAGATTTTGCTGCTAGTAAATGCATTAGTCAAGTTTTTTAAACATAAAAAAGCTATGTGGGCTTTCTTTATATTTCCCAAAAGGACCACATTCTGCGAAGCCAAGTTTTTTATAAAGACTAATAGCGGATAGGAGGTTTCCTCCAGTTTCAAGGTAAAGTTCTGGTAGTGCAAGCCTCTTAGCTTCTACTTCTAGATTTACTGTAATTAACTCTCCAATACCGTATCCACGGTTTTTTTCGTCAACGTATATTGATTTTAATTCGCCGTAAGTGGACTTAATCGCGAGTGCCCCACAGCCACATGGTTTACCATCTTTTTCTGCTATAAGGAAAACTATATTTGGTTTCTTGAAGTCTTCCATGGATAGAGCGTGATTATCCTCCGGAGGAAACAAAGAGCTCATCAATGTGTAACTGTCTGTTAGGAGTCTGACCCCTTCTTCAGAGGATGGGTTGCCTATACGTGTTTGGATTTTCATCCGGCTAAAGAGCTTGAAATAGCATCTTTGTTAAGGCCACTGACCCCAATCACCACTAATTGTGTTTCGCGTGTATTATTTTTACTTTTAGAGTTTTCGAAATATGTGTCTATTCGGGGACCTACGGCTTGGATTGTCATCTTTAATGGCTTACCTTCTATGGATGCAAAACCTTTTAATCTAAGAATACCGTGGTTTACTATGACGCCTTCCATCCTTTTGAGGAACTCTTTTTGATCTCTTATTTCTGGTAAGGATACAATAAAACTTTCAAAATCATCATGGTGGTGGTCATCATGGTGGTGGTCATCATGGTGGTGGTCATGGTGAATCTCGTGACGACTTTGCATATCTTTTTCTGCATTAACATTTTGTCCGAGAAGAACCTTACATGGTACATTGCCCATAGTAGATTGAATAATTTTTACACCCTTTCGAGCCTTTGAACCTAATTTAGTTTTTAAAGCATCAATTTCTGTTACTGATATAAGATCAGATTTATTAATAATTATTAGATCCGCACAAGTTAATTGATCTTCAAATAATTCAGATATGGGGGTTTCGTGATCCAAATTTTCATCACTAAGACGCTGTTTTTCTATAGCTTCTAAGTTACTAGAAAATTGACCTTTATTAGCTGCATCACCATCAACAACAGTTATCACACTATCTACTGTGACCTGTGTAGATATTTCAGGCCAATTGAAGGCTCGTATCAGCGGTTGTGGTAAGGCAAGGCCTGACGTTTCAATTACGATATGATCAGGCCTAACTTCTCGCTCTAATAATTTGGTTAGAGTTGGAATAAAGTCTTCAGCAACAGTACAACAGATACAGCCATTGGACAGTTCCATTATATCTTCTTCAGTGCATGTTTCGTCACCACAACCTTTTAGAATATCCCCATCAACTCCCAAATCACCAAACTCGTTTATTATTAGAGCTATTCTTTTTCCTTCGGTATTTTGTAATAGCTGACGAATAAGGGTTGTTTTTCCTGAGCCTAAAAAGCCAGTTATAACTGTGGTGGGTATCTTCATGATCACTTAATCCTTTTCTAAATATTTCCAAAACTGGCTTGAAATAACTCCTAAAATTATCCAGGTGACTAAACTAACTGCCAAAGCACGCGAGGCAAACTCAGCTGCTAGTTCGGGAGGAGCAACACCAAAGTAAGTTTCCAGTTTGGGATGCCCTATCAAATGTGGGATGATAATAAATATAATACCAGCGCCTGATACAACTTTATATTTACCAAGAAAAAGTAATAAAATGCCTACCGTCGTACTAAGAATAGTAATTATCCACCAGGCTTGCTTAAGCCCAACAGTGACACTAATCGTACCTGGAAGTTCTGGAGGTAGTCCTACGGAGGGAGCGAGTTGAAACACAATAAACCCACTTACTCCAGCTACGATTCCCTCAGCTTTGCTCAGGGAAAAACCGCGTTTCTGAAATAAAGCCATAGCTGCTATCAGTATAAACCCAAAGCCTGTGAACGTTACTAGATTAAAAAATAGAGTCATCAAATGACGATAAGGATCTTCCCAAATATTAACATGTTTCATTGGGCTTTCTGGGGAACCGTCAATAATGAAGTGTGTACTCTGTCCTGTTTCAAAAAGTTCAGCTTCCATTAAAAGCGGAGTCACCAACAGCATTTGCATCGCTGTCGCTAGTACGCCTGCTATAGCACCGCAAACTACGGCGCTCACAAATATATTTTTAAACATTTTTTAGTGGCAGGGAAAAGCCATAGAGTGTCTTAAATCATGAGTAGAGTCATGGACGATGGTCGCTTGTGCAAATCCTGAAGCAAACAAAAGGAAGCCTCCAATCACAATAGCTCCAAAAATTGCACCAACCTGGCTTGTGGAAGCTATATAGTCGCTCGATATATTTAATTCTTTTACTTGATCTTGCATTTCCTTCTCCTTTTACCGTCACACCCGACGGCCGGGGTTTAAATAATATCAAGGCTGGTCTCCTGGCTTGCGGGTCGTGGCTACATATCAGTCTTCCCAAGAATTAATCTCAGTGACGTTTAGATAGTTGCTCACCGCTTACAGTCGCGGGGGCGGCTCTGGCTTTAAGTCCCGATTTGGGTCACTCTCACCATATTCCCATTTCATCTTAAATTGCTTTTGCAATTTAACTGAACCTTGCACCTCAACCATTCGCTTAGGTCGGTGAAGTCGTCAAGTATAAATTAACCTATTTGCGAAAAATTTTTACATAAATAGGAGGTTTTTAAAAAATAATCATATATATAGTATATAAAGTAGTTGTTTTTACAATATGAAGTGTTTATCGATTACAGATGAGTTTAGCCTTAAAATACTATTTACATTGACCGAAAGTTTAATCATTTGCGTTTTTCAAAATTAAAACTAAATGGATTCAAAAGTTTCGTTGATTCGACAGATCTAATGATTTCTGATGGTTTGACTGGTGTTGTTGGGCCAAATGGTTGTGGAAAATCAAATCTCTTGGAAGCCCTTCGTTGGGTTATGGGAGAGAATCGACCTAAGGCGATGCGAGGCTCAGGAATGGATGATGTGATTTTTGCGGGTGCAGCTTCACGCCCAGCAAAAAACTTTGCAGAGGTCTCTTTGACGGTTGATAATTCAGATCGGTCCGCTCCCAAAGTTTTCGATAATGTCACTGATTTTGAAGTTTTAAGACGTATAACTAGGGACTTAGGATCTACTTATAAGGTTAATGGCAAAGATGCTAGAGCGCGAGACGTTCAAATGTTATTTGCAGATGCTTCAACCGGAGCTCACTCACCTGCTTTAGTCAGACAAGGTCAGATCGCAGAGCTTATAAATGCAAAACCTAAATCGCGGAGACGTATTTTGGAAGAAGCGGCTGGAATATCCGGTTTATACCAGCGCAGGCATGAAGCTGAACTTAAGTTGTCGGGAGCAGAAACAAACCTATCACGTGTTGACGATACGATAGATCAGCTAGCTTCCCAATTGAGTCAATTAGCCAAACAGGCCAAGCAGGCTATAAAATACCGCGAAATTGGAGAAGTTATAAGAAAATTAGAAGGACAAATTCTATACATAAAATGGAAAGAGTCTGAAGATAAACAAAAAGTGGCAGAAACAGAAAAGGAAAAAGCGCATAAAAAAGCGGCTGATGCAGAGCTGGAGGCAAATAAGTGTTTTGATAAAAGGGAAAAATCTGAGAATTTAATGCCAAAACTTAGGGAAGACAGTACTAATGCTGTTTCGTATCTTCAAAAACTCAAAGTAGAAAAAGAGACGTTGATAAATGCCCAGAAACTCATTCTGGATGAAATCCAAAAACTAGAAACAGACATCGAACAGCTTAAAATTGATATCCAGCGGGAACAGGTTTTAAATAACGATGCTTCTCAAACTTTAAGCTCATTAGAGTCGGAAAAATCAGACCTGCTATTATCGACAGCTGATTATTCACAAAGATTAACAAAAGCTATCGAAGCGTCCCGATCATCGGCCAAGGAGCTTCAAAAACTAGAAGGTGAGCTTTCCAACAAAACGGAAGATAACGCAAGATTATTGGCGAAGCATCAATCTGCCCAAGGCCTTTATGAGGAACTTAAGGCCACTCAGGAGAGAATAAATTCTGATAAAGAAAAGTCACTTTTAGAATTGGAAGGTTTGCGAAAAAACGTAGAGGCTGAAACAACTAAGTCTAGTAAAGCTCAAGAGGACTTCAAAAACGCAAAAAATCAATTTGAAAATGCTGACACCCAATTGAACCAAGTTGAAAAAACGAGAAGTGAATTACAATCTAGAGAGGCGGAGGCAAGATCTATTTCATCGGAGGCGGGCGGTATTGAGAAAGTACTGCAAGCCGAGGCTGATGCAATTTCAAGGCTTCTGAAGAGAGAAACTTCGGAAGTTAGACAGCTTATTGATCAAATTCAAGTTAAACCTGGTTATGAGCTAGCGTTAGGAGCAGCTTTCCAAGATGATCTTAAAAACCCAGAGTTAGGAGAAGGCCAGAGAACTGGATGGATTAAAATGAACGTTGAAGACGGAGATCATAGCCTCCCGGATGGAGTGGAGCCCCTTTCATCAATTGTAAAAGGGTCTGTGTTAATTTCACGACGTCTCGCACAGGTGGGAATTGTAGATGCGGCTCATGGAAAGAGGCTTCAAAATGACCTAAAGCCTGGGCAAAGATTGGTTTCAATGGATGGAGGACTTTGGCGTTGGGATGGTTTCACCGTAGATGCGAGCGACTTGTCTAACTCGTCAGCTTTACGACTTAAGCAACTCAATAGATTAGAAGAGCTAAAGAAGGAGTTATCGGAAGCTAAGGCTACGTCTGAGGGAGCAGAACAAGCACATAAGAGTCTTCAAGATCAACTACTAGAACTCACAGAGATAGGTCAAAAGGCACGCGGGGAAAGGCAGGAAGCCGACAGACTTATGACAGAATCAAACCGACTTATGAGTAACGCGGAAAGTGAAAAAAATATATCAGAAGGCAAAGTTGAAAATTTACTTCTGACTATTGAAAGATATAAAAATGAATTACTTTCTACAGAAAAAAGATTGTTTGACGCTAATAATATTATCGGTGGTCTTGATGATCTTGAAAAAGCTCAAACTGAAACACAGAAACTAAAAAAAACTGTAGAAAACTCGAGAACAAATATGATAGCGAAACGGAGTGTGTCGGATACAATTAGAAATGAAAACGAGCTAACCTTGCGTAGGCTTGATGAAATAGAAAAACAATTTTTGGTCTGGACATCACGCTTTGATTTGGCGGACCAACGTATTAACGAATTGAGATCTAGATTGGGGTGGTTTGAAGAAAATCTAAAGATTGCAAAGAATAGGCCTAACGAAATATTAAACAATATAAATAATTTAGATAAAAAACTTCAAGCAAGTGAAAAGCTTTCTCTCGAGTCTACAGAAAAGCTGGCGGTCGCAGAGGCTCTTTTACGTCGGGAGGTCGATAATGAAAGAAATGCTGAAAGAAATGCGTCAGAGGCAAGAGAAGAGCGAGCTCGCAATGATGTAATTTTAGAAACAGCTGTAAATAACGTTGAATTTTGTTTGCGTCGAATAGTAGATGAATACGGATTATCTCCAGAAGAGTTGAGGTTAGATTTAGAGTTAAGCGAAGAAGATATATTAGAAGCATCAACTTTAGAAGAAAAAGTCGATCGCCATAAACGGCAAAGAGATGGTTTAGGTGCAGTAAATTTACGCGCTGAAGAAGATACCAAAGAAGTTCAAGATCAATATGATGAAATAAAAAAAGAAAAAGAAGACTTAGCCGAGGCAATAAAAAAGCTTCGTTCTGGTATAGCGTCCTTAAATCGTGAGGGTCGAGAGCGTATCTTAACTGCCTTCGAACAAGTTAATGAAAATTTCAATAATTTATTTAAGAATCTATTTAGTGGCGGTGATGGAAAGCTAGTAATGGTCGAAAGTGACGACCCTTTAGATGCTGGACTTGAAATTATGTGCCAACCGCCAGGAAAAAAACTCTCAACGTTGTCCTTATTATCAGGTGGAGAACAGACACTAACCGCATTGGCCTTAATATTTGCGGTTTTCCTAGCAAATCCTGCGCCACTATGTGTCTTAGATGAGGTCGACGCGCCTTTAGACGATTCAAATATTACTAGGTTTTGTGATTTGTTGGATGAAATGATTCGCCAAACTGATACTCGATTCTTAATTATTACTCACCACGCTATTACAATGTCCCGTATGGATAGACTCTTCGGAGTGACTATGGGCGAGTTAGGGGTAAGCCAGTTAGTTTCTGTTGATTTAAAGATGGCAGAGACACTTGTTGCATGATTTTTTTTAAATTTTAGATTTTGTTTAGCAAGTTTTTTGTTGGCCAGCCGTCGGCAGGAATTCTCATTTTTATCTGTTCTTGTTTGACTGCTTTTCGTGTCTTGGCGCCCAAGATCCCATCAACTCCGCCAACATCATAGCCTTTTTGTTCTAGTTTTGTTTGGAGTAGAAGCATATCCGTTAAATTTAAAATCGGTTCTGGAGATCCTAATCTATAACGAGGCTCACCGTTAAGTAATGTAGCAAAATATGCAGCGGTTATGATGTAAATAGAGCTATTATTCCATTCTGAGAGGACTCGAAAATTTGGATACGTCAAAAATGCGGGCCCCTTTCTCCCCATAGGAATTACCAGGGAAACTTTTTCAAAATTTTGGAATTTCCCTAGTCTTGGCCAAACGCCCATTCCCTCCCATTCTTTTAAAGGTAATGTGGTATTGAGGCCAGTTTTCAGCCAATCCATATTTTCGGGAACTCTTACCTCCAACAACCAGGGCTCATCGCGTTTCCAGCCCATCGTAACTAGTTTTTTTGCTGCTGAGTATAGCGCATCAATTGCTGACGCACTTATATCTATTTTCCCATCATTATCACCGTCGACGCCGTGTTTCAAAATATCCAAGGGCAACATTTGCAACATGCCGACTTCGCCCGCCCAAGCCCCTTTTGTCGTCCTCGGATCGAAAGACTCCCGTGTATATAACTCTAAGGCTCCAAATACTTGTGGTCTAAAAAGGTTTGGACGCCTACAGTCATGACTTAACGTTAAGAGCGAGTTTAAAGTATTATATTCCCCCTGGAACCATCCAAAATCTGTTTCTAACGCCCAAAAAGTGAGTAGAATTTCTTTAGGAACTCCGTAGACCATATGAATGTTTTTGAAGGCTTCTTTGAATCTCCTTTCGTTAATTGCAGCATGTTGTAAACGATGAGTTGATATTACAGCTCTGGAAAATTCAAAGAAACTTTTTCTGAATATTGTTTGTGATCTATCAGCTTCAAGGACTTTGGGATCACGGACTGCTTCCTCAAGGAAAGAATCAACTACTTCTTTGTTGTATCCTTTGGATATAGCCTCTTTTTTTAACTCTATTAAAAAGTTTTCAAAAGAGTTTCCACACGTTGATTTACCAAACGCATAATTCGTGGACGCTATGACACCTAAAAAGAAAAAAAATAATATAAGGGTAGTTAGAGGATAGAAAAGCCTAATAAGATTGTTCGTTTTTTTTCCAGTATTAATCAAAATACGACGACTCCTAAAATGATGGATGTTAAAGTTACAAGCCATACTTTTTGTAAAAGCTTAATCCCATTATCAATATGATATGAGGATAGTTTGTGTTCACCATCAACATTTATATAGGGATCTTTTCCTTTCTGACCATTATAACTTCTAGGCCCTGCGAGTGCTATTCCGAGAACCACTGCCATAGCTGTTTCTGGCCATCCAGCATTTGGGGAACGATGTAGTTTAGAATCTCGATAAACTATGTTTATTTTCTTTATTTGGAGTCCTGCAATTAATATTAAAATGGCAGTAACTCTCGCAGGCACGAAGTTAACCATGTCATCTAGCTTTGCTGTAGCCCATCCAAATTCTTTAAATTTGTCATTCTTATGCGCGATCATACTATCTGCAGTATTTATCATTTTGTAGGCTAATATCCCAGGCAAGCCAAGCAAAACATACCAAAATATAGGCGCAATAAACCCATCAGATAGATTTTCCGCAGCACTTTCTAATGTGCTCCTTGCAACACCAGACTCGTCCAAGATGTTTACGTCTCGGCCCACTATCTTAGATACCATATAGCGACTTTCCTCCAGACTGATCTTGGAGGCCTCTGAGACACTAGTAATATGATCAACTAAGCTTTTGTATGCTAACAAAATAGCTACCAAAACTACTTCAAATACCGAATGCAGAGGTAATATATTAATCACAAGGCCAGCTGAAATAGAAACAGTGACTAGCGCTATAATGGTAAATACACCATTTCTAGTTTTTTGAGGTCCCTCGTTATATCTTTTTTCGAACCAATCAATCATGGTTCCCATTAGGACGACTGGATGGGAGACTCTATCCCAAATAAGCTTTGGTTCGCCTGCGACTGCGTCAAGGATGATCGCAATTAATAATATAAAGAAAATACTCACTTTAAAGCCTTTTCAAGTATTTCCCAATCTTTTTCATTTTTAGGAATCCCAATTCTAACCCAGTTCTGATTATAATCAAAATTACGGATTAATATTTTGTTAGATGCTAGTCTTTGGAAAAGATTTTTTGCATCTCTTGTAAAGTATAATCTATAGAGGTTGGTTCCTCCAACCAATTTATATCCATTCATTATTTTGTCCAAACGGATAGCGGATTCATAAAGATTAACGCGTGTTTTTTCTGCCCATTTAATATCTTGAAGTGCTTGATATCCAATAGATAGAGCTGGACCGGAAATTTGCCAGGGGCCTAAAGCATCTTTTATAGGGTTTACTGTTTCCGGTCTTCCGATTGCAAACCCTAACCTTAAGCCAGCTAACCCCCAAAATTTGCCAAAACTTTTCAATATTATAAAACCTGGCCGATTTGCTAGGTTTATTAAACTATTTTCTGGATATAGATCACAAAAACTTTCATCTATAATCGTCAATCTTTTGTGATTTTCCAAAACCTCATTTACTTTTTGTATTCTACCGTCCGGGTTATTAGGGTTCACAACCACATTAATTTCACCACCAGTTTTTGAAACTTTAAAACCAACTCTTTCGAATGAAAGTTTGTATTCGGAATAGGTTGCCTGCTGAATTGATACTGTACTCAAGGGGTTCAGGAAAGGTATTAGTGCTATAAGAGACGATACACCGAAAGCGCCCAAAACAATACTTGATTTTGGCGCATTCCAAAAATTATGAGCTACCTTATAAAGATCTTCAAAGTCATTATCGTCTGGTAGCCTTTCCCAGAGGATTTGATCAACTTTTTCAAACGGATATGGTTTAGGATTTATTCCTGTTGAAAGATCTACCCAATCTGATTTCCTTCCACCATACTGGAGAACTGCTTCATCTAATTTTCCACCATGTTTTGAAAATGACCTCTTCATAAATTTTTTGGTAATGGGGGGTGCCGAGTAATAAAGTGGCCTTTTATATCCTCTGGCCAACTACGATACGGGATAACTCCTTTATCACTACCATGGTGAAGTTGAGCGTAGTCTAGAATGGCTTTAGCAGAAACCGTATTCGGTTCAAATTTACCTAGTGTATAGCACATTTTATCATCTGCTTGTATTGTTACGTTGCAACCATGACTACAACCCATGAGACAGGGGTGCGTTCGAGTCCTGATGTTTGGGTATTCCTCTTTTATTTCGGCTATTAATTCTATTAGGCGTTCTCCATCTGTAAAGCTCATGTCTCCGTCGGCCCAATTCTCTCGTTTACATGTCTCACATATTGTTACCCAAGTATTCATATCTTAATCATCTCTCCCTAGATTACTAACTCTACCGGTATAAGATATACTAATTATTCTGCATACAACTAAATTTCTAAATCTGTCTATTTTTATTTTTAAAATGAAAAAATATTATTGCGGTAATAGATTATGTCTATATAACTAAAATAGACAAAGCCCTAAAGGCCAGAGAGGTTGGCAGTTCGTTGTAATTACTCAAATAGAGGTTACTGAAGCTGCGTTGTCGCGTGCTAAGTCTTAGTGCTTAAATCTCCTGAAAAATTGTAAGAAACAAGTTAACTAGATGTACGACTGACTTTGCTAATTGATCTAAAAATCTTTTATAATTTTGCGTTTAGACCAATTTTTAAAAGTTGTTACCAAGGAGAGTGTGAATGGATAAAATCGGTATAATGATTTGTGGACATGGTAGTAGATCAAAAAGTGCTGAAGAAGAGTTTGGTTTGTTAGCAAAAGGTTTAAAGAAACACTTTGTTGATATACCTGTTGAATATGGTTTTTTAGAGTATTCAGCGCCAAATATCCATATGGGACTAGATTCCCTAAGGGATCATGGTGTTAACCATATCATCGCTGTACCCGGTATGCTTTTTGCTGCGACCCATGCTAAAAACGATATACCTTCTGTTCTGACAACCTATCAGGAAAAGAATCCAGGCTTACGTGTGAGTTATGGTAGGGAGCTTGGCTTGCATTCTGAAATGATTGCAGCATTTGAGGCCCGTATCCTTGACTGTTTGAATCTCTCGCATGTGCACGATGGAGACCTATATGATACTATGTTGGTTGTGGTTGGGAGAGGTACTTCAGACACATATGCGAATGCAGAAGCCGCAAAACTTACGCGCATTGTTGCAGAGAACTTAGGTTTTGGTTGGTCTGAGACTGTGTACTCAGGGGTAACCTTCCCATCTGTTGGCCAAGGTTTAGAAATGGCTTTAAAGTTGGGTTATAAAAAAATAGTTGTGGCACCATATTTTTTATTTACGGGAAAATTAATCGATCGGATTTATAATTATGTGGATAGAGTTGCAGAAAGATTTCCAGAAGTAACCTTCCATAAAGCGCATTATTTAGCCGATCAAGATCATGTAATAAATACTTTTTTGGAAAGAATAGCGGAAACACTTTCGGGAGATATGAATGAAAATCACGACCTGATGGCTTCCTTCAAGGAAAGATTAGCTAAAGGTGAAGTCGATGTTCATCATCACCATGCAGAATTTCAACCGGTAACAGATCCAGACGATGACGAAGGACCAGGTGCTTATGGCCATAGCCACGACCACAGCCATAGCCATAGCCATAGCCATAGCCATAGCCACAGCCACGACCACAGTCATAGCCACGGAGTTTATAAGCATATTGGTCATCCCAACGGTCCCAGAACGATGATAGATCAAGGTGTTTGCTGTTGTTTTATGAGCCAATTCCCAGATTATGTGATTGAGGAAGAGCGTAAGCTAATAGAACAGCGAAAACAAAATGGAATTGCTTGATTCCTCAAACTTGGCATTGGATTGAAATTTAATGCCTATTTTTGATAATTATCTGATTGTTGACTGGTCAGCCAATAGTACACCTAAAACTGGATCTGATAGCATATGGATAGCGTGGGGAACTGACCAAAGTTCTATTGAACTTTTTAATCCTAATACTCGAGCCAGTGCTATGTTACTCATCAAGAAGCTCTTAAGCCAGGCTAACGGAAAAGTTTTAGTGGGATTTGACTTTCCGTTTGGTTATCCATCTGACGCGTATAAAAAGCTTGGAATAGAAAATTGGTCTGACTTGTGGGATGTCTTAACGCGTCTAGTTGAGGATTCTATTAATAATTCGAACAACAGATTTAAGGTCGCAGAGAAGTTAAATAAGTATTTTAGGCCAGAGGGACCTTTTTGGGGACACCCAAGATCAAAGAAGTTAGCTTTCAAATATTTACCTTTTTATAAACCTAAAGGGTTTGGGCATATTTTACCAACAGAGAAACGGTTGGTAGAAAAGCTAGTTCGTAGAGCAAAGAGTGTCTGGCAACTCAATGGGGTTGGAGCGGTTGGAGGGCAAGTACTTCTTGGAATCCCATTTATAAATACATTAAAAAAGGGTTTTGATAGCTCTGTTTGGCCATTCTCGGACCTTGATGCAAAGATTATTTTTGCAGAGATTTATCCATCCCTTTGGCCTGTTGAGAGGACTGAAAACATCCATGATGCAAATCAGGTAAAATCTGTTCTAAAAAAACTGTTAGAATTAGATAATTTTGGAGATTTGGAGGCTCTACTAAATATAGGATATAATGTTTCTGAAAAAGTTCAAAAGCAAGAAGGTTGGATATTGGGGGCAAAACCAGACTTATTTAAAAACGTTAGCACTAAAAAGAAAGCTCTAAATTATATAAAAGATCCAGAAACGATTTATGCTCAGAGTTTCGCAACAGTTAACGAGGAAGCTGAAATTGAAAAAGAACCAAGGCTTATGCGCCCAATTATTACTCGGCTCATACATTCTTGCGGAATGATAGAGGTTAAAGATCAACTTTCTTTTTCAAAAAACTTTGCTAAGCGTGGTATTGAAGCGCTTAAAAATGGTAGTAATATTTTATGTGACTGTCAGATGGTAGCGTCGGGGATTATTCGGAGATACCTACCAGCAGATAACGAAGTTATTGTTACACTTAATAATAGTGAAGTCCCGTTAAGTGCTGAAATTATTGGCAATACGAGGAGTGCTACAGCTGTCCAGTTATGGGAACCTTTTATTGAAGGATCCGTTGTCGCAATTGGTAACGCTCCGACCGCTTTGTTCCATCTATTAGAGCTTTTGGATGCAGGGTTTCCAAAGCCAGCATGTATCGTAGCATTTCCAGTTGGCTTTGTGGGTGCTGCGGAAAGTAAACTTGAATTATCTTTTAACTCAAGAGGGTGTGATTATATGACGTTGAAGGGACGTCAGGGCGGTTCGGCTATGGCTTCCGCTGTTGTTAATGCTTTGTCAGCTGGATTACCGGAGATAAAATTATGAGTGCTTGGCTAGATGTTGTAGGTATAGGTGAAGACGGAGTTGAGGGCTTATCACCCAATGCTGTAAATGTCTTAAAAGATGCAGAAATAATAATCGGTGGCGAAAGACATCATAAGCTATCAGGCGATTTTAAGGCCAAAAGGCTAGCTTGGCCATCGCCCTTTGATAGTCTGGTGGGAGAGATAATTTCACTTAAAGGCAAGAAAATAGTCGTTTTGACTACAGGCGATCCGTTATGGTTTTCTGTAGGGGCACGACTGAGTAGAGCTTTTAAAAGTGGAGACATAACTTTTCATCCTCAGGTATCCGCTTTTCAATTAGCATCTGTTAGAATGGGTTGGAGCTTAGCTGATATAGAAACATTAACAGCTCATGGGCGACCTATTGAACAGCTGATATCATTTTTCCAACCTGGTCAAAAAATGATTGTATTAACTTCTGGTTCTGAAACACCAAAAGAAATCGCAAGGCTACTGAACGAACGAGGTTTTGAGAACTCTGAGCTGACTGTTTTTTCTAATATGGGTGGAAACAATGAAAAACGATTCGATTCATTAGCTTCTGAATGGAATTATAGTGTCCCTGATTTTAATACCTTGGTTATAAATTGTATTTGTGGTCCGAATGCAAAAATAAATTCTAGTTCTCCAGGTTTAGATGACTCTAATTTCATCCATGATGGAAATATTACAAAAAAAGAAGTGAGGGCCATAACTGTTTCTAAACTGATGCCGATGCGTGGCGCACTTTTATGGGATATCGGTTTGGGTTGTGGTTCTGTTTCAATAGAATGGATGCGGTCTAGCTATGATTGCAAAGCTATTGGTATTGAGCCAAAAAAAGAGCGACGAGAAATGGCAAAGAAGAATGCATATATTTTAGGAGCTCCAAAGTTAGAAATTTTAAACGGCTCTGCACCAGAAGTCCTAGAAAATCTTTTAAGTCCAGACGCTATTTTCATTGGAGGTGGTTTTAGTAGACAGACATTTGATATTTGCTGGAGTAAACTAAAGCCTTTTGGACGGATTGTTATAAATGCAGTTACTCTTGAAACTGAACTAGAGCTCCTAAAACTGAAACAGGAATATGGTGGGGAATTAGTTAGGTTAAATATTCAGAAAATAGAAGAAATTGGTGTTCGTATGGCATGGCGACCTCTTATGCCGGTTACACAATGGAGTAAAATTAAGAATGCGGGGTAAGTTATTTGGTGTTGGCGTTGGACCGGGAGATCCAGAGTTATTAACCCTAAAGGCTGTACGCGTTATTAAATCAGTAAGTTATGTGGCTTACCCGGTATTGGAAGATAATGAGAGTTTTTCGAAGTCTGTTGTGGCTTCTTACCTAACTAAGGATGTTATAGAAATCCCTCTAATTGTTCCTATGACGGTACAGAGAAAACCCGCCCAGGCGGCCTACGATTTATCTACAAAAAAAATTTCTAAGATCCTAGATGACGGAGAAAATGTAGTATGTTTATGTGAAGGTGATCCATTTTTCTATGGGTCGTTTATGTATATATTTTCACGTTTATTTGACCGGTATGATATAGAGATTATTCCGGGTATAACGTCATTAACTGCAGGAACATCAGCAGCAAAACTACCACTTTTGGCGAGGAATGAGTATCTGACGGTTATACCAGGAACTCTTGAGGAAGCTCTGATTAGAGATCGTATTTTGGGGGCAGATGCTGTTGTCATTATGAAAGTAGGACGTCATATTAAAAAAATAAAATCTGTTTTGGATGACTTGAGTTTAACTAGCTGCTCAACCTATATTGAGTACGCTACTTTACCTCAGCAGAGAGTTTTAAAGCTTAAGGATGCGCCCTTAATCGCTCCTTATTTCTCAATGATTATTGTAACCAAAGGAACCGATCCATGGCTATAGAACCAGTAATTTTATGCTTAAACCAGGCTGGATTTTCAGTTGCCAACAAAATCGCAAACCAGTTTTCTTTTAAACTACATGGAAGATCAGACAGAGTTACTAAGGCGGATAAGTTTTTTGATAATGCACTATATCATGCTAGAGTATTGTTTGCGAGTGGTACCCCAATTATTGGCGTTTGTGCATCAGGAATATTAATTCGAGCGGTTGCTCCTTTGCTTCAAAATAAACTTTTAGAGTCGCCTATAATAGCCGTCTCTGATGACGGATCTGTTGTTATTCCTTTATTAGGTGGGCATAGGGGGGCTAATAGGTTGGCGACAACGATAGCTGAGTTTATAAATGCAAAAGCAGCAGTAACAACAGCGGGAGACGTCTCTTTAGGTGTTTCAATCGATGAACCCCCTATTGGCTGGCGCTTAGATCCGGAAAGTGACGTAAAAGAAGTAATGGGGCGTATGTTGTCTGGAGCTAGCGTAAAAATAACCGGGGAAGAGAAAGAAAATGCTTTGTGGCTAAATAATTTACCGACTGGTGAGGATGTAGAAATACTTTGTACCACGAAGTTAAAGACAAAAGAAGTGAAATCAGATATCAGTTTTTTTCCAAAAAAGTTCTCGTTAGGAGTTGGGTGTTCTCGAAATTGTCCACCTGAAGAGTTAAGTAATTTAGTACACAAAATGCTCTTGGATTCAAACGTAAGCCCTAATGCTATACATTCTGTAAATACATTAAATCTAAAAGCTGATGAACCAGCAATAATAGCTCTTTCAGAAGAGCTTGGTCTTCCCTTGAGACTATTTACTGCTGCGGAGTTGGAACATGAAAAAGATCGATTAAGTAGTCCTTCAAAAGTAGTATTTGAGGAAGTTGGATGTCATGGAGTGAGTGAGGGGGCTGCATTAGCTCAGTCAGGTTCAGACGGATATATTTACTCAAAAAAAAGAAAAACGAAAAATGCTACATGTGCACTGGTTAAATCCCCGAACCCTGTCGTTGAGTTTGTGGGGAAAGGTAGAGGTCGAGTTGCTCTTATTGGAATTGGTCCAGGTCAGGGTGAGTGGCGGACCTTGGAGGCGTCTGTATTAATTGGACAGGCTGAGGAACTTATCGGTTATAGTCTCTACCTGGATTTATTAGGTCCTATTGCGGCTGGGAAAAGACAAACTTCTTTTCCACTTGGAGATGAAGAGGAGAGATGCAGGTATGCCCTGGAAAGGGCTGGTGAAGGTGCAAATGTGGCCTTAGTTTGTTCTGGAGACTCGGGTATTTATGCGATGGGTGCCTTAGTCTTTGAACTTCTAGATAGGGGTAGTAAGGATTTTGGAGTAAGCGCTAATGCGAAGAAAGTTGAAGTTATTTCCTCTCCAGGAGTATCAGCTCTACAGGCTGCAGCTGCACGTTCGGGAGCCCCATTGGGGAATGATTTTTGTGCCATTTCTCTAAGTGATTTATTAACACCGCGGGAGGATATTTTGAAAAGGTTAGAAGCAGCTTCAGTTGGTGATTTTGTGGTAGCCTTATATAATCCTGTTTCAAAGAAAAGAAAAAAACTGTTTGTAGATGCGATTAAGATATTAAGGAAAAACCGACCTCAAAATACTCCAGTTTTACTTGCAACTTCGTTAGGAAGGATTGAAGAAAAAGTAAGATACACAAATTTAGACAAGGTAGAAGTTTCAGAAGTTGATATGTTGACTGTTGTAATTGTTGGATCATCGCAGTCAAGGTTGGTTACTCGTGGTGATGGAAATAAAATGTATACCCCAAGAGGTTATGCAAGAAAAATAGATGGTGATTTAGCAACAGAGTAGTTGGTAATGCTCAATGGAAAAAAGGTAAATAGGAGAAAAACTGTTATGAAAGTTTTCTTTATCGGCGCTGGACCTGGAGACCCCGATCTGCTCACTTTAAAGGGGCAAAGATTAATCTCAAAATGTAAGGTATGCCTTTACGCGGGGTCCTTAGTGCCTGACGCTGTAATAAAAGGAGTACCAAAGAACGCAATAGTACTAGATACCGCTTCTATGGATTTAATTGAAACGCATCAACAGATTTTGGACGCTCGTAATAGAGGTGAAGATGTGGCCCGAGTTCATTCTGGTGATCCGTCTCTTTATGGTGCTATTGCTGAACAGATAAGATTATTAAAGCGTGACAATATCGACTATGAAATAATACCAGGTGTTCCCGCTTATACTGCTGTTGCAGCTGCGCTTGGTATTGAGCTAACTATCCCAGAGGTCTCTCAATCATTGATTCTAACCCGAATGTCGATGAAGTCAACTTCAATGCCGGCAGGAGAGACGTTGAAAAATTTCGCCTTATCCGGTACGACGATGGCTATACATTTAGGTATAAGATATCTACGAGAAATAGAAAGGCAGCTGATACCATTCTATGGTGAAAATTGTCCAGTTGTTGTTGCATATAGGGCAAGTTGGCCTGATGCCATATATCTAAGAGGCACTCTTGCAGATATTAGGAAAAAGGTGAAAAAGGAAAAAATTACTCGAACCGCTTTAATAATGGTGGGGCCAGCGCTTGCAGATATCAGAGATTTTAGAGACTCAGCTTTATATGATCCAGAAATACCACATTTGTTAAGACCTATGATAGAGTAAAATAGAGGTGGCAGTTTGTAGCTATTTGACACTTCACTGGTAATAGATATCATGGCGTTACATATGGGGGTATGTTTACATGACAGGGTATTTGCCAAATGCAGTAATTGAAGAACTAGGAAAGTCTCTCAAAAAAAAATCCGAAAAGACTCTAAATATGGCTGTAAGATTCGATAATATATTTTATCCAATTTTAAGGTTTTCTGAAAAAAGCTTTTCTATTCAAGTTTCCCATAAGGTCAAGTTACGAGGTCTAGTAGATATTTTTTCAAATAATAAACATACTTATCAGGCTTTGATTATTGCTTCTGAGACCCATGGTGATGTAATTGACTTTACTTTTAAAAGGAATACCGTAGCGCAGTCCACTCCAGCCTTAGATTTTGAAAAACAAGACAAAGCTATAGTTGCGTTGTTGACAGCATACTAAAAAACTATCTCCATCTATATGTTTAACAACAAAGCTTAATTTATTTAGACTTGTGTATTCTACTATTAAATGGTTTAGCAAGCACCGTATAAATATGTGGATGATAAAGAGCTATGAAAAGAATTGTATACGTTAACGGTGAATATGTAACCGAAGATAAGGCTAAGATCTCAATATTTGATAGAGGCTTTCTCTTTGCAGACGGGGTTTATGAGGTTACCTCTGTTTTAAAAAGAAAATTAATCGATTTTCAAGGGCATTCAAGCCGTCTATCAAGGTCTCTTTCAGAGCTTCAAATGGAAAACCCACTTTCAACCGAGGAGCTTTTGAGTGTCCATAAAGAATTAATAGAGAAAAATAATATCACTGAAGGATTGGTTTATTTACAGGTCACTAGAGGCGCAGCAGATAGAGATTTTGCTTTTCCGAAAAGCGCTACTCCCACAATAGTTTTGTTTACTCAAGAAAAGACGATGTTGGGAAACCTGTCTTCTAAGAATGGTTTAAAAGTTATTTCTATAGAGGATCAACGCTGGGGCAGATGTGATGTTAAGACAGTACAACTTTTATACCCATGTATGGGAAAGATGATGGCAGTAGCTGCTGGAGCTGATGATGCTTGGATGGTTAAGGACGGAAAAGTAACGGAAGGTACTTCGAATAATGCCTATATTATAAAAGGTAATAAGATAATCACCAGGCAAGTTGGTAATGAAATACTTCAGGGAATAACGCGATCGGCTCTTATTAGATACGCTGAAACCGCTCAAATGATTGTTGAAGAAAGACCTTTTACAATTGAAGAAGCAAAACTGGCGGATGAAGCGTTTATTACGTCCGCAACTTTATTTGCTACAGCGGTTGTAGAAATTGATGAAGTAAGTATTGGTGATGGTAAGCCGGGCTCACGTGTGAAGCAATTGAGAGAGCTTTACATAGAGGAAAGTTTAAAAACAGCTATTTAAAAGTTATTACTCGACATGTGAGCTCTTAAATTTTTTTAGCTGAGTTTGTGAGGCTTCCACTTGGTATTTAGATTTCCATTCATCGAATGGCATACCATAAAAAATCTCTCTTGCTTCCATTTTATTGATTTGTTGGCCGTTTTCTTGAGCAGCTTCCTGATACCATCGACTTAAGCAGTTTCGACAAAACCCTGCTAAATTCATCAGATCAATATTTTGGACGTCTTTTCTTTTAATTAAATGGTCTCGTAAAGTTCTAAAAGCGGCTGCTTCTATTTCGGTTTTTGTCTTTTTATCCATTATTAATTCCTTACTGTTTTACGGTTTTCAAAATTACTTTCCCAAGGTAGTTCGCCCATGAATTAATCATTTTTTCGTTTACTAAAAGATCATTCCTTATTTCAATTAAAACATGTTCGTATCCAGATTTTACACAATGCCTATCCAAGGTATCACCGGGTAGATCGCCAGAATAAGGTAAGTCATCTCCAATGCATAGATTTTTATCTTTCTTCAAATTTTTTAATAATAGGTCTGATAATCGTCGATCTTGTGTATGTAGAATGCCAATTTCCCAAGGTCTTTTTTTTCCATTTTTTAATTTAGGGGTAAAAGAGTGAATGGATATCACAATAGGCATTTTAATTGAATTAACTGTTTTTTCGATAGCGTTATGATATGGATCATAATAGTAAATCAAGCGTCTTTTTTTTTCTTTATTATTAATTACTTTATTTTTGGGAATAATAGTTCCATCATATAATTTCATTATTAAGGTTGGATCATTTATACCTCGATTGGGATCTATCACCAATCTTGAGAAGTTAGATAGTACTGCTGGGCCTTCAAGAAATTCAGACAATTTTAAAGTTAAATCTTTTGCCCCTAAATCAAATGCAATATGTCTATTCATTTCTGATTTGCTAATCCCAAGTCCGTTAGGGCCCCAAAATTTAGGAATTATGTTGGAGGCATGATCACAAATACAAGTTATACTCCGAGGTCTATCTAAACCTACCACGAAAAATGGTTGATACTGCATATAAAAAGCTCATTAATTAATTTAATTAATCTGACGGTTGTTTCGAGTTAAAGTATAGCTCATAATTAGTAAATTGAATATTAAAAAATGAAAGATTGCGAAATGAGACGTCACAGGAGTGTAAAGATAGTCGCTACGTTAGGACCTGCATCTTCTGATTATGATACAATAAAAAAGTTGTTTGAGGCCGGAGCGGATGTTTTCCGGTTAAATATGAGTCACGGCACTCATGAGGAAATAGAAAAGTGTCACAAAATAATTAGGAGAGTCGAAAAAGATCTCCTTCGTCCAATTGCGATATTAGCTGATTTGCAGGGGCCTAAATTACGTGTTGGATCATTTATTGATGGTCAGGCTTTATTAGTCGCTGGGGATAAATTTACTTTGGATCTATTAGAAAAGCTGGGAGATCGAAGCAGAGTTCAGCTCCCTCATAAAGAAATATATTCAAGTTTAAATAGTGGTTCTTCCATTCTGATAAATGATGGGAAAATCAAACTAAAAGTGGTTGATTGCAAAAAAAAATCGATTGAGTGTGAGGTTATGGTTGGTGGCGTTATTTCAAATAATAAAGGGGTGAACATACCAGACTCGATACTACCTGTAAAAGCGTTATCAATAAAAGATAGAAATGATTTAGAGTTTATTTGCAGCTTAGGTATTGATTGGTTGGCGTTAAGTTTTGTCCAAAGATCCGAAGATGTTGAGGAAGCTTTAGCTCTTAGCAAAGGTAGAGTGGCTATTATTTCAAAAATAGAAAAACCGGCCGCTGTAAAAAATTTCGATGAAATATTAAGAGTATCTGATGGGATTATGATCGCCCGCGGTGACCTTGGTGTAGAGCTTCCAGTCCAAAATATTCCTCCTATACAAAAACAACTTATCCGTAAATGTAGAGAATTTGCAAAACCTGTAATAGTTGCGACTCAAATGCTTGAATCCATGATTATGAGTCCAATGCCAACTCGTGCAGAAGTTTCTGATGTTGCTACGGCTATATATGAAGGGGCTGATGCAGTAATGCTGTCAGCGGAGTCTGCCGCAGGAAAGTTCCCTGAGGACGCGGTAAAAACTATGGATAGCATTGCGATTGAGGTTGAGAGTGATCCAAATCACAGAAATATTTTAGCTGCTCAAAGAGAGGGTAATAAAGAAAGTGTTGCTGATGCAATTGTATCAGCCGCACGAGAGATAGCGGAGACCACCAAGATAAAGGCAATTTGTTGTTTTAGTCAATCTGGGACAACAGCTTTATTGGTTTCGAGAGAGCGACCGCACGTCCCAATTATTGCTATGACTGCACTCTTGTCGACCGCGCGACGTTTGTGTCTTACTTGGGGAGCACATTCGGTCTTAACTGATGAGTTGGATAGATTTAAAATGGCTGTTGTTAATGCCTCTAGAGCAGCAGTTAAATATAAATTTGCTAACGAAAAAGATTTTATTGTTGTCACGGCTGGCGTACCTTTTAATGTGCCAGGATCAACAAATATCCTAAGAGTCGCTCCATGTGATGAACAATTAATTTTCTCGAGTGAGCCGGAATAGAGAAAATACTCTTAAGTCGCAGTTTGAATGTTGAAATCAAATAATGTTTTAAAGGGACTTGCAAAAACATGTATTGTTGCTTAGTACACAATTCTGATTTGTAGATCCGGCTATTGGCATGCCGAGGTATACTGAAAGCACTCTAACATAGGAGATGGAAATGCCGAAAATGAAAACAAAGTCTGGCGCCAAAAAGCGCTTTTCTGTGACCGCTAGTGGACGAGTGAAAGCTGGTCAAGCAGGAAAAAGACACGGTATGATAAAGCGTAGTAGAAAATTTATCCGAAATGCCCGTGGTACTACTATACTCTGCGCAGCAGATGAAAAAATAGTAAAAAAATATATGCCATATGCGCGTTGAAGGAGATAATTAAATGTCACGAGTCACATCAGGAAAAGTTACCCACGCCCGCCATAAAAAAGTTATTAAGGCTGCAAAAGGCTATTATGGGCGACGGAAAAATGTTTTTAAAGTTGCTACACAAGCTGTAGATAAAGCTAATCAATATGCTACTAGAGATAGAAAAGTTCGAAAGCGTAATTTCAGGGCACTTTGGATCCAGCGTATTAATGCTGGATGTAGATCTATAGATGATACGTTAACCTACTCGCGTTTCATCAATGGGTTGAACAAAGCTGGTATTGAAGTTGACAGAAAAGTACTTGCCGATTTGGCTGCCTGTGAGCCTGAAGCTTTTGCTGCTGTAGTTGAAAAAGCTAAGGCGGCAATGAGTTAATTAAAATTTTTTCAATTTCAAACGAGGTTTTTTGAAAAATTTTAATTACAGCTAGAATGTCGTAGTTTTTTTCTATTAATAAGTCTGTTTCACACAGTTTCAAAAAGTGATATGTGGTAGACTAGCTCATGGAATTTTGGAAACATTTATTTATTTATTTTTGGGTAGTTTAAAGCATGGATAGTTTAGAGAACCTAAGAGCCAATATACTTAAGTATATTTTGGAGTCAGAAGATGAAGCCTCCTTAGAGAATATCAGAATAAAGTACTTGGGGAAGAAAGGCCAAATAAGTCTTAAAATGAGAGAATTAGGTTCTATGCCCCAAGAGCAGAGGTTACTTCAAGGGCCTTTACTTAACTCCTTGAAAGAAGAAATAAATTCAGCGGTTAACGCAAAAAAGGTAGCGTTCGAAGATAAAGTTTTAGATGAACGTCTTCGTACTGAATGGCTTGATGTGACCTTACCTGAGCGTGTTCGACACTCTGGTACAATCCATCCTGTGTCACAGGTAACAGATGAGGTTATTGAAATATTTGCGGACCTTGGATTTTCTGTTGCAGAAGGTCCTCAGATTGAAAGTGACTGGCATAATTTTGATGCCCTTAATATACCGAGCCATCACCCGGCACGTGGCGAGATGGATACTTTTTATATTGAAAGTGGATCTGATATTTCGCAACCACCCCATGTGTTAAGGACCCATACGAGCCCAGTTCAAATTAGAACTATGCAAACAGCTGGAGCCCCTATTAGGGTTATCTGCCCCGGAAGAGTATATCGCGCAGACTATGATCAAACACATACACCAATGTTTCACCAGGTCGAAGGTTTAGCTCTAGATAAGGATATTACTATGGCTAATTTAAAGTGGGTATTAGAAGAATTTGTAAAATCATTTTTTGAAGTAGATAAGGTAGAGTTAAGATTCCGAGCCTCTCACTTCCCGTTTACGGAACCGTCAGCAGAGGTGGATATTAAGTGCTCTTGGGAAGGTGGCCAACTTAAGGTGGGTGAGGGAGATGACTGGTTGGAAATTCTCGGTTCAGGTATGGTGCATCAAAAGGTTTTGGAGGCCGGCGGTATTGACTCAAAAAAATGGCAGGGTTTTGCCTTTGGTATGGGGATTGATAGGATTGCTATGTTGAAATATGGCATTCCTGATCTACGATCGTTTTTTGACTCTGATCTTAGATGGTTAAAACATTATGGGTTTTCAGCTCTTGATCAACCACTTTTATCTTCTGGGTTAAGTAGGTAAATTAGATTTTGTTTGTTATAGGATTTGATTATGAGAAGTTTTGAGGTTCAGTAAATGAAATTTACTATTTCCTGGTTGAAGGAACATTTAGATACAGAAGCCGACGTTCATCAAATAACAGAGGCGTTAACTGATTTAGGTTTGGAAGTTGAAAAGGTTGTTAACCCTAAAGAAAAATTAGCTGAATTTACTATCGGTCGCGTGTTAACTGCTGAACAACACCCCAATGCTGACAGGCTAAAGATTTGCATGGTTGATACGGATGAAGGCCAGAAGCAAATCATATGTGGTGCTCCAAACGCTCGAGCTGGTATCAATGTAGTAATTGCTAAACCTGGATCATATATACCTGGGATAGATACAACTATTGGAATTGGGAATATTCGCGGCATAGAAAGCTCAGGAATGATGTGCTCTGAACGAGAAATGGGCTTAAGTGAGGAACATGATGGTATAATCGAACTTCCTTCTGGTGAAGTTGGAGAGTCTTTTGTTGAGTGGTTGAGCTTAAATGACCCTAAAAAAATTGAAACAGTAGTAGAAATTGCAATAACGCCAAATCGGCCTGACGCACTTGGCATTATTGGGATAGCAAGAGATTTAGCAGCGAAAGGTCTAGGAACTTTAAATGAACGAGTAAAAGTGACTGTTAAAGGAGAGTTTCGTAGTAAGATAGATATTAGCATCGATGAAGATACTAAAGAGGCTGGCTGCGAAATTTTCTCAGGACGCTTGATTCAAGGGGTAAAAAACGGTCCAAGTCCAGATTGGCTTAAGGAACGCTTAGTCGCGTTGGGTCTTAGGCCAATTTCCATTCTGGTTGATATCACAAACTTTTTTACTTTTGATAGCAATAGACCATTACATGTTTTTGATGCAGATAAAATAAATGGAAACTTAAGAGTTCATAGGCTTGATAAATCTCACGAGTTCATAGGTCTTGATGAAAAAACGTATAGTTTATCTAAAAATATGGTAGTAATTTCGGATAATAAAGAGGTCTTAAGCGTTGCAGGAATTATGGGTGGACTGAATTCCGGATGCACAGAGGAAACTCAAAATGTTTTTTTAGAAGCAGCCGTTTGGGATAAAATTCAGATAGCTAAAACAGGACGGATTCTTAAGATTAATTCTGATGCTAGGTATCGAAATGAACGAGGTATAGATCCGGAATTCAATAATGAAGGGCTAGAATTAGCTACTAAAATGATTGTTGACCTATGCGGTGGTAAGCCATCTGATGTGATAAACGTTGGTGAAAGAGTGGTTTCAAAGAGAAGTTATCCATTAGACTTACATAAAGTAGAAACGTTAGTTGGAATGAAAGTTTCTAAAGAAAAACAAATAAGTATTCTGAGAAAATTAGGTTTTAAAGTTGAAAATGGAACAGCAACTCCGCCAAGTTGGAGGCCAGATATTTTAGGTGAGGCTGATTTAGTTGAAGAAATAGTTAGAGTGACATCACTACAAAGTTTAGTAGGAATGCCCTTGAGAAAAGTTGCCTTGGGTGTTCCTAAACCAATTTTAACTCCGCTTCAACGAAGTGAACGAATAGCTCGCCGGAAAATTGCTTCGTTAGGTTACAATGAATGCGTCTCATATAGTTTTATCGAAAAATATGGAGCTACTCAATTTGGTTCAGAAGATAATTTAATCTTAGTTGATAACCCAATTTCTATTGAAATGGGCTATATGCGACCAGACCTTTTGCCCAGTTTACTAAATGCGGCTTCTCGGAATCAGGCAAGGGGTTACTTAGATCTAAAACTATTTGAGGTTGGAACAATCTTTCATGGTAAGGACCCGGGTCAACAATCTATAATGGCGAGTGGGCTTTTGATTGGTTGTTCTAATTCAAGGGATGTGCATGGCGAACGTAGAGTAGTTGATCCTTTCGACGTGAAGGCTGATGCTTTAGAAACACTTGAGGCATTGGGTGCAACTAAGCAGTATAAAATATATCGTGACGTACCGAAAATATGGCATCCTGGACGGTCTGCTAGGGTTTCATTGGGTCCAAAAAATAGTCTTGCAATTTTTGGAGAGTTACATCCTAAAATTATTAAAGCCTATGGTTTGAAGGGGGCGGTCTTAGCATTCACTATTTTTATAGAAAAAATCCCATTTAAAAACAAAAAAAGCACTACTCGTCAGGCACTCAAGATGAACGATTTACAGGTTGTTGAAAGAGATTTCTCATTTGTTTTGGATGAAAGGGTTGAGGCGTCTGCTTTAAAAATCGCGAGCGAGAGTGTGGATACTAAATTAATTGAGTGTGTTACAGTCTTTGATGAATTTTCTGGAGAAAAAGCCCATCAACAGCTAGGAGTTGGATTGAAATCACTAGCAGTTTCCGTCCGTTTGCAGCCGCTCGAGAAGACCTTAACTGAGAAAGAAATAGATGAAGTATCAAGTAAAATAATTGAGAGTGTCAAAGAAAAAACGGGTGGAGAGCTTAGAGCTTAATAAGCAGTTTTCCAATACATGTTAAATTAGTATTACAAATCCGATCAAAGCTTTATGATATAGAGATAGCCTTGTCCGGGCTAGTAACTTTTATATCTAACGCTTCCCCTACTGCTTTATAGGTTAATAATCCATTATGAATATTTAACCCATTTAATAAATGGCGATCATTGTCACATGCCTTACGCCAACCTTTATTAGCTATAGCTAATACAAAAGGTATGGTAGTATTGCCAAGCGCTATGGTAGAGGTTCGTGACACTGCTCCGGGCATATTTGCAACGCAATAATGCATTATTCCATCTACATCATATATTGGATCTTCATGAGTAGTGGCTTTTGAGGTTTCAAAGCAACCGCCCTGATCTATTGCAACATCAACAATAGCCGCACCTTCTCGCATAGATGATAGCTGTTCTCGAGATACTATTTTGGGTGCGGTTGCTCCTGGAACCAATACAGCCCCTATTAATAAATCAGCATTTTTAATTAGGTTTTCTGTATTTCCAGTGCTCGAATAGATGGTTTGTACCCTACCTTGAAATATATTTTCGAGTTCACGCATCTTATTTATAGATCGTTCCAGGATTGTCACATTTGCTCCCATTCCTAGTGAGACTTTTGCGGCATTCGCCCCTACAACTCCACCCCCAATAATAATCACATTAGCAGGTTCCACCCCAGGGACGCCCCCAAGTAATATCCCTCGACCTCCATTGGCCTTTTGTAATGTCCAGGCTCCTACTTGGGGTGCTAAACGCCCCGCAACTTCTGACATTGGAGCCAATAACGGTAAACCACCGTACTTATCTGTCACGGTTTCATATGCTATTGCTGTACATTCAGAGGCTAGTAGATCACGAGTTTGGTCGGGGTCGGGTGCCAAATGCAGATAAGTAAAAAGTACGTGGTCTTTTTTTAAGAGTTTTCGTTCAATTTTCTGAGGTTCTTTTACTTTTACGATCATTTCCGACTCGTGGAATAACTCTTCGGCCGATGAAATGATAGTTGCACCCGCCTCCTTGTAATGTTCATCAGTAAACCCTGAACCTAACCCGGCATTTTTTTCTATGAAAACTGTATGGTTTTGAAGAAGAAGTTCTTGGACAGCATTTGGCGTTAGTCCTACACGGAATTCTTGTGCTTTAATTTCTCTTGGGCAGCCGATTTTCATAATATCTCCTTTAGATATTTTATATAATTAATTTTAACTCATTATGAGGAAAGAAATTTCCTTATTAGTCTATATTTTTATCAATTTATCGAATAATATTCGATATAAAATAAAAAAAATAAAGGATTATTCGAAAGTGCATACTATTGATAGAACAGATATCAGAATCTTAAAAATTATTCAAAAGAGAGGTCGAATAACAAATTCTCAATTATCAGATGAAATAAGTTTATCACCTTCAGCGTGTCATAGAAGAGTTTTACGACTAGAAAAAGATAATATTATTAAAAATTATGTTGCGTTAATTGACCCGATAAAAGTTGGCTTATCTACTACTGTTTTTGTAGAAATCACTCTTAATGGGCAAACCGATGAGGTGTTAGATAAGTTTGAAAAAGAAGTAAAGAAGATTCCTAATGTATTAGAATGTAACCTTATGGCTGGTTCTGCTGATTATCTTTTAAAGGTTGTCGCCGAAGATACGGATGATTTTGCGAGGCTACATAGAAAGTTTCTTTCGCGACTACCCGGAGTCGCGCAGGTACAGTCTAGCTTTTCATTGAAAACTGTTTTGAAGGGCACTGTTTTGCCGGTTTAACTTCTATAACTAAGTGAAACGGTTTGTAGCGGTGCCTAACACTTTAAAGGCTCTAGCAGTCCGGGTGTTAGAAAAGCGTACTATCTCCGCATCACTCGCTTTTTTACAGAAATCCTGCAAAGAGGAGTCGAAATGTCTCAAAAAGTGATATGTTGCATCTTTGAAAATATCGTCATTTTGAATTTTTTTCTTAATAGGAAGTATATATTCATCATCATCAATACTCATAGAAGATATCTTAAAACCGCGTTCACCTTTAGAAAACCTTCTCCACGATTCTGGGTCTGGGGCCTGAGAAATGAGATCATCCATATAGATCCCTTCCTGACTCAGCAAGGTCTGCACATCTTGGCTAGCTCTAAGAAGATCACCATTCTCAGAGTCAGCTAGTGCTCTGCGAAGCTTACGAAACCCTTCGGTATCGTCTTCGTCTTTTGGGAAGTTAAGTGCACCAATTAGGTCTTGTACCGAAATTGCCCCAAGTTTGTGTTTTTTATCAGTTTCACTGCTGTTTCCATTAGCACCTATTCGTTCCTGCAATTGCATATGTGGATAAACTTTGGTTTCAAGATCAGAAATCCTATTTTCCAATTTTGTTTGATTAGAGAGAAGTATGGTTAAATCAATTGGATCTTTATGGTATTTGATAGTCTCATCAGACTCTTTTTCAGCTTTTGTTATTTGTGAGCGGCTTACTTTTTCAGTTATCCGTGAAATAGTACTTTCAATGGTATCGATTTTTTTAATTAATTCTGTATTTATTTTTGTTACTAAACCGACCAGTACTAGAAGATTTAGAATAAAGAAATATATAAAAAATTTATCATTTATATCAATCAAGGAAGTGACAATAATCATCGATATTAAAACAGATATCCATATAAATATCAAAATTAAAAAGATGGGTTTCTTTTGTTTTTCTAACTGTTTCGTTGATCTTTGTGTGAAAAAGATTTCCTTTTGAGGTGTATTCTTTTGTACCATTTTATGGTCCTAGATATACTTAACATCAAGAATTTCGTAGTCTCGAGTTCCACCTGGTGTTTTCACTTCGATACTATCACCAATATCTTTTCCTATTAATGCCCTAGCTAAAGGTGACTGTATATTTAGTAACCCATTTTCTATATCAGCTTCAGAACTGCCTACAATTTGAAAGGTTTGTTTTTTTTCATTTTCATCATCGAATAATAAAATAGTTGCACCAAACTTGACTGAACCTGAAAGGGTTACAGGATCTATAACTTCCGCCATCCCTAAAGAAGCCTCAAGCTCTTTTATGCGGCCTTCAATAAAGCTTTGTTTTTCCCGAGCAGAATGGTATTCGGCATTTTCTGATAAATCACCATGTTCACGCGCTTCAGCTATAGCTTTTATAATAGCCGGTCTTTCAACGCTTTTTAAATTTTTCAGCTCGCTATCTAGAGATTTAAAACCTCTTGGTGTCATAGGGATTTTTTCCATATGCTACCTTCTCTGACGATTGTATATACTGAGAGTTTCAAACAGATGCATTATCTTTTATATTCCTTAAAATAGTTTCTTATTATAATTTTGCAGTAATATTATTACCTAATGGTAGTAATATAATAGGTTTTGTCAAACTAGCGTTGTTTTCCGGTGGAATTGGTGGTCCATCAATACCACACCCCATTATAGTAAATAAAATCATTAAATTAATTAATTTCTTCATTAAGTTTATCTTTCCAACGTAAAATTTGTTTTGTTACTTGTATTGGTGAGGTCCCACCAAAACTACATCGACTGAGGACGGACTTTTTGACGCTTAGCACACTAAATACATCCTTAGTGATTCCAGGTTCAATAATTTTCATATCTTCCAGACTTAAGTCTGACAAGTTGCAATTTTGATCCTCGCATTTTTTGACTATTGCCCCAGTAATATGATGAGCTTTTCGAAAAGGTAAGTGTAATTCTCGAACCAACCAATCTGCCAAGTCTGTAGCGGTTGAAAACCCCTGAGACGCTGCGTCTTCAAGACTGTTCTTATGCACTTTCATAGTGGCAATGATTTTTGTCATAACTTTTAAAGATATCGATAGATTATCTGAGGCATCGAATACTTGTTCCTTATCCTCCTGCATATCTTTCGAATATGCTAAGGGTAATCCTTTCATAACCATCATTAAAGCAACATTTGAACCAAAAACCCGACCAATTTTTGCTCTTATAAGTTCCGCTGAGTCTGGGTTTTTCTTTTGAGGCATAATCGAAGAACCTGTAGAAAACTCATCGGACAGGGTAACGAATTTAAATTGGGCTGAAGACCATACAACGATTTCTTCACAAAACCTAGAAAGGTGCATTGCGCAGATTGAAGATACGCTTAAAAACTCAAGAGCGAAATCCCTATCCGATACTGAGTCTAAGGAATTCGCAGTTGGTCCATCGAAGTTAAGAGTTTTAGAGGTAAATTGCCGGTCAATTGGAAAAGAAGTTCCTGCTAACGCTGATGATCCTAGAGGACTTTGGTTTAAGCGTCGTTTCGCATCGTCAAATCTAAGAAAATCCCTTTCAAACATTTCTACGTAGGCAAGCATATGATGACCCCATGTTATTGGTTGAGCGGTTTGAAGGTGTGTAAATCCGGGCATAACCCAGTCAATCCTCGTATCAGCACTTTT
Organism: Paracoccaceae bacterium; assembly: GCA_049602715.1. GTDB lineage: Bacteria > Pseudomonadota > Alphaproteobacteria > Rhodobacterales > Rhodobacteraceae. Next base: position 10,639 of record JBMYRX010000001.1, on the reverse strand, counting down.
AATAAGCTCTTTTTGAAGCTCTCTTATCAAAATCATCATATTTTGTATTTGTGTTCTCACCCAAAGCTTGAAACTAGTTGCGGCCTGATCATTACGAGATCTTGCTGTATGAAGCCTCCCAGCGGTGTCGCCTATTAATTCAGCTAATCTACTTTCAATATTCATATGTATGTCTTCTAAAGATTTTTTAAAAATAAATTGATTATTTTCGATCTCTTCCTTAATTTTCTCGAGCCCCTTTATAATTTGTTGCGAATCATGCTCAGTTATAATTTCTGTCTGACCCAACATTAGTGCGTGTGCTATAGAACCATCAATATCCTGAGTTGCTAATCTTTGGTCAAATTCAATAGATGCGTTCAGGGCTTCCATTAAAGTGTCTTGTCCTGAGGCAAAACGTCCACCCCACATTGCGTTTGATTTATTTTTGGTCATTAACTCTCTCAAAGGATGATTAAAATGAAAATTATTAAAATTATATTATTATACGCTTGCATTTCGGTCGGTGCAAACACCGTAAGTGCTGATATAGTTAATTTATTGGCTTTGGCCAACAACGATCTCGCAAAAATTAGATTCCATCGTGAACCGAAGACTTATTCAGATTTAGCTTTTGAAGGTTTAGATGGAACAAAAATATCTATTTCAGATTTTAAGGGTGAATTTATAATTCTAAATTTTTGGGCACTATGGTGCGCTCCATGCATAGAAGAAATGCCTGCTTTAGATAAATTAAAGGGGAAGTTAAAAAATAATGATTTTGAAGTAATAGCTGTCGCTACAGGAAGAAATTCAAGAGAGAAAGTAGATACTTTTTACCAACAAAAAAACTTAAAATTTCTCAGCCAATATTTTGATCCCAAAAGTGAGTTAGCTAGAGAATTTAAAATAAAAGCCCTTCCCACTACTGTAATGCTCAATCGCAAGGGGGAAGAAGTCGGTAGAGTTAAAGGGGTCATAGATTGGAATAGCTCTGACTCTGAGAAGTTATTTCTAGAATGGTTGCAAGTATCCTAAGGTTTATTAATATGCTGGAGTAATGGCATCAACAGCGACATGTCTGGCCCATGCTCCATCCCAGTTAGCGCACTTCTTAAAGGCATATAAAGATTTTTCCCGGAACGACCAGTTTTCTCTTGGACTCTCCTGGTCCAAATGGACCAAGTATTTTTATCATATGGAAAATTAGGTAAAATACTAAAGGCTAGATTAATAAACTCCTTATCACTTTCTGATATATTTGGCTTTATTCCTTGTGAACAAATTTTCCACCATTTTTCTAAATCAGCTCGCGATTGTATATTATTTTTAGCCATATTCCAGAAATCTTCATGTAAAGCCTTATCAATTTTTAAAGCCTCTAAATCTTCTGTTACCACTTTAAAAGGTAGCGTTTTTAGATATTTAACGCTTAAAGGTTGTAAATTTTTTACATCTATTTTGGTTGGAGAAGATCCAAAATGGGTTAAATCAAAATTACGGACCAATTCTTCAATAGATTCAGATAATTCAATTGGATTAGCGGTCCCTATGCTAGATAAATGACTTAAAAGAGCCATCGCTTCAATACCTGAAGTTTTTAGATCTTTTAAGGATAGAGCTCCTAACCTTTTTGAAAGAGCTTCTCCACTTGGACCGATTAATAATGAATGATGAGAAAAGCTTGGACTAACTTTACCCAAGGAGTTTATAATTTGTATTTGAGTTGCGGTATTGGTTACGTGATCTGCTCCCCTAACGACATTAGTTATTCCCATATCGATATCATCAACTACGGAAGCCAGTGTGTACAAGAATTGTCCATCTTTTCTTATTAAAACTGGGTCAGAGACACTTTTAGAGTCTATAGACATTGAACCCAGGATACCATCCTGCCAATTAACGCGATTATGGTCTAGCAAGAAACGCCAGTAACCCTCTCCAGTTTCTTTTAAATTTTTTAATTCCTCAGCACTGATATTTAAAGCCGATCTATCATAAACGGGAGGTTTCCCCATATTAAGCTGCTTTTTTCTTTTTAACTCTAACTCAGTTGAGGTTTCAAACGCCTCATATAGGCGATCTATTCTTTTAAGCTCTGAAGCCACAGATTTATAGCGTTCGATCCTAGAAGATTGAGTTTCAACTCTATCCCATTCTAAGCCCAACCATTCTAGATCTCTTTTTATTTGGTCAACATAAATGGTTTTAGATCTAGCTGGATCAGTATCATCCAAGCGCAATATAAATGTACCATTATTCTTTTTTGCAACTAAGAAATTTATTAATGCTGTTCTCAGATTTCCTACGTGTAGAAAGCCAGTGGGTGAGGGAGCAAATCGCGTTATTGTCATATCAAATTCCTATAAATTGTTGTTAAAGAATATAATAGAGTTAATTTGCATATTCTAAATTCAGTAAAATCAACAATTATTTTTTAAAATTGTAAGATTCAAGAGCTATCTCGCCAATGATTTACAATTGGATAACGTCTGTCTAACCAAAAAGATCGCCCAGTTAAAGTTATACCAGGAGCAGCTTGAAAGCGTTTGTATTCACTCATGTATATGAGCTTTTCTATTTTTTTAACTAACTCTCTATCATGTCCTCTGTTTACGCAATCTATCACCGAAGCATCGTAATCTATAAGGTGTTCTAATATATCATCAAGTATCTCATATGGAGGCAGACTATCTTCGTCCTTCTGGTTCTCTCTTAGTTCTGCAGACGGAGCTTTAACTATTATATTTTCGGGTATTAGTGATTCCTTTTGAATTAACATCCACGGTTTGCAGTTATTATTTCGCCATTTACATGTTTCAAAAACTCTAGTTTTATATAAATCTTTTATTGGATTAAAACCACCGGCCATATCACCATAAATTGTCGAATAACCTACTGCTACTTCTGATTTGTTTCCAGTGGTCAGCAATAGTTCGTTGAATTTATTGCTCATCGCCATCAGAAAAACGCCTCTCAGTCTTGATTGAATATTCTCTTCGGTTGTTTCAATGGGAAGACCCTTGAAAAATGGCTTAAGATCTTCGAGGACAGTAGAAAACGTTTTAGAAATATCCAATGTATCGATTTTTACACCGAGATTTTCAGTGATCTTCTTAGCATCATTGATTGATGTATCTGAGGTGAATTCAGAAGGCAACATGACACACCTTACATTTTCTGGACCTAATGCGTCGGTAGCAATCGTAGCAACTAAAGCAGAGTCTATCCCGCCCGAAATCCCTAAAATAACTTTTTTAAAACCAGTTTTGTCGGAATAGTCTCTGAGTCCTTTTACCATCGCGTGGTAGTCTTTTTCTAATTCAGACGGTTGCGAAACCCTTTTTCCTATTTTTGCCACCCATTTGGACTCTTTTCTTAAAAATTCTATCGTTTCTGTGCATTCATCGAAAAAAGGTAACTGAACAGCGAGCTCGCCTCCTGGGTTTATTACAAATGAACCCCCATCAAAAACTTGGTCATCTTGGCCACCTACCATATTTAAATAAACCAATGGTAAATCAGTTTCTACTACTCTTGATACCATCATATTGACCCTCAAATCGTATTTCGATCTTGCGTAAGGAGAACCGTTGGGGACTAACAATAAGTCAGCCCCTGACTCTAACAGGGTTTCAGATACTTCAGGATACCAAGCATCTTCGCAAATCGGTGAGCCTATCCTGATATTCTCCACGGTATAGGGGCCAGTTGGTGGACCGGCCCTAAACAATCTTTTTTCATCAAATACGCTATTGTTGGGGAGTGTTTGTTTTAATACAGACGCAGTTATCTTACCTTTGTTTAAAATTGAATAAGCATTATATAATTTTTTATCTTTTCTTAATGGATGACCGATACCGATTGCTGGACCATCAGAACATTTCCGAGTTATTTTTTTTATAAACTCTTCTACATCCTCTATAAAGGCTGATTTTAAAACTAAATCTTGAGTTTGATACCCAGTTATAAACATTTCGGGTAGCGCAAGCATGTCTGCTTTTTCCGCTTTTGCGTAATTCCAAGAATCAACTACTTTTAAAAGATTTTCTTGAAAATTTCCTACTATTGGATTCAGTTGGCATATTGTAAGTCGAAATGTATTTCTCATATTTTTTCTCTATCATAAAATATTTACTTTTTGTTAGTTATTTTGAACCTAATACCATAACCAATCTCTTGTCAGCAGTTATTATGTGACGTAAGCTTTCACTTGAAGTTACTATATAGTGGAAACAGATTGTATCAATTTTTAAAAGTTATTTTTATCCTTTTTTTAACTACAGGAACTATCGTGAAAGCAGATGATAGCATAGTTAAAAAATATCCTGATGGGTCGATATATACTGGGCCATTAAAAAAGGGGCTTCACCACGGGATAGGTACCTATTTATTGCCGAATGGTTATGAATATAAAGGCACCTGGGTTAATGGTCAAATACAGGGGAAAGGAATAGCAAAATATCCTGATGGTACAATCTATGAAGGTGACTTCAAGGCTGGAAAACCATTTGGGAATGGGGAAATGAGATTTCTCCAAAATAGAACTTATCGTGGGGAATGGAGGAACGGAATCCCCGATGGGGTAGGAGTCCTAAAGTTATCGGATGGGTCCATTTACAAGGGTGATTTTAAAAATTTTAAATTCCATGGCTCTGGGAAGCTGACCTCTAAAGAAGGTCATATTTTCCTTGGTTCTTGGAGTGATGGAAAACAAAATGGAAAGATGTTTATTTCATACTCGGATGGGTCAAAGTATGTTGGAAATATGATAGACCAATACCCGCAAGGAAAAGGAAAGTTAACATTAACAACTGGTTTAATTTATGATGGTCTGTGGAGTAAGGGAAAATGGAATGGAATGGGAAAGCTATCTTATCCGGAGGTAAGCGAGTGTGTAGAAAAAAAGATGGAAATAACTAAGCACCAATATGAGGGTTCATTCAAGTCTGGAAAGAGACATGGAATTGGTAAAATGAAGTATTGTACCGGTGACATTTATAATGGTTTGTTTTCGGAGGATAAAAGAAATGGTCAGGGAATTTTTAAAGGTAATGATGGATTTGTCTATCAAGGGTCCTGGCTAAACGATCAGATGCATGGGGAAGGTACAATAACATACCCAGATGACTCGGTATACGTAGGTTCTTTAGTAAAAGATGTTCTTAATGGTATTGGGAAAATGGTCTATCCAGATAAGTCGAGCTATCAAGGAGATTGGAGAAATGGGGCGATTTCTGGTAAAGGTACCTATACTTACTCAAATGGTGTGATCTATCGAGGAACTTTTTTGGATGGAAAATATGATGGTGAGGGGGAATTGAAAGACCCATCTGGATATGAGTATGCTGGATCATGGGTCCAAGGCAAAAGGCATGGTCAAGGTAAATCGTCCTATCCCAACGGGTCGACTTACGAAGGTATGTTTGAAAATGGCCAACGCCATGGGTATGGTGTTTTAAAAGAAAAAACTGGTTATTCTTATTTGGGTAATTGGAAAAATGGGCGGAGAGACGGTAAAGGAGTAGAAAACTATGAGTCCGGATCAATTTATACAGGGCATCTTAAGAATGGGAAACGATCCGGTCATGGTACCATGAAGTACAGTAATGGTGAAGTTGCAATAGGAAACTGGTTAAATGGAAGACTTTCTGATGCAAAAAAGAGGCTCATACCTAAAGACTAATAAACAAGATATTGTAATTTAGGTTCGTATTTTATTAAGAAAGCTATAAATTCGTACTTTTCTTTTTCCATTAAAGCTATATAATTTTTTTTATGTTGAATTTGTCATATTGTTCTAAAAATATTATTATTAATAGAAAACTCCTGCTGAGAAACCTCTGAGCGTGCTCTCGGGCGCGAACGCTCAGGGGTGTTTAGCGTCAAATAAGAAAAACATTGCAGGATTAAAGTTATGAGTAAACAAACTAATGTACTAATATTTGATACAACCTTACGTGATGGTGAGCAATCTCCAGGCGCGACCATGAGCCATAATGAGAAACTAGAAATAGCCGGTTTGTTAGATGATATGGGAGTGGATATAATCGAAGCTGGATTTCCCATAGCTTCAGAAGGGGATTTTGAAGCAGTTAAAGAAATTTCGAAAAGAACTAAAAATGCTTCAGTTTGTGGTCTCGCTAGAGCAAATCTTACGGATATTAATCGATGTTGGGAGGCTGTCAGGGCTGCTTCCCAGCCACGGATTCATACATTTATTGGAACGTCTCCTCTACATAGAGCTATACCGAATCTCAGCAAAGACGAAATGGCAAAAAAAATCCACCAGACCGTAGCACATGCAAGGAATTTATGCGATGATGTTCAATGGTCCCCAATGGATGCAACTCGTACGGAATTCGATTATTTATGTAGGGTTGTAGAAATAGCGATTAAAGCTGGAGCAACTACAATAAATATCCCTGATACCGTCGGATATACGGCGCCAAAGGAGAGTGCTGATTTAATTTCTATGTTAATAGATAAAGTACCAGGCACTGACGAAATTATCTTTGCAACCCACTGTCATAATGATTTAGGAATGGCGACAGCTAACTCTCTTGCAGCAGTTGATGCTGGTGCAAGGCAAATTGAATGCACTATTAATGGTTTGGGTGAGAGAGCTGGTAATACAGCGTTGGAAGAAGTCGTTATGGCTTTAAAAGTTCGAAACGATATTCTACCTTTTTACACTCAGGTAGACTCAACAAAGCTAATGAATATCTCCAGACGAGTAGCAACCGTTTCGGGGTTTCCCGTACAGTTCAACAAAGCGATTGTGGGTAAAAATGCCTTTGCTCATGAAAGTGGTATTCACCAAGATGGGATGTTAAAAAATTCTGAAACCTTTGAAATAATGAAACCTTCCGATATTGGTCTCTCTGCGACTAATTTAGTAATGGGTAAACATTCGGGTCGAGCCGCACTTCGGGCAAAACTTGATGAATTAGGGTATGAAATTGGAGATAATCAATTAAAGGATATATTCATCCGATTTAAGGCCCTAGCTGATCAGAAGAAAGAAGTTTTTGATGATGATTTAATTGCTTTAATGATAGAGCAATCTTCAATAGAGGACTCAAATACAATACAATTTAAAAGCTTAAAGGTCATCTGCGGTACTGAAAGTCCTCGTACAGCAGAACTAGTATTAATTGTTGATGGTAAAGAAAAAGGTGTTGAAGCGACTGGGGATGGGCCGGTAGATGCCGCATTCAATGCAGTTAAGGCTATATTTTCCCATTCAGCGCGGCTCCAACTATATCAGGTTCAGGCTGTAACTGAGGGCACAGATGCCCAGGCAATTGTTTCGGTTAGAATGGAAGAAGATGGAAAAATTTCTACTGGAGAATCAGCGGATACTGATACTGTGGTTGCCTCTACCAAAGCTTACATAAGTGCTCTTAATCGGCTTATAATCAGACGCGAAAAAACTGGACAAGATATAGCGGATGTTTCTTACAAGGACGTTTCGTAAATTGACTAACTAACAGATTAATAATAATAGAATAATATTACTATCATAATATTTTATAAATGTTTATAATTTAATATTTAAAATTTTTCACTATCATTTGAAAGACTAATGGATGGCAAAAGGGTTCTTTTTTAATATTTTTTCAGTAGATATGGCTATCGATTTAGGTACCGCGAATACCTTGGTATATGCTAAGGGGAAAGGTGTCGTTTTAGATGAACCCTCGGTTGTGGCATATCAAATTCGAAACGGTTCAAAAGAAATACTAGCTGTGGGTGATGCTGCGAAATTAATGCTTGGGCGGACGCCTGGGAGTATTGAAGCTATTAGACCTCTAAAAGATGGAGTCATAGCAGATTTTGATTCTGCCGAAGCGATGATTAAACATTTTATCCGTAAAGTTCACAAACATTCAACTTTTACAAAACCTAAAATAATTGTTTGTGTTCCTCAGGGCGCTACACCTGTTGAGAAAAGGGCGATTAGGCAGTCTGTATTGGGAGCAGGTGCTAGGAAGGCCGGCTTGATCTCTGAACCTATTGCTGCCGCAATCGGAGCTGGGATGCCTATTATTGATCCGACTGGCTCGATGGTCGTTGATATAGGAGGAGGTACTACCGAAGTCGCGGTATTATCCCTTGGTGATATCGTTTATGCGAATTCAGTTCGAGTCGGGGGAGATCGAATGGACGAGGCGTTAATGTCTTATCTTAGAAGATTTAAAAATATGCTTATTGGGGTCGCAACCGCTGAGAAGATAAAAGAATCTATAGGCTCAGCACGTAAGCCTGATGACAATAGGGGTTCTTCAATGCAAGTTCGCGGAAGGGATCTATTAACAGGTGTTCCAAAGGAAATAGAAATAAACCAAGCACAAGTCGCCGAGGCTTTGGCTGAGCCGGTTCAACAAATCTGTGATGCAGTTATGATGGCATTAGAGGCCACTCCTCCGGATCTTTCTGCTGATATTGTCGATCGAGGGATAATGCTAACGGGTGGAGGAGCCCTTCTAGGAGAATTAGACTTAGCGCTTAGAGAGCAAACAGGTTTAGCAGTTTCTGTAGCTGAAGATAGTAGAAATTGTGTTGCTTTAGGTACAGGCAAAGCACTAGAATATGAAAAACAATTAAGGCATATAATCGATTATGAGAGTTAATAAGCCTCATCTTAAACATGATTTGCGACTGGAAATAATTCATAGTGAATGAAACCAATTCGAAAAATGATTATATAAGGGGATTAAGGACAGTTTTTGTCTTATCATTAATTTTTATATTATTCGCGATGTTTTTAGTCTGGAAGTTGGATAACCCAAGAGCAGAGCGATTACGTATGATGGCTTTGGAAAAGTTTATACCTAGCTTCGAATGGTTTATTTTACCAATGCGTAGTATCACAAATACAGTGAGTGTTATGACATCTTTGAACGGCCTTATCAAAGAAAACGAGGAATTACGCTTTGAATTGCGTCGATTAAAAAATTGGAAAGAGGCAGCAATCCGTTTAGAAGAAGAAAATGCCCAACTTCTAGAGTTAAACAACGTTAGTATAAGTCCAAAATCAAAATATATTACAGGGTTGGTTTTAGCTGATAGTGGCTCTCCATATCGTAGATCAGTTTTATTAAACGTTGGTACAGAAAACGGTGTTGAAGATGGTTGGGCGGTAATGGATCAATCTGGCTTAATTGGTAGGTTAGCAGGAGTTGGGAAAAACCTTAGTAGAGTTCTTTTGTTAATTGATAGTAGTAGTCGTATTCCTATAAAAGTTGAGCCTTCAGGTAGTAAAGCAATTTTGTTTGGTGATAACTCTTTAAGCCCACCAATAGAGATAATTGAAACTAGTGATATGATTCGTTCAGGAGATAGGGTGATGACCTCTGGTGATGGGAAAACTTTTCCATCTGATATACTAGTTGGGCATGTAATCAGCAGTCCTGATCAACGTTTGCGAGTACAACTCATCGCGGATTACTCAAGATTAAAGTTTTTAAAAGTTATTAAGACCCCCATAATTGATTCCTCTGGCCTGTCTAGCAAAATTATTTTGAACAGCCAGGACGATTAAACTAAAATTAAGGTGCGTGTAGAATTAAAATATGAATAGTTTCATGAACATACAAATTTGGATTTATACTACAAAATATATATTTCTAAGTTTTTTTATACTTTCAGTCCAGATTTTGCCACTGCCTATTATACAACAGGAAATATTATGGCCTGATCTTTTATTTTTATCCACAGCGGGTTGGCTTATTCGCAGACCTAATTATTTACCAATATTTATAATATTCTTGGTACATATAGTAGCTGATATTATACTTTTAAGGCCAATTGGCCTTTGGTCAGGACTTTCGCTAACCATATTTGTCTTTATAAAATGGCGTATATCGCGAACAAAAGCCATTTTTAAATTTGGCCAAGAGTTGGTTTTTGTGATCAGTGTGTTCACACTATTAATAATTACTAACATGTTTTTTCAGTCTATCTTTAGAATTGTAAACCCACCTTTAATCATGATTTTACTCCAACTTACTTTCGCTATTATTATATATCCTTTAGTTATTTTTTTCCTCCATTATGTATTAGGCGTTCGCTACGGTAGACATATTGATATTACGAATAGAGGGCAACGTAGGGTCAGGATGTAATGGCAATTTCTGAATTAGATATTAAAGAGAATACTAAGCTCACTAATCGACGTGCTTTTTTGTTAGGCGGAGCAATGGCACTGTTTTCCACCGCTTTGGCATATCGAATGCATTTTCTTCAGGTTAAAGAAGCAAGTAAATTCAGAATGTTAGCTGATGAAAATCGTATTAATATAAGATTAATATCGCCTGCTAGAGGAAAAATATTTGATAGAAATGGTATATTACTGGCCGGAAATAAACAGAATTTTAAAGTAAGTTTAATAAAAGATGAAATTACAAATCTTGAAGAGTTATTAGAAAATTTACAAAAAATTTTAAAATTTTCAAACAAGAGAAAAAAAGATTTAAACCTTGAGATTATCAAACGAAACCCTCTTTTGCCGATTACAGTCGTGGATAATATAACTTGGGAGGATCTAACCAGTATAGCGGTAAATTCACCTTCTTTGCCGGGTGTAACCCCTGAAGTAGGTTTGAGTCGTTTCTATCCACGAGCCAACGATTTTTCGCACATAATTGGTTATGTG